>QKPP01000206.1 GCA_006508105.1 Myxococcales bacterium FL481 | reverse complement strand
CTGGCCAGCTCGATTTGAGGAACACGATGACCACGTCCAGTCTCGTCCAACGCATCGCCAACCTTCAGGATTATCAGCGCTACGAAGACCTGCACTGGTCTGGGACGTTCGCCGAGTACCTCGAGCTCGTGCGCCGAAATCCGCGCGTAGCGCGGACGGCCTATGAGCGTCTGTACGACATGGTGCTGTCACACGGCACCGAGGAGTACGTCGACAACAAGAAGAAGATCCGGCGCTATCGGTTTTTCCAAGACGAAGCTCACGGGGGAGCCGATGCCATCTACGGCCTCGACATCCCGCTGATGCGGCTTGTCAACGTGCTCAAGGCCGCAGCCATGCGCTACGGCACCGAGAAGCGGATCATCTTGCTCCACGGGCCGGTGGGCAGCTCCAAGTCCACCATCGCTCGGCTGCTCAAACGCGGCCTCGAGGAGTACAGCCGCAGCGAAGACGGCGCGCTATACACCTACGAATGGGCGCTCCCGCCAGATTTACGGCATCTCACCGCGGGTCAAGAGGTGTTCCCGTCGCCGATGCACGAAGAGCCGCTCAAGCTCATCCCGCCCGAGTGGCGTGACAAGGCCATCGACGAGCTCGGCCTGACCAGCGACGGCTTTCGGCCGTGGGTCCGAGGGCAACTCAACCCCGCGTGCCGCTTCATCTTCAAAGAGCTGATGCAGCGCTACAAGGGCGACTGGTCCAAGTGCGTCGAGCACGTCCGCGTGCGCAGAATGCTCATCAGTGAGGAAGACCGCGTGGGCATCGGCACCTTCCAGCCCAAAGACGAAAAGAACCAAGATTCCACGGAGTTGACCGGCGACATCAACTACCGGCGCATCGCCGAGTACGGCTCGGACACCGACCCTCGGGCTTTCAACTTCGATGGCGAGTTCAACGTCGCCAACCGAGGCATCATCGAGTTCGTCGAGATTCTCAAGCTCGATGTGGCGTTCCTCTACGACTTGTTGGGCGCGACCCAAGAGCAAAAGGTCAAGCCGAAGAAGTTCGCCCAAACCGACATCGACGAGGTGATCATCGGTCACACCAACGAAGCGGAGTACGAACGCCTGCTCGAGAATAAGTTCATGGAGGCGTTGCGCGACCGTACGGTCAAGATCGACATCCCGTACATCACCAAGCTGGCCGAAGAGATCAAGATCTACTCGAAGGACTACAACCGCGAAAAGGTTCGCGGACGCTTTATCGCCCCCCACACCCTTGAGATGGCGGCGATGTGGTCCGTGCTCAGCCGCCTCGAAGAGCCGAAAAACCAGCAGCTGTCCACGCTGCAAAAGCTCAAGCTCTACGACGGCAAAACGCTTCCCGGGTACACCCAAGACTCGGTCAAAGAACTGCGCAAGGAAGCCGAGCGAGAGGGGATGGCCGGCATCTCACCTCGATACGTGCAGGACAAGATCGCCAACTGCCTCGTGAGCGACCGCGGCCAGTCGAGCATCAACCCGTTCATGGTGATGAACGAGCTCGAGTCGGGATTGCGAAGTCACAGCCTGATCACCAACGAGGACCAGCGCAAGCGCTACAGCGAGCTGCTGGCCGTGGTCAAACAAGAGTACGAGGACATCGTCAAAAACGAGGTCCAGCGGGCGATCAGCGCAGACGAGGAAGCCATCTCGCGCTTGTGCAGCAACTACATCGACAACGTCAAAGCCTACACGCAGCGCGAGAAGGTCAAAAACCCCTACACGGGTCAGGACGAGGAGCCGGACGAACGCTTGATGCGGTCGATCGAGACCAAGATCGACATCCCGGACAATCGCAAAGACGATTTTCGCCGCGAGATCATGCACTACATCGGCGCGCTGGCGATCGAGGGCAAACAGTTCGACTACCGCACCAACGAACGCCTGTACAAGGCCCTCGAGCTCAAGCTGTTCGAAGACCAAAAAGACAGCATCAAGCTCACCAGCTTGGTCAGCCAAGTGGTCGACAAAGAGGCCCAAGAGAAGATCGACGTGGTCAAACAGCGGTTGATCCGCAACTACGGCTACGACGAGATCTCGGCCACGGACGTGCTCACCTACGTCGCCTCGATTTTTGCCCGAGGTGAGATGAAAAGCGAGTAGGCGCCGCTGACCACTAGGAGCCGCCGCGTCACGCACGGCGAGGCGGTCGGCCGATCGCGGGCGCGAACGAGGTGGAAGCCCCCCGGGTCTCCCCTCCAACTCGGCGCGAGTCGCACAAGGCACACGCACCCCTGGCGTGACCTCCGTCGCGCCGCCGGCCGAGGGTCGAGCCGAGTCCTCCACGTGGCCGTCTCGAGCCCCGCGCGGGGCGACGAGCGCAACCGGGTGGAGGGCCGCGACACCGAATCGCGGCGGGTTCGGGGCCCGCACGAGCGGAACGGCCACGGATTCGAGTCCGAAGGCCCGCCCCGCACCCGCGACGACCCTGCCACCGCAGCTGGTCACGGACGCGGGATTCTGGCATAGGCCTGAGGCGATGGCCCCCACGATCTCCCGACGTGCCCAACTCATGCCGGCCTCGCCGATCCGCAAGCTGGCGCCGTACGCCGAGGCAGCCAAGCGCCAAGGCGTACGCGTGTACCATCTGAACATCGGGCAACCGGACATCGAAACACCGGAGCCCATGCGGCGACGACTGGCCGCGATTGACGACCGTGTGCTGGCATATACGCCGTCGGGTGGCACGCCAGAGGCGTTGGCCACGTTTCGTCGGTACTATCGATCGTTGGGCATCGAGCTCGACGAGAGCGAGTTGCTCGTCACCACCGGCGGGAGCGAAGCGTGCTTATTCGCCATGCTCGCCGTGGCCGATCCTGACGACGAGGTGTTGGTCGTCGAGCCGTTTTACACCAACTACAACGCCTTCGCGACCTTGGGGAACCTTCGCCTGCGACCGCTGACAAGCCGCGGCGAGGACGGTTTTCACTTGCCCCCGCCCGAGGCTTGGCAAGCCGCACGGTCACCCAAGTGCAAGGCCGTGCTGCTGTGCAACCCGAGCAACCCGACGGGCACCGTCTACACCCGACAAGAGCTCGAGTGGGTCGCTCAGTTTTGCCGCGAACACGAGTTGTTTCTCCTCGTGGACGAGGTCTACCGCGAGTTCGTCTACGACGGCGGCACGAGCTTGAGCGCCCTGAGCCTCGCCGGGGCTGAGGAGCTCGTGGTGGTGATCGACAGCGCGTCGAAACGCTACTCGGCCTGCGGCATTCGACTCGGCTGCGTGGTCTCTCGCAACCAAGCCGTGATGGACGCGGCGTTGCGAATGGCGCAAGCTCGCCTGTCGGCCCCAGGCCTCGCCCAAGCGATCGCAGCCGGTATTGACGAGATTCCGAGCGCGTACAACGACACGGTGCTGGCCGAGTACGCCAAACGACGGGATGTGCTCTACGAAGGATTGTCGGCCATTCCAGGAGTGTTCCTGCGCAAGCCCGAAGGGGCGTTTTATCTGATGCCGCGGCTGCCGGTGGATGACGCGGAACACTTTTGCGAATGGATGCTCTCCGACTTCTCGCACGACGGCGCCACCGTCATGATGGCCCCCGCCCCCGGCTTCTACGCGACCCCCGGGCTGGGGCGCGACGAGGTGCGCATCGCGTACGTGCTCAACACCACCGAGTTGACGCACGCGGTCGCCGTGCTCGCCGCCGGGTTGCAAGCCTACGGCGAGCGCGGGACCGGGTAGTCCGTTCGTTGCGGGCACCCACACGGTGCGGTCCCCGGCGCCCGCCCGACGCGACCCGTTGACGCCGCGGTCCGGCCGCTACGGCGCGGAGCTCAGCGGATCGCGCTCGTCGAGCAACCGGCACGCGAGTTCTTTGGCCAGCTTGGCGGCGACCATGGCCGTCATGCCGTGCAAGTCGCGACGAGGGTTAAGCTCGACGACATCGGCCCCCACCACGGACTTCGGAAGCTGGTTGAGTAGACGCAGCACATCGCGCGTGGAGAGCCCGCCCGGTTCGTGGTGCGAGACGCCCGGTGCGAACGCTGGATCGAGTCCGTCGAGATCGATGCTCACGTAGACCGGCCCCACCAACCCGAGCTGCTCGTTCGGATCGAAGGCGTGGGCCTCGATCACCTCCACTCCGAACCGCTCGACTTGTTCGCGCTGATGCCCGTTCAGGGTACGGATGCCGACTTGGACCAGTCGCGACACCAAGCCCTCTTCGAGGGCGCGGGCGAAGGGACACGCGTGGGAAAACGGGTTGCCCTCGTAGGATGCGTACAAATCGGGGTGGGCGTCGACGTGCAACACGGTGAGTGGCGACCAGCGTTGTGCGACTGCGCGCAGCACCCCCAGCGTGACGGCATGGTCCCCCCCCAACACCAACGGCTTCGCCCCACGCGAGAGCACGCTTTGGACCGCCTCCGAGATGGCGTCCAAGGCCGCCACGTCCTCCGGCAACTTGACATCGCCCATATCCACGAAGCGCGGGTGTTCGCCCAGATCGCGCCCACGCTCGCTCCACAAGTTGGCGGAGCCCCCGTGCAGCGCCTCTCGAATCGCAGACGGAGCCTCCGCCGGACCTCGCATGTGAGTCGACATGGCGTCCCAGGGCAAACCGAGTAGCGCCACGCTCCCCGGGGTCAGTTTCGCAGTCGGGACGGCCGTGTCCATGTCGTCGCACCATACACGAACCGCCGCGGCGCGGGCGGGCCAGCTTTGGTGGCCACCCCAGATGCCCGCGTCACACCGCGGCGTCACCGAGCGCCCCCGGTCACCCGCCGCATGAGAACGGGTAGAGCCCCGGAAAAGCCGACGCGGATCCAACCGGTGGCGGACCCCACCGGTCCGGCTGTGGCGCGCTGGCGTAGCGCGTCGCCCTACGCTCGCGAGGGCTTTTTGTCGCAGTCGCCGTGCTTGCTGTGCGCTTTCTTGAACGCGACGACTTCGTCGACGGTCAGACCCCCGTCTTGGTTCGCGTCGATCTTGTCGAACTTCTTGCTGACCCAGCTGTCGCCCGCTTCCGCACGGGTCAGGGTGCCGTCGGCGTTCGCATCGAGCTGTTTGAACATCTTGTTGACCTTGTGGTGCAGATCGCCCGCGGTCGCTGAATCGGCGGAGGCCAGCCCAACAGCCGACGTGAATGCGAACATGACGATGAGGACGCGAGATTTGGGTTGCATGGAAGACTCCGTGGTTCAAACCGACGGTTCGGTCCCTCGGTTCGTGCCCACTACCCACGATGACCTCGCCGCGAGGTTCCCTGCGTGTTTCCCCGAAGTACCGGACCGCGCGGATATCGCGTGCGCGTGGGCGAGTTTTCAGCGCGGTTCGTCGTCGCACGGAACGACCGCGAGCGTCGTCGCCGACCCGGCTTCGCGCCGTGCCGATGGCGCCGACGGGCAACGCCACGCAGCCCCACCTCGAGCATCGCCCGGGCCCACCCGGATCGCCGCGTTCGGGCCCCCCGGCCCGAGCGTCCAAGGCAACCGACGGGACCGAAGCATTGGCCCTCGCGCGCCCTCTCCCGCTACGCGGCACGCCAAACTCACCCCGCCACGGCACTCGCCGCCACCAGATGCGCTCGAGCGGACTCGGTCTCCCGCCCCACGATCGCCGGAGCCTCCTGCACGAGGCAGTCGTTGGTCAGCGCATCAACCATAAACAACGCAAAGTCGGTCCGGCGCGTCAGGTTGCTTGCCAACACCGGGTCACCGACGTGACGACTCCACACAGGTAGACCCTGGCTCCCGCCCTCCTCGAGGTCGCTGCCACGGACCACGGTCCAGCGGCGATCACTGGCGAACACTCGGTTGGTGGCTTCGACCTGATCATCGAGGTCTACCACCCGCGCGTCCCTTGGTCATAACCCTTCGGATTCGTTGGGAACATTCCCCAAGGCGGTATTCTTGTTATGCTTTTTTGCATGGACTGGAGCAAGTTCGCGTTCGACTGGAACCGGGCCCGTGCGTTCTTGGTGACGGCGGAAGAAGGTTCGCTGTCCGCAGCGGCGCGTGCGTTGGGGCAGGCCCAACCCACGCTGGGGCGACAGGTCACCGCGCTCGAAGAGGAACTCGGCGTGGCGCTGTTCGAACGGGTCGGCCATCGACTCGTACTCACCAAGACGGGGGCCGAGCTCGTCGAGCAGGTACGGCACATGAGCGAAGCAGCGGCACGATTCTCGCTCATCGCGGCGGGCCAATCACAAGCGGTCGAAGGGGTCGTTCGGCTGGCCGCGAGTCAAGCGGTCGCGGCCTATCTACTGGCACCAGTTATCAAGCAACTCCGCGATCACCATCCCGCCCTCGAGATCGAGATCGTGGTGTCGAACACCAGCAGTGACCTGCGTCGACGCGAGGCGGACGTGGCCGTCCGGCACTACCGGCCCGAAGGCGACGACCTCGTGGCCAAGTTGGTCCGCGAGGTCTCGCCCGCCCATCTCTACGCCGCGCCGAGCTACCTCAAACGCATCGGCCATCCCAAGACCCCCGAGGAGTTGGCCGACCGAGCGTGCGTACTGGGTTTCGACGAGCGCCCCCGTCTGCTCCAGGCGGTACGAGCGGGCGGCGTGCCGGTGACAGACGACGCCAGCCCGATCCGAGTCGAAGATCACCTCGTCCAATGGGAACTGTGCAAACAGGGCCTGGGCTTGGGCGTGATGATGGAAGAGGTCGGCTCCCGCGAACGTCGAGTCCGGCGGGTCCTGCCTCAGGCCCCACCGTTGGTCACCCTGCCGACGTGGGTCGTCAGCCATCGCGAACTCCGAACGAGTCGGAAGATCCGCGTGGTGTTCGACGCCCTCGCGGAGCATCTAACCTCACTGTGAAGGTTGGCGGCTCCCGGCTCGACGGCCCAACCACCGGCCCGGCCTCGGCCGCAGTCAGTCCGGGAGAAGCGAAGCGGAGGCGACCGCGGAACGCCTGTCCGCGGTCGCCATGCCGTCGCCACGGACGACGGTCGTACGCAAGCGGCCCCGCACCGTGGCGTTGGTGCGCCGGGTCATCCCACGTACGAGGGGTCGGCGCCCGATGAAGCGCGTCCCGAGTTCCACAGGAACAAGGCCTGGCGCCCAAGTCGTCCGACTCGCAGACCTCGCTTGAACGCCCGGCCGACTTCCCGCAGGCTCGGCCGGTGCCGGCCGTGGCGTGGGACCGATCGATCGCGGATGGTTGGCCGCCGTTTGCCGCCGTGGCGACGCGACTCCTCGTGCTCTGGCTGTTGCTCGGGTGCGGTCTGGCCTGCGCGTCCGAGGGGCCGAACCGCCGTCGCGAACGACGGACCGACGCGCCGCCGGGCCCCGTCGTCCGCACCGTCGAACTCGAAGGGGTGACCCGGTTCACGGAGCAAGAGTTTCTCGCGCACCTCAACCTGCAGCCCAGTCCGGTCCTTTCGTTCTCCGGCCAGCACTACTACCTGCCCGGTCTCGAGCAGCTCGACACGGAACGCATCGTCGAGCTCTACGCCGCGTACGGTCACTTCGACGCCGAGGTGAAGCAGGTCGAGGTGCAGATCGAGCAAAAAGGCAACGAGCGTCGCCACGCCCGTCGGGTGGCTCGCAAGCGCCGTCGGGGCCGGGCCGCGCCGGCTTCCCCCCGCCAGATCGCTCGGGTGCGGATCGTGATCGACGAGGGTGAGCCCACCCGGATTCGTGGCGTCCGGCTGCAATGGGCGGACGAGGACGGAGCGCCCGCCCTCGCCGATGAGGAGCGCCGTGGCGTGCGGAGCGTGGCCACCACCACCGAAGGAGACGTGTTCTCGGTTGCAGCGATGTCGGAGTCAGCGGCCCTGATCCAAGAGAGCCTGCGCGCCCGCGGCTACGCCCAGGCCCACGTCGAGGAGCGAGCGGAGGTCCATCGCCGCGAGCACTGGGCCGAGCTGCGCTACATCATCGTGCCGGGGCCGCCGGCCCGGATCGGCGAGCTTCGCATCGAGGGACTCGAGTACGTGCCCGAGGATCTCGTGCGACGCGAGGTCGACTATGCGCCGGGAAGGCCGTTTTCCCCCGCGCTGGTCCGCCGCATCGAAAACTCGGTCTACGGGATGGATGTGTTCTCGGCGGTGACGGTTGAAGAAGGCCCGTTACGAGACGGCGATCGTCTCGATCTCACAATCCGCGTCCAGGAAAACAAGCTGCAAGGGGTCAAGTTCGGCGTCGGACTCGGCATCGACCCGCGGCGTTGGGAACAGCGGGTCAGTCTCCGGTATCGCCACGACAGCATCTTCGGCCGGTTGACCCGAATGGACGTGATCGCCCGGGTCGGCTACGCCGAGATTCCCCCGCTGACCGACCCCCAGCACGGACCAATCGCCAGCCTCGACCTGATCTTCCGCAAAAAAGGCCTGCTCGAACCGCGCCTGGTGTGGACCGAACACCCTTCTATCGAGCTCGGCATTCAGCCCGGCTACCAGTTCTACTCGCCCCGGAACCGACTCGGAGTCTCCCGGTTTTTCACCCGCTATCTCGAGACAGCCCTAAGCTACAACAATCGATTCGTGCGGTTCTTCAACGCCGACGGCCTCGAGGGCGGCGAGACCTCGAGCTTTTTGGGCCGCGACTATCGCAACCCGTACTTTGTCAGCTTCCTCTCGGCCCAGGCCACGTTGCACCTGTCGGATCGCTTGCTGGAGCCCAAAAACGGGGCTCAGCTGCGTTTGGGATACGACATCGCCAACACCTATTTGGGGAGCCAGTACAGCTTCCACAAAGTCTATCCCGAGCTTCGGCTGTACTATCAGCCCCACGACCGGATCCAGCTCGCCGCGCGTTCGCAGCTCGGGTTGCTGTTCCCCTACGGGCGCCACGCGGGGGTACCGATCGACCTGAAGCTGTATCTCGGTGGGGCCGGCGACGTGCGCGGCTGGCCGGTGCGCCATCTCTCGCCACGAGTCGAGGATTGCGGTGACGAGGCCTCGGGCGATGCCTGCGAATCGATCCCAATCGGCGGCTACAGCCAAGTCCTCGGCAACCTCGAGTTTCGGCTCCGCGTGGTTTCCCAGCTGTGGGTCGCCGTGTTCGGTGATGTCGGTGACGTGCGAGAGGGCGTGACCGAGTTCGAACCGGGCGGCTGGCAGTTCTCGACCGGCGGCGGGTTGCGCTACTCGACGCCCATCGGGATCATTCGCGGCGACTTCGGGTACCGTGTGATCACCGACGACGTGCGTTTTCCCGAGAACCGTGCGTGGGGGCTCCATTTTAGCCTGGGAGAGGCATTTTGACCGACCGGGTCATCCACGAGGCGGCGGCTCGGCACCCGCGATGGCGACGCCTTGCTCGCGGGCTGGCCTGGACGATCGCGTCCGCGGTGGGCCTCGCCGTACTCGTCGTCCTCGTGCTCGCTGGCACGACGTGGGGAACCCAGCTTTTGCTGCGCAACACGCTCGCGATCTACGACGACATGGTGCCGGGGCAGGTCGCCGTCGAGGCCATCGAGGGCCGGTTGGTCTCGGGGCTAAGGTTGAGTGGCATCCGGATGCAAGACGCGGCCGGCTCGTCACTTTTGGCGGGCGGGCAGCTGGAGGTCGATGTCGACGTCGCGAAGGCCCTCTTCGGGGATGCGGCGATCTGTCGGGTGAGCCTCGCCCACACCCGAATCACCCTGCCGGACACGGGCGGCGGCTTCGACGATCTCGTCCCCCCGGGGGACGCCGACGACGACGAAACGCCACCGGACCGCGACCCGGACCTGCCCACGCTCGTCGCCTCGGTGCAGATCACGGATCTCGAAGTCCATCGCGCCACCGTAGCCGGCGAGTTCGAGCCCGTATTGCAGCTGGCCGAGTTCGGGCTCGAAGCGAGGGCCTCCGGTCGAGACGCGCACGTGAGCGTACATCTCGAAGCCGATGTACCCGCGGCCGAGGGACTCGAGATCCAACGGCTCGAGCTGGCGGCGCGTCGCCGTGGGACCCGGCTCGAGCTCGAATCGCTGGCGATCACGTCGAACCGGGGGTCGATCGAGGCCGGGCCGACGCGAGTGGACGTCGCGTCCAACCAGGGCGAGGTCAAATCGCTGAGCGCTCGCATCGATCACGAGTGGTTGGCCGAGCGCTTCAGCATCGTGCTCGACCGCGACGCCACGTTCGATCTTCGTGGCGACGGCGCGGCGGATGGAGCCACCGTCGCTCTTACCACCGAGCTGCCCGGCCTCGCCGAAACCCACCTCGAGCTGAGGGGCGCGCTCGAGCCCGAGCTCAACTTTGCGCTGTCGGTACGCGGTGAGCTCGAGTTCGATCGGCTTGGACCCCACGTCGCGGGTCCCGCCCGGCAAGTGTCGCTCGACCTCGCGGGGCGGGCCGACCCGGGCTTTGCCGGCATCGTCGAGCTCGAGGGCAAACTCGCCTGCACCGACTGCGATCCTGGCGGCCCCCCGGTCGTGCTTGGGCTCGAGGCACGGGGACACGTCAGCAACCAAACCGGGCGCATCCACGTCCGCCTCGACGCGGCCGGAGCCCGATCGGAGGTCTGGGCCGACCTCGACGCCGACACCCACGTCAACGTCCGGATCGAAGCCGACGTCCCCGAGCTCGCTAACCTGCGTCGATTGGCGTCGGCCTACACGACGGTGCCCGATGTCGCCGGCCGACTGCGGCTCGGTGCGCGCTGCCGCGGCGCCCTCGACCCGCGCAAGCTCGACTGCAATCTTGAAAGCCAGCTCGAGGGCGGCCGGCCCGTCCACGCGTTTGAGCTCGATGCCGGTGCGAGTCTGCGAGAAAACGAGCTGGCGGTCAGCGTGCGGAAACTGGCGGCCGCGGCGATGGAGGTCGAGGCACGACTGCAACACGAGGCGGCTCGCCTCGCGATCGACCTCGCCACCCAGCGGGTTAGCGTGCGCGACCTCGATTTCGGCGTGGCCACACGCACCGGGCAGATGCGCCTGGTGGCCGGCGGTCAGGTGGACCCGTCCGGCCACAACGATCTCGAGATCACACTACACGGGGTGGAGCTTGCGGCCGCGCGGGCGTTCGTGCCGAGTCTCAAGTTGAACGGGGAGCTGGACGGAGAGCTGCGTTTGCAGGGCACGGGGGCCGATCCCACGTTGCGGGCCCGGATCGAGGGTCAGCGCCTGGCCTATGGCGAAACCCGACTGGGTCGACTTGCGATCGAAAGTGAATACGAGGACGGGCGATTCGCGGTGCGCCTCGCCAACCGCCGCGGACCGGCCGAAGCGGTCGATATCGATCTCGCCGGGCCGTTCGAGCTGGACCTCGCCCGCGGCGTGGCCCAGCTCGGGGCCGGTCCCATGCACGGTTCGATCGCGGTGGTGGACGCCAACCTGGCGATACTCGCCGCGCTCGCCCCGGAGGCACCCAAGATCGGCGGAACGCTCGGCGTGGACTTGAAGCTGTCGGGACCCACCGACGCCCCCCAGCTCCGGCTCGACCTCCACGCGACCAACCTCGCATTCGCCGAGCGGCCTCTCGGCGATCTCCGGGTCCACACGCAGCTCGATCGATCCGAGGGCCTTCGGGTGAAGTTGGCAGCCACGGGCTCGCCTGCGCGGAAGCTGGCCGTCGACGCCACGTTCCCGGTGCGGGCAGCGTTCATCGACGGTCGGCCGACAACGAGTTGGTCGGCCCGGGATCGCCACCGGCTCGAGCTCGAGGCTCGCGGGCTCGCCCTAGCTGAGTTGCGGCGTTGGTCGACTGACCCCGCCGCGATTCCAGCGATCGAGGGCCACATCGACATCGACGTTTCTCTGTTCGGCAGCCTCGAACAGCCACGCCTATCGGTGCGGGCCAAGGCCAACCGACTCACGCTGAAGGAGGATACGCTCGTCCGCGGCAGCGCCGGAGTGCACTACGACGCCGGCACCGTGACCGCCTGGACCCGGGCCACCGGCCCCGCGATTGCCCGACTCGAGTTCGAGGCCACCGCACCCGTCCGCGTGGACCTGCCGTCCGGAGACACGCATTGGGATCCAAGCGCCCCGCACCGCGCGGCCCTCGACCTCGACGGGCTCCACCTCGACCGGCTGGCCACGCTCGGGCTCGGTTTGCCCGACCTCGCCGGGCACGGAAGCCTCCGTGTGGGCCTCGAGGGAAGCGCGGCCGACCCCCGGGTGCTCGCGGACCTCGACCTCGACGACGTGGGTTTGGCCCACGCCGCCGCCGGCGATCTCAATCTGCACGCGGACTACCAGTCCGGCCGCGCCCGCGTCGATCTTCAGCTCGCGGAGGCCAATACCCGACTCGAGCTCCGCGCCGCCGCGCCGATTCAGATCGACGCCGTGTCCGGCGACGCCGCCTGGCAACAACACGGCGCGCACGAGCTGGAAGTGAACGTGACCGGGCTCGACGCCCCGTACCTCGGCCGCTTTGTCGCCATGCGACCCGACGTGGCCTTCGATCTCGAAGCCGACGTCCAGGCGACCGGGGACGTCGACGATTTCTCGCTCACTGCCCACTTGGCTGGCCAGCTCGGCCTCAGCGGCGCCCCCCAGGCCCTGTCCGCAGAACTCTCGGCCGACCCGAGCCAACAAGCGCTACGGGTCTCGATCGGCGCGCCGGAGAAACCGTCGCTGTCGGCCGGCCTACAAGCGCATGCGAACGTGGGCCAGGCCATGGCGGGCCCGTTCGATCCCGGCACCATCCCGCTCGAGGCCCGCTTTCGTGCCCGCGACTTCGACCTCGCCCTGCTCGACGGGTTGCTCCCGCAGTCCTTGCACGATCTGTCTGGTCGCTTTGCAGCCCAAGTTGACATGGACGGGACCTTGCACCTCCCGCGCTTCACGGGCGACGCGTCCCTCCGAAACGGGGCGCTTACCGTCGTGCCACTGCGCCAGCGCTACGACTCCATCGATCTCGACCTCGCGTTCTCGCAGCACGGCGCCGAGATTTCCCGGGCCTCGTTGCAGTCGGGGCAAGGCACGGTCGAGGTCAGCGGCCAGCTCGCGGTGAGCCAGTCGGCGCTCTCGGGGGACGTGAGGTTCGTGGCGACCGATCTTCCAGTCGAGCAGCCAGGCATCCCTCGGCTCGAGGTCGACACAACGGTGGACACGCGCGTGCAGCGAAAGCACGACACGACCCGGCTCGAGGTCGACATCTCCAAGACCATGGTCGACGTTCTCGCCACCAACGTCGACGCGCCGCGGGCCATCCCGACGATGGAGGCGGTGACCTTTGTCGATACTCCCCAAACCGAAGCCACGCACGAGGCCCCCGCCGAGTTCGCGGCGATTGAAGCGATTCCGCGTGCGCAGGTCGAGACCGCAGCCGCGAGCGAGCAGTTAAATCTGTTGGTCCGACTCGCCGATCCGGTCCGAATCCGCGGTCCGATCGTCGACATGGAGTGGGAAGGCCAGGTCGAGGCCGAGGCGAACGACGCCAGGGTGGAGGCCACGGGGGGTCTGTCCTGCCGCGGCGGAACCTTCGACATGCTCGGCAATGAGTTCACGATTCAGTCCGGTGAGGTCACAGTCCCCCCCGGGGAAGACATGGATCTGTTCGTCGAGCTCGTGGCTCTCACGCGCATCGAAGACTACGACATCAAGGCCAAGATTCATGGCCGGGCCTCCCGTCCGAAGCTGACCCTCAGCTCGGATCCTCCCTTTCCGGAGGCCGAGATCTTCAAGATGCTCGTCACCGGGACCGCCAGCCCCGAGGACGCCGACCCCGATCAGGTGCAGGCCCAGGCCGCGGCCTTGCTCGCCGCACTCTCAAGCCCGGCGCTGCAACGCGAGCTCAACGAAGTCCTGCGCGTCGACAAAATCGGCGTCACCTTCGGCGACTCAGTCGAGGAGCCGATCTTGTCGGTCGGTAAGAACGTGAGCAAGAAAGTCTACGTCGAAACCCGCTATCACCATGGGGCGGCCGAGGTCGAGGGCGAGAACCGAGCCGAAGTCGGCGTTCGCTACCGGTTCACCCCACGGTGGTTTCTCGAGACTTACTTCGGCACCGCCCAGGCCGGCGGGGTCGATCTGTTCTGGGGCCGAGCCTACGATGTTCAACGCAGACCGTGGTGGATCGAGCCCCCGCCGGCCCCCGCGGAAGCGCCGTCGCAGTAGGCTCGACTCGTTTGTCACCACGCCTTCCCGCTGTGACACCTCAGCTCGATTTTCTCCTATCCCGTCACGAAAACGCTGGCCAATCGACTCGCTCGTATATACAATGACATCGTTTGGCCTCACGTCGAAAACCTCTTTGTCGAGCCCGGTCCGCGTCGGAAAAAACGCACGCCATCGGCTACGTTCGGGTGTCCACCGACCGGCAAGCCGAAGGCGGCCTCAGTCTTGATGCCCAGCGTAAGCAGGTCGAGGCCTACGCCAAGCTCTACGACATCCACCTCACAGACGTCATCGTCGATGCCGGCCAAAGCGGCAAAACCCTCGAGCGACCTGGCCTTCAATCCGCGCTTTCGAAGAACGAGCAAGGCCTCGCCCAGGCCCTCCTCGTCGCCAAACTCGACCGCCTCACCCGCTCCGTCGTCGACCTCGGCGACCTCATGGACCGCTATTTTGCCCGGGACCACTGGGCGCTTTTGTGTGTCGCCGACCAGATTGACACCCGCACCGCCAGTGGTCGCCTCGTCCTCAATGTCTTGGTTTCCGTCTCCCAGTGGGAGCGCGAAGCCATCGCCGAGCGCACTTCC
>QKPP01000229.1:31526-43134 GCA_006508105.1 Myxococcales bacterium FL481 | reverse complement strand
CCATCGCCGTCGCCATCGCCATCGCCGTCGCCATCGCCATCGCCGTCGCCATCGCCGTCGCCATCGCCATCCCCGTCGCCATCCCCGTCGCCGTCGCCGTCGCCGTCGCCATTGCCCACGTCTTGGCCGCCGGTGCTTCCCGTCGCCGGCTCGTCGCCCTGCGAGTCGTCTGAGGCGCAGCCGGAGGTGAGGCTAAGCGCTCCAACAACGAGTAGGGATAGAGAACTGAGGGTCAGTCTTTGCATGCGGGAGTCTCCGAGACGTGCGGGGTTTGTTTATGACGGCCCATGCTCTCACAGGATCTTCACACCCGCGGACTGTAGACGGATGGCCTTGCTCGGTTTGCTGTCGCGGCGCATGCGACCCGGTATGCCAACTGGCCCGGTTCGCCGCTGCGCACCCAGGGTCGTCATGGCCACACCCGGCCCGCGTACGACGCGGAATTCAGTGGGGCTTCACCGAGACGGCCGTCAGCGCCCGGGCGAACCTCTGATGTGTGGCCGCGCGGGGTGGTACGGAGTGCTCCGCTCGGTCACCGCGCTGCGTCCGCTCGCCGCATAGTGCCAACTAGCGCATGCAGTGTTGTTCGCTCGTGGTCGCGGGCGGTCGAGCTTCACTTGTTGTCAGCGGTCTTGCTTCTCAGCATCCCGCGGTGGCGGGGCGCCATCTCGGCTCGGCACGAATTCCGCGGTCAGCCAATCTTCGATGCCATCGAGGTCATCCGCGTCGAAGCACGGTTGCTCGACCGCGACCGTTCCCGCCCGACTGACAAACCCGACCACCCCCCCGATGACGCCCTCGGCGGCCAGGGAGCGCCCATTCGGCCCAATGACCTCGAGCTTGGGGATCGACGCGAGCTTGTAACCCTCAACGAGCACGAACTCGATATCGTCTGGCAACGACGCCAACACTTCGTCAAGCTGCGGTGCCCGGTCCGTTCGTACGAGCAGCCCGCGCTGGCCCGGAGACGCGAACGCCACCGCGCTCGCGCCCGCGGCGGAGAAGCGGAACGTGTCCTTGCCCGGTCGGTCGACGTCAAAGCGGTGTCCGTGCTTGACGGCCGCGATTCGGAGACGCCGACCGAGTCGTTCGATCAGCTTGACCATGAGGGTGGTCTTGCCAGTGTTCGACAACCCGACCACACCGAGGACCGGTGGGCGCGTGCGAACGATCGGCGGTCGACGTCGAACGAGGCTCACATGCTGGCCGGCGAGCAGTGCGTTCGCGGCTTGAGGCAGCAATGCGATCGCGTTGGCGTTGACGGCAGCGTTCAGACTCGCGGAGCCTTGACGCCGAAGCGGCTCGACGGTGAGGCCATTCCCGCCGAGGTGTGCGTTGGTCCAAATCGCGTGCTGCAGTCCGGCGCGTTTGGTGACCGGAGCTGTGAGTCCCGCTCCTGCCCACGGCAACGCCACGTCCCGGGCGCCGCCGAGGCGGCGCAGTGCGGGGCCCACCAACAGTTCGAAGGTCATCGCGGCCGCGCCGGGATTGCCAGGAAGGCAGAACACGTGCGTCGCTCCTCGCCGGGCGTAGGCGATCGGCTTGCCCGGTCGAATCGCGACCCCCGCGAAGACAAATTCGGCGCCGAGGGCCTGCAAGGCCGCGCGGGTGAGATCTCGTTCCCCGACCGACGCTCCGGCGCTGGTCAGAACGACGTCGGCCTGAGCGGTCGCGCGGTCGAAGAGTTCCCGCAGCGCCTGGGCTTGATCGGGCGCGATGCCCAGGCTGAGCGCGTCGGCTCCGTTTTCGCGGGCCATGGCGACCAGCATCGGCGAGTTCGAATCGACCACCGCATTCTCATGGGCCCGCTCGACCCCGACCAGTTCGTCGCCGCAGCTGGTGACGACCACCTGCGGTCGCCGGTACACCTCGACGAGCGTGTGACCGAACGACGCGAGCACCCCGATTGCGATGCCGTCGAGCACGGCGCCCCGGGAGAGCACGCGGTCGCCCGCGCGGGTGTCTTCACCGGCGACGCGGATGTTTCGGCCCGGCTCGACGCTCACGGTCACGTGCACCGCGGCGTTCATGGTCTGCGTGTCCTCCATCCGCACCACCGCATCAGCGCCCGGCGGGATTGGGCCCCCCGTGGTCACCGCGATGGTCTGGCCCGGGCTGAGCGCAGCGGGGACGGGGCCACCGGCATGGCTCGCGCCGCTCAGCGCGAGTTCGACGGGGTGATCGGCGGAGGCCGGGGCGACATCGTTTGCTCGCACCGCGAAGCCGTCCATGGCGGCATGCGTGTGGGTGGGAAGGTCCCACGGCGCGACGACATCGTGGGCCAGTGTGCGGCCGAGCGCGTCATCCAGCGCCACCGGTTCGCGGCCGAGAGGGGCGGTGTGTTGGCGAAGGAGCTCGAGAGCCTGCTCGAGGGAGATTCGGCGCATACGCGCGGGCACGATACCGCCGAGACTGCGGCCTGTGGAGTCTCCGCAGCGGCGAGAGCCTCGACGAGTGCGCCGAACGAGCCTCCGGCTGAGCCGCTCCGCCACACAAGTTCGCCGAGACGACGGCCGGTGGAGTCTCCGCAGCGGCGAGACCGTGGACGGGCGCGTCGAACGAGCCTCCCGCCGAGCCGCTCCGCCAACGGCGGCTCGCGGCCGCGGTGCCCGAATCGGGCGAGGTGTCGGTTGCGGCGGCATGCCGCGAGGGCGACCGGGGGGCAACGCGCGGCGGGATCGGATCCCCGCACGCGGCCCGCTCAAGCCCGGCTGGCTCCGGATCTGCAGGGGGCGGCGCGCGTCAGTTGTGGCCGCAGTTGAAAGTCCGCGCGCCGCTCGTCGACGCCATCCGGGCCGGCTCGCTCCGGGGCGGGTTTCGTCGGCCGGGCTCGTCCGGCATCATCGTCCCGCTCGCGCAAGGCCGACAACTACGATGTTCGAACAAGCCCGCACCCACTACGAACAGATCCTACGAGAGATTGAAGAAGCCGGACTGTACAAGCACGAGCGTGTGATCGCGTCCGCGCAGGCGGCCAGGATCCGCGTGGGCGACCACGACGTGCTCAACTTTTGCGCCAACAACTACTTGGGGCTGTCTAGCCAGCCGACGGTCATCGCCGCTGCGCGTGAAGCGTTGGACCAGCGAGGCTACGGGATGTCCAGCGTCCGGTTCATCTGCGGTACGCAAGACCGGCACAAAGAGCTCGAAGCAGCCATCTCCGCGTTCTTGGGTACGGACGACACTATCTTGTATAGCTCGTGTTTTGATGCCAATGGCGGTCTGTTCGAGACGCTGCTCGGACCCGACGACGCGATTATTTCGGATGCGCTGAACCACGCTTCGATCATTGATGGGATTCGTCTGTGCAAAGCCCAGCGCCATCGCTACGCAAACGCCGATATGGACGAACTCGAGTCAGCCCTCAAGGCGACCCAGGGCGCCCGGTTGCGCATGATCGCAACCGATGGGGTGTTTAGTATGGACGGGAACGTTGCACCGCTAGCGGAGATCTGCGCGCTGGCCGAGCGCTACGGGGCAATGGTGATGGTCGACGACAGTCACGCGACGGGGTTCGTTGGTGCGACCGGTCGCGGCACGCCGGAATTGCACGGAGTCAGCGGCCGGGTCGACATCGTCACCTCGACCCTCGGCAAGGCACTCGGCGGAGCGTCGGGTGGTTTTACCAGTGCGAGCCAGCCGATTGTCGAGTTGCTGCGGAATCGCTCCCGCCCGTATTTGTTTAGCAACTCGCTGGCACCGATGATCGTTTGCGCCAGCCTGGCGGTGATGCGACTGCTCTCGGGAACGACCGAGCTACGCGATCGACTCGCCGCCAACACAGATCGTTTCCGCCAGGGCATGACGTCGGCCGGATTCGAACTGCGACCGGGAGCCACGCCGATCGTGCCCATCATGCTCGGCGAGGCACAGTTGGCCGGGCGCTTCGCTTCGGAGCTGCTCGACGCGGGCATCTACGTGATCGGGTTTTCGTATCCGGTGGTGCCCAAGGGCCAAGCCCGCATTCGTGTCCAGTTGTCGGCCGCCCACGAGCCCGAGCACATCGATCGCGCCATCGAGGCGTTCACGACCGTGGGGCGGCGCCTGGGCGTGGTCGGCTAGCCCAGATCGGGTCCTGGAGAAGGGTCCAACGGCGGGCCATCCGTACCTTCGCGACCGCGGGCGGTGGCCCGATCCGGGCGGGGCGGGCGCGGCCATTGCCGGAAGCGGGCCGCCGCGAGCTCGGCGGTTCCGACTCAACTTGTGGCCGGCGCGGCCGATGGCGTGTCACGGCATACCCGCTCAACACGTCTACTGGGAGCCGCCCGATGCAGATACGTACGCTCGTCGCCGTCAGTTTCGTTGTCGTCGCTCACAGTTTGGGTTGCAGCAAGGTCGGCTCGGAGACGGACTTCGAAGGGATCGGTGGGACCGATCTGCTGCCGGGATCCGGTGAAGGATCAGAAACGGCCGGAGACGGGGATGGAGATGGCGACGGCGATGGCGATGGCGATGGCGATGGCGACGGCGACGGCAATGGCGACGGCGATGGCGACGGCGACGCAACGACGCCAACTGGCGAAGTCACGAGTGACACGTCGGACGTGGGCGAGAGCACCGGTACGCCCGACACGGATAGCGACAGCGCAGGCCTCGACAGCGCCACGTCTGACGATGGCGATGACGACACGAGTGGCAAAAGTGATACCGGAGCCGCCAGCGTCACCGGAGCCGACAGCGTCACCGGCGACGGGAGCGAGACGGACGGGTCGAGCGACACCGCCGCGGAGAGCTCCACCGGGGAGAGCAGCGAGACTGCCGCGACCGGGGAGACGGGGGCAGCGAGCGAGACGGGGACGGAGAGCGAGACCGGGGCGGACAGCGACACGGGAGCGGAGAGCGACACCGGCGGCGAGAGCGACACCGGTGAGACCGGGGACGGCAGCGCGACGGGTGACGGCGATCCGTCGGACGACTGTGACGAATCCAGCCCGTGGACGGAGGTCGAATTCTCGTACATCTGGATCTCCAACTCGGGTCAGGGCACTGTCTCGAAGGTCGACACGACGAGCGCCACCGAGGTCGCGCGGTACTGGACCGGAGAGTCAAGCGCCACCAAAAGCCCCTCGCGGACCAGCGTCAATGCGGAAGGCGACGTGTTGGTGCTGGATCGCATGGGTCGCGCGATCAAAATCGCCGCCCGGGAAGAAGACTGCGTCGATCGAGATGGTTCGGGCACGATCGAAACGTCGACCGGACCCACGGACATCAAGGCCTGGGGCGAGGATGAGTGTGTATTGTGGGTGCACGACATCGGTTGGGGAGGAACCATCGTCGGGGGCCCCCGCGCCGTTGCGTGGGATCTCGGGCAGTACAGTGCCGATCCGTGCGACAGCGCGAATCACCGGGTGTGGATCGGGTGGCGCGAAGAGGGCACCAACCGCGGTCTCGTTCGCGTACTCAACAACGCCACTGGCGCCCAAGAAGGCCAGGTTCAGATCGATGCGTGGGCCAGTCACTTCGGACACGGGCCGTACGGAGGAGCCACGGACGAGGCCGGCGACTTTTGGGTGTTGGGCACGGCCGGTCGGCTGTACCGCGTGGCCGGTGACGACCTGAGTGTCGAGTCTTGGAGTGTGCCCGCGGCCCCCGGTGGCGCGAACACGCCGGTGCTGTACGGGATCGCAACCGCGACCGACGGGGATGTGTGGCTCGCGGGCTGGTCGGACGGCGCGGTGTGGCGATTCGACGCCGGGTCCGAGACCTTCGACGCCGCCTATCCGGCCGGGGGCAACATCTTGCGCGGCATCTCGGTCGACGAAGCCGGAAACGGCTGGGTCGCGAGCAACGGCCCATGCGCGCTGATCCAGTTCGACGCGACCAATGGGGCGTTGATCGACGACTCGATCGCGCTGCCGGGTTGCAGCGAGCCGGTCGGAGTCAGTGTGGACTACGAAGGCTATGTCTGGGTGGTCGATCGGCAGGCGGACAAGGCCTTCAAGGTCGACCCGGACACGCACGCGATCGTGGGCGAGGTCACCGGGCTGGTGGATCCGTACACGTATTCCGACATGACCGGCATTGGGTTGCGCATCATCTTCCCGGCCTAGCGCCTCGACACCGACGGCGACCCGCGGGTTCAATGCCTGCGAGTCGCCGCGCCCACCGCGTGCCAGACGTGGCCCCGCCTCGTCGGTGGGGTGGGGGGGGCGTTTGACTAGCGTTCGGGGTGCTCGGCGTCCAAAGCGGCTTGGAGCTTGGCCTCATCCTCGTGGCTCAGCGACGTCCGAACAATCTGACCGCCGGTTCCGCGAAGCTCCTCGAGCACACGATCGGGCGACGCGCTGCGGACCAGGACGAACAGCGCAGAGGTCTTCGGCTCGAGCTTCGCGGCGACTTCTCGCATGAAGTCGTCGTTGATGCCGATGTCGGTGAGTGCGCCCGAGATCGCACCGGTCGATGCACCGGCCGCCAATCCGAAAATGGGGGCCATCAATAACGTGCCGATGAGCAGGCCCCAGAATCCCCCGCCTATTGCGCCGGCACTCGTAAGATTGTGGAGTTGTTCAAGTTTGATTTCTCCGTCCTCGCCTTTGCGGGCGACGACTGCGTCCTCGAGGTCAATCAGATGGCCTTTCTGCAGGCGTAGCAGGCTTGTCCGCACTTCTTGGGCTCGAAATTGATCGTTGTACGCGACGGCAACAAGGGTACTCATTGTTGTTCTCCTCGGCCTTCGTGGCCGCTCACAGCGTTAGCATGGATCTCCGCGCGCCTGCCGGTGCGACGACCCAGCCGCCGGATTTTGCACAACTTCGCACCACGTCGCACGGGCCGTGGTGCGAGACGTCGACCATGGCATGCCGGTGGCGGAGCGCTCCGGGGTGATTCCGGGACTTGCGTGACGCGCTTGGTCTCGTTTGCTCGCGCCCCCCTCGGGTGGGCCCGAGTCGTTGGATGACGCCCACGTTGGCCATGATGACAAGTTGTCTTGACAACTCGCGCGCCCCCTGACACACTGGCGGCGTGTCCGAGCTGGACCCACGCTCCCCTGTGCCTCTTTACGCTCAGATCTCGGCTGCCATCGCGCGGCAGATCGAGGCCGGAGAGCTTGGCGTGGGCGACCGGTTGCCGTCGGAGCACGCCTTGGCAGCCTACTTTCGCGTTGGGCGGCCCACGGTGCGGCAGGCGACGGAGCGCCTGGTACGTGAAGGCCAGCTGCGGCGTGAGCGGGGGTCGGGGACCTTCGTCCGTGAGCCGCCGGTACGAGTCGACCTGTTTTCGCTCAGCGGAACGTTGCGCTCCTTCGCGGAGCGCGGCGTTGCCCTCAAAACCACGCTCTTGCACCGTCCTCGGCGTGTGGCGGAGGCCACGGGAGATGCGGGGCCATTCGCGGGGCGCGAGGCGTATCAGCTGACGCGGCTGGGTCGGGTCGGCCGTTCACCGGTCCTGCTCGAGCAGTTCTCGTTGGCTCCGGAGCGGTTCGCCGGTTTCGACCGCATCGCCTTGCGGGGGCGGTCACTGTCCCAGGTTGTGGCTGAGCATTACCGCCTTCGGCCTAGCGGCGCGGACCAATCCATCGCGGCGATCGCTGCCCACGGCGCAGTGGCCGAGGCGCTTGAGCTCGACAAGGGGGCACCGGTGCTCGCCGTGAGTCGAGTGTTGCATTTCCCGGGCGCCCCCGCGGCCGTCCATGCTCTCATGCACTGTCGCAGCGACCGTTTCGAACTAACGCACACAATGGAAGGAACCCATGGATAACCGTGGATACTACGGCCGTTTCGGTGGCGCTTACATCCCCGAGATTCTCGTCGCGACATTCGACGAGTTGAGCGAGGCCTTGGCCCGCGCGAAGTCCGACCCGGGCTTTTGGGCCGAGTTCGAGTCGGTCATGAGTACCTACTCGTGTCGGCCGACGCCGGTGTGCTTCGCCAAGAACCTTACCGACCACTTCGGTGGGGCTCAGATCTACATCAAGCGCGAAGACCTCAACCACACCGGGGCGCACAAAGCCAACAACGTGATGGGTCAAGGGCTGTTGGTCCAGCGGATGGGCAAACGTCGGGTGATCGCCGAGACGGGGGCGGGGCAGCACGGGGTGGCCACCGCGACGATGGCGGCGCGGTTGGGCCTCGAGTGCACGATCTACATGGGGGCCGTGGACGTCGCTCGCCAGCGGCCAAACGTGTTTTGGATGGAGCGGCTCGGGGCCACGGTCGTGCCCGTCGAGACCGGAAGTCGCACCCTCAAAGACGCGATCAACGAGGCATTTCGCGACTGGGTTGCGAACATGGACACCACGCACTACGTGCTGGGCACGGCGTGCGGGCCCCATCCCTTTCCCGAGATGGTGGCCTGGTTTCAGTCCATCATCGGCAAAGAAGCGCGGGCTCAGATGCTGCGAGAAAAGGGTCGGCTTCCGCACCGCGTGTACGCTTGCGTCGGAGGCGGGTCCAACGCGATGGGCATCTTCAGCGGCTTCCTCGACGATCACGAGGTGGACCTCGTCGGGGTCGAAGCGGCCGGTGAAGGCGTCGACACCGGCGCGCATGCGGCTCGGCTGGCCTCAACGGACGCGCAGGTCGGGGTGGCGCAGGGGTACAAGACGTACTTCTTGCAGGACCGTGACGGACAGATGCGACACACACATTCGGTCGCCGCGGGGTTGGACTACGTCGGTGTGTCCCCGATTCTCGCCGACTTGCACGAACGCGGCCGAGTCCGCTTCGAAAGCGCGACCGATCGCGAGGTCGTCGACGCACTTGCGCTCACGGTACGCAAAGAAGGCCTGATTCCGGCGCTCGAGTCCTCCCATGCGTTCGCTGGTGCATTTCGCGAGGCGTCGCGCATGCGATCGGACGAAGTGGTGTTGATCAATCAAAGCGGTCGGGGAGACAAGGACATCTTCACGGTCGCGGACGCCTTTGATGACCCCAAGTGGCGCCAATTCATCATCGAAAAAGCCGAGGCCTATCGTGCTGACTGAATACATTCGCCGTCGTCGCGAGCATCACGATATCTTGCTCATGACCCATATTGTGCTCGGCTACCCCAAGTTCGACGACTCCTTGCGCATGATCGAGGCCATGGTCGAAAACGGGGTCGATTTGATGGAACTACAGATTCCGTTCTCGGAACCGATGGCCGACGGACCGGTGATTCTGCGAGCGAATCAGGCGGCATTGATGTCGGGGTCCACCGTTGATCGGTGCCTGGCGATGAGCGAGGCGGTCGCGCGTCGATTCGACATTCCGTTTGTGTTCATGACCTACTTCAACGTCGTGTACGCTCGGGGCGGTCGGCAGTTCGCCGAGCAAGCTCGCGCGGCCGGGATCCGGGGCGCCATTATTCCCGACCTTCCGCACGAGGAAGGGGATGATCTGCTGGCGCACATGCGGGAGATTGGCGTGGATCCGATTCTTCTGTTTTCGCCAACGACCAGCGACGCTCGCATGAGGGCGATCGCCCAGCGGGCGAGCGGGTTTGTGTACTGCGTGGCCCGAAAGGGCGTGACCGGAGCGGCGACGGACTTCGAGGCGCTCGACACCTACCTTGCGCGGTGCCGCGCGGCGACCGATCTCCCTTTGGCTCTCGGTTTCGGCGTCAAAGACCGCCGCGACGTCGCGGAGATCATCGGGAAGGTCGACGTGGCCGTGGTGGGCTCTCAGACGATTCGGGTGCTCGATGAACGTGGGGTCGGGGCAGTGGGGGCCTTTGTCGCCAGCCTGCGTGGCTAGTCGGACCCTCCGCCGTGCGCGGCAAAAAAATGCGCGATGGTGTGGTGGTCTCGCCCGCTCGAGAGCCACCACGCCATCGCGCTGTATGGAGAGTGTTAAGCGATAAGTAGTAACTGTTAGCGCTGCGGCGCGATTTTTTGCTCGAACAGCGTGTTGCCCTCGATGTCGACCAGGCTCACGGTCATTTCTTTGGTGCGTCGCTCAATGTCGACCTGACCGAAGAACTGGAGTCCGGCGTACGGCGACAGATTCGGGGCCGAGGGTGCTTGCTGGAACACCACTTCGGGTCCGAACGTATTGTCGAGCCCGTTGGGACCGAAGCTGCCGGCGTTGAGCGGACCCGACACGAACTCCCAAAACGGAGAGAAGTCGGTGAAGACCGCGTTGGCTGGGTCGTACCGGTGCGCTGCGCAGTAGTGGACGTCGGCCGTCAGCCACACCGTGTTCTTGATACCCGCGTGCTTGATGAAGCGCAGCAGGTTCTTGATCTCGAGCTCGCGACCCAGCGGCGGTCCGTCGCCGTTGGCCCCGTTCTCCCAGCGGGCGCGGCCTTCGTCGTCGGTGCCGTCGCCGACGAGCAACCCGATCGGCATGTCGGAGGCGATGACTTTCCACGTCGCGCGCGACTTGAGAAGACCCCACTTGAGCCACTGAATCTGTGCACGACCGAGGAAGGTCGTGTCCTCACCCGGCAGGGGCTGGCGGTTGAACGTGTTCGGGCCCCGGTAGCTACGCATGTCGATGACGAACACGTCGAGCATCGGGCCGTACGAGATCTTGCGATAGACTCGCTCCTCTTCGCGGTTGCCGTACTGGCGCAGCGGCGCGTACTCGAGAAACGCCTTCGTCGCGCGACCGACCAGCAAGGGGACTTCGCGCACAGTGTAGCGTTCGTCTAGCACCTTCGAGCCCGACCAGTTGTTGGTGACCTCGTGGTCGTCCCACTGCCAGATCTGCGGGACTTCGGCGTTGAAACGCCGAACGTTCTCGTCGAGCAGGTTGTAGCGGTAGTTGCCGCGGAACTCTCGCAGCGTCTCGGCGACCTTGCTCTTCTCTTCGGTGACCAGATTGCGCCAGATCTTGCCCTCTTCCACCGCTTTCTCGGCTTGGATGGGGCCGTCGGCGTAGACGGTGTCGCCACTGTGAATGAAGAAGTGGGGATGGCGTTGACGCATGGTTTCGTACATGCGCATGCCGCCAAAATCCGGGTTGATGCCGTAGCCTTGGCCCGCCGTATCTCCGCCCCAGACGAATCGAATGTCGCGACGACGCCACGGCGCGGTACGAAAGTGGCCGTAGTGCGGCGCGCTCGACGTGCCGTCTCGGAGGCTCTCCGAGAACACGCGCACGAAGATCTTCTCCCCCGGGGGCAGGTCATCGAGCGAGATGCGACCGGTAAAGTCGGTGGGTGCGAGTTGGTGCGGCCCACGGACCCGTCGCGGACGACGGAACTTCGGCGACGTGTCCCACTCCACAAACATGCGCGCAGGGCGGTCGCTCCGGGTCCAGATCACGGCTTCGTGCTCGTTCACGTCGCCGATTTGAATGCCGTGGTCCAGTTGCGGCCGTAGGCGATCGGACGTGATGAGCCCCGTGGCCGCAAGGGCGCGACGCGGAGAGGAAAGGAGGGCGGTGGTAGACAAGGCCCCCGCGCTCGCGACAAACGAGCGGCGGCTAAACGATTGCCGTTTCATGGTTTGGCTCCTGTTGGCTGCAGTCGAGGTGAAGCACGGTCGTCATGCCCATCCACCTCGGATCTAGAACTTCGACATTGGCGGCACTGTCAGACAGCGCTACGACGAGCGGGTGACAACTGGAGGCCCGCGCATGGCGACGACACGCGGCGCGGTGCATCGCGCTTCGAATCGACAGACGGGCGAGGCAGAACCATCGCGCACGCGGGGCGGGCACGCGGGGCGGGCACGCGGGGCGGG
>QKPP01000229.1:16195-31426 GCA_006508105.1 Myxococcales bacterium FL481 | reverse complement strand
CGGGCACGCGGGGCGGGGCCGGGCGGACGGGAAGCCGTGGTCACGCGTCGGTGTGCCGCTGGCGGGGAACAATCGCCCTGGCGGGGTTCATCGCGCGGACTCGCTTGCGGTGCGGATCAAGACGGCGTGCGCAGGAGTTCTTGCAGGCGTGCTGACAACTGTTCGTAGAGGGCCCGGGCGGACCCATCCAGGGCGGCGAGATGCGTTTGCAAGCTGGCCTCGTCCCCTCGCGCCGCCGGTCCGGTCACGCCGGAGGGGACGCCAAGCTCGGTGAGGTTCGCCAGTGCACTCGCCATCAGGGTGGCCACGCAACATCGCGTGGATGGAGGGTCATGACCCAGCGAGATCAACACACGATTCGCCTCTGCGTACAGCACCGCGAGGTGGTTGGCCGCCAAGGCGCACGCCGCATGGTACCGCTGGCGCGCCGCCGCGTCGTGCCGCTGAAGGTCGAGCCACGGCTGGTCGCCCACGATGCTCAATGCGAGGGCTCGAGCCGCCGGATCGCCTTCGACCCCGAAGCCGGCACGGCTCAGCTGGCCGGGATCGTGTTCGCGGCGGAGGCTGCAGATTGGGTGGAGCGAGCCGACCGGGTGACCAGCTGTGGCCAGGGGGGCGAGACAATCGTCGGCTCGTCGCGCCCCGGCGCCGGACAAGATCGGGAGCGATCGGGACACTTGCGAGTGCGCGGCGAGTCGAGAGGCCAGCTCGAACAGATGGGTGTCTCGCGTGAGCAACCAGATGCCAGCGCAGTGCGACGACGGCTGCAGGCCGCTCGGATCGGCCGCGATCTCGCGGGCCCCGAGTGCGGTCACTTGGAATCCGCGTGACCACAGCCACTCTGAGATTCGCGTGGCTGCGTGTCCGCGCCCGATCACGACGATCTCGCGGGGGGTGACCTCGTCGCGGAGCTGAGCCCAGATGACCGCGGGAAGATTGCGCTCCAGTTTGGCTTCGGCCGTCGGGTCGGGGCGGGCGGCGAGCCAGCTGCGGATCTGGGTGCTGCTGATCGCCGGCAGTGCACCCGGCTCGTCGTCATCTTGCCGCCGCGAGATGACGATGGGCGCGAAGTGCAGTTCGATATCCGACCATCGGTGCCATCGTCGGTACTGCTCGTCATGCATCAGGTCAGAGCCCACGACCAGGCGGACCGCGAATGTCGGGTACTGCTTCGCCACGGCCTCGAGAACATCGACCGTGAACGTGGGACCAGGTCGGGCCCGTCCGAGACGCTGCTCGATGTCACTGACTTCGACCGCGGTCCCGTGTACCCGCATTGCGGCGCGGGTCCACGCCAAGCGTTGGCCGAACGGAGATTGTACTTTGCCAAACGGGTGGGCGTACGACACCGGGATCATCACCCGCTGAGCGAGCCCGCGTGCGAGCAGATACGTGGGCAACAGCACGTGGCCCAAGTGAGGCGGGTCGAAACTGCCGCCGAACACGGCCAAAACGGGGCGTCGCACGTTCTGCGAAGCATACTGGGCGCCCCGCCGTCGGCCAAGCCGGGCTCGGGGGGTCTCACGCTCCCTAGCAGCGATGTGTCCGTTCAACTCGGGGCGCCACCGGAGCCGGGCTGGGGGCTGAGTGGGTCGGCGAAAGGCGCAACGGCGACGGCTGTGGGTTCGAACCGTTCGAGACGCCATCCGAGCCGCGCTGGCGGTGGGGTTGGTTGGCGAACGGCGCGGCGGCGTCGGATGAGGTGTCCGACGGGTGCGTGCCGCTGATCGTGGCCGGCTCGCCGGCACACCTTGCGGATGGGCGACGGTGCGTTGCCGGCGTAGACCGGCGGCGGGCTCGGTCTGTCGGCGACGATCCTCGGCTTGTATGCTCCAAGCACTCATGCGTTTGCTCTTCGCCAGTTGCTGTGCACTCGCCATGTCCCTCCTCGCTTGCCGACCACTGCCGTCGAGCCAGACCACCGACCCGGACGACGGCCCGCGTGACCCCGACTGGCTGGCGCAGGTGGAACACCATCGTGGACTCTTCGACGTGTACGTCGACCACGACGCAGCGAGCCTGTACCTGGCGTTGCCGCCGGCCGACACCGAGGTGTTGGCGAGCTGTCTATACGTCGGCTCGCTCGCCACGGGGCTCGGCTCGAGCGCCGTCGGCCTCGACCGCGCGGAGCTGGCCTCTACCCGCTGGATCCAGTTTCGTCGGGTGGGTTCTCGGGTGTTCGTCGAGGAGATCAACACGTCGTACCGCGCCGATTCGACCGATGTCGACGAACGCCAAGCGGCCCGCGACTCGTTCCCCACCTCCATCTTGTGGGCGGGCGACGTGGACCGCACCTTGCGTGACGGATCGACGGTGGTCGATTTCACCTCGTTTGTGGTTCGCGACGGCCACAACATCGCGACAACGCTCGCCGACGCGGAGCAGGGGCAGTACTCGCTCGACCGCGAACGCAGCACGTTCGTCCCCCGTTCGGTGCTCGCGTTCCCCGATAATCTCGAGCTGGAGGCCGATCTGACCTTTGCGGGCACGGACCCGGGCCGCTACGTGGAGCGCAGCACGCCCGAGCCGACCTCACTGACCTTGCGGCTGCACCATTCGTTCGTCCGGCTTCCCGACGACGGCTATCGTCCTCGTCGCTGGCACCCGGCATCGGGGGCGATCGATGCCGACTACGTGGACTTCGCCGCACCCTTGGATCAACGCCTGACTCGACGGGTCGCCACGCGCCATCGCTTGGTCAAGCGGCCGGGCACGGACGAACCGGTTGAGCCCATCGTGTACTACGTCGATCGCGGGGCACCCGAGCCGATTCGCAGCGCGCTGATCGAAGGGGCGTCTTGGTGGGCCGAGGCGTTCGATGCCGCCGGGTTTCGCAACGCGTTTCGGGTGGAGCTGTTGCCAGCCGATGCCCATCCCCTCGATGTGCGCTACCACGTGATTTCCTGGGTGCATCGCCAACGGCGAGGCTGGTCTTACGGGGCGTCGATTCGCGACCCACGGACGGGCGAGATCATCAAGGGCAACGTCACGCTAGGCTCGCAACGGATTCGTCAAGACATTCTATTGCTCGAGGGGTTGGTCGGCGCGGGCCGGACCGGTCGTGGTTCCCCCGACGATCCCGTGCAGTTGGCGTTGGCTCGCATTCGTCAACTGTCGGCCCATGAGGTCGGACACACCCTGGGTTTGCAGCACAACTTCGCGGCGAGCACCTACGGCCGCGCGTCGGTGATGGACTACCCCGCGCCCAAGGCTCGACTCGTGGACGGCCGTATCGATCTCAGCGACGCATACGGAGTTGGCATCGGCGTGTGGGATCGGCAGGCGATTCGCTACTTGTACACGGAGTTCGCGCCGCAGCAGGAGGCCGCCGGACTGCGCGCGATCCTCGAGGAGAACCGCGACCGAGGTTGGTTGTATCTCAACGATAGCGACGCCCGGCGTGCGGCCTCGGCCCATCCGATGGCGTCCCTTTGGGACAACGGTGAGGATCCGATTGCTGAGCTCACGCACGTGCTTGAGGTCCGTCGCGTGGCGCTGAGTCGGTTCGGTGCCGACAACCTGGCCCCGTCCGCGGAGTGGGCCGATCTTGAGCCCGTATTTGTACCCTTGTACTTTCACCATCGCTATCAACAGACGTCGGCCGCGAAGTCGATCGGCGGCGCACTCTACGATCGCGGCCCGCGAACTTCCGCCGACGCCATGCGGCCCGTGGACGCGGCAACCCAGCGGCGAGCGTTGGACGCGGTGTTGGCCATTGTCGACCCGGTCCAGCTCGACGTGCCCGAGGCTGTGCTGCGCCGACTCACGCCGGGAGATGAAGGGGAGCGATTGCAGTCAAACTCGTGGCCGGTCTTCGACGCTCTCGGGGCGGCGGCTACCGCCACGCAACATGTGCTCGATGACTTGCTAGTCCCCGCTCGTCTGGCCCGACTGGTCGAGTTTCACCGGCGCGATCCCGAGCAGCTCGGCCTCGAGGAGCTACTTGACCGGGTGATCCGGCAGGCGTTTCGTCCGACCCCGGCATCGGCCCGACATGCCGAGTTGGCGCGCGTGATTCAGTCGACGACCGTGGATGCGCTGCTCGCCGCGGCCCGAAGACCCGATCTTCCGGCCTCGGTGCGTGATCGCATCGAGCGCAGACTCGTTCGGCTCCGCCGCGTGGAGCTGCGCGACGGATCGCGTCTCGATCGCGAGCATCGGGCGAGTCTGGACGGCCGCGTGCGACGACATCTCGATCGCCCGCACGAGGCCGGCACGCCGCCAGCTCCACCGGTCGAGCCCCCGCCGGGCAGTCCCATTGGCATGCCGGCCGCGTGGGGGGATGGCGACGCGGGACCATTCGAGCGGGCGCGGCCCCGTCAGTCGCAGGGCGCGGCCGAGTTGAGGTGTGGCGCCAGCCCGAGGGACCGTTGAACGGGCGCCACACCCGGTGGTCCCGACGGCTCGCCATGAACGCAAGGGCGCAGCGAGATCTGCCCGACCGCAACCGTCGATGTCCACTGCCTCGCCGTCGCTTGAGTTGGCCCGGCGACCTCGAGGTTGCTCACTCCGCTTGGCGCGATGCGGTTGGCCGTCTATGGTGCGACCTCCATGCGTGCCGCGTCTCGTTCGATCGGTTTGCTCCTGACGTGCAGCCTGTTGTCGCCACCGGCGTTCGCAGCCGCGTCGGACCCAGAGCCCACGTTCACTCAGGTCGATGCCAAGCAAGTGGAGACAAGTGGTGCGCTCACCCGGCAGATCCACGAGCACTGGACCTCTACGATCGAGCCCGGCCTGACTTGGACTGACGATGCGCAAGCGGAGAATCGCGTCCGCGTGGTCGTGCGGTGGATCGACAGTGACGTGATGCACTACGGCTTCCTCCTCGAGGCGAGTCGCCGTGATGGTGAGACTCAGTCGTTTCAGGGGGAATGTGTGACCTGCACGGAAGCCGAGCTTGTGGCCGAGATCACGGGGTCGATGGGGGATGTCGGTGAGTTCCTGCGGGCCCTGCCAGAGCAACCGCCACCCCCGCCGGTGGCGGCCGAGGATGAAGCGGCCACGGAGCCGGGTGGTGCGCGGGTCAGCGAGCCGGCCGACGTGGAGCCATCGCGCGAGGACGAGCCGGTTGACGAAGACGTGGCTGGTGAGAAGTCGGCACGCAAAGCACGCCCGCCGCGGTCCGGTCTGACGAAAGCCGGGTTGGCGGTTGGGGCAGTCGGGGCCGTCACCGCCATCGCCCCACTGGTCACGGGGGTGTGGAGGTACCGGCTCAAGGAAAAGCTTCATGGCCAGCCCGTCGATGGCCCGGACCGCAAAGACAAGATGCAAGACCGGATCGACCAGCTCGGACCGATTACCCTGGCCACCGGAATCGCGGCAGGGGCCCTGCTGGTCTGCGGCACCACGCTGTACTTGGTCGGACGGGGTCGAGACCGTCGGACCGCCCTTGCACCCGTACTTGCACCTACATTCGCGGGCGTATCGCTGTCGGGGCGGTTCTGAGCAAGCGCGCGTCGGTGTCTCCCTGCAATGGCGCGTCGACTGCGACAACGCTCCTGCTTGCAAAAACCCACGTTGTGCTAACAAAGAGTCACTATGGTCTTGCGTTACTTGCCCGTGATCGTCGTCAGCGTCGGATTGGTTGGTTCATGCCGCGACTTTGGTTCGATACCCTGCGATGAAGACACCGTCTGCCCCAACGGCCAGGTGTGCAACGAAAACAACGAGTGCGCGGACCCGGAGGCGGTCGAGTCCAGCACCGGCGATGACGATGGGAGCGGTCAAGGAGACGGAGACGGGGACGGAGACGGAGATGGCGAGGGGGACGGAGATGGGGACGGCGACGGCGACGGCGACGGGGACGGCGACGGCGACGGAGACGGAGACGATGACGACGGAGACGACGACGACGGAGACGACGACGACGGAGACGATGACGATGGTGGCGACGACGATGACGGAGCCGACGACGACGACGGAGACGACGACGACGGAGACGACGACGACGACGGAGATGACGACGACGGAGATGACGACGACGGAGACGACGACGACGGAGATGACGACGACGGAGATGACGACGACACGTCCACAGAACCCGCACCCGAGTGCATCGCGGCGGCTGGCGCGGTCGAACTCGACGATGAGAACTGTCTCGACGAGGACCGTCCATTTTGTGTAGATGGCGCGTGCGGCAGTTGTGTGGAGGCGATCGACGTGCTCGCGACCGCATGTGAGTTGCTAGGGGACGACGCTCCGCATTGCCGCGTCGACCACGAAACTTGTGTCGAGTGCGTCACCACAGAGCACTGCGAAGAAACTGTTCCCGACACAGTTTGTCATCGGCAGTCGAATACGTGTGTTGTGTGCGAAGATCACGAGAACTCCGCTTGTCCAGATGATTTCCCGGCCTGCGATGAGGGCGTCTGTGTCGAGTGCACGGCCGACCACGATGTCGCCTGTGGAGAAGACAAGGTTTGCGAACCGGAGGCGAAAGAGTGCGTCGAGTGCTATGAGAACGAGCACTGTAGTGATGATCAGGTTTGCGAACCGGAGGCGAAAGAGTGCGTCGCGTGTTATGAGAACGAGCACTGTAGCGCTGATCAGGTTTGCGAACCGGAGGCGAAAGAGTGCGTCGAGTGTTTCGAGAACGGGCACTGTAGCGACGACCTGATTTGCCACCCGGAGGACAACGCGTGCGTCGAGTGCCTCCATGATAGTGACTGCGGCGGAACCAAGCCGATCTGCGATACCGAGGGCGGCAACGTGTGCGCGCCGTGCCAAAGCCACGGAGAGTGCCCTGGCGACGCCGCCTGCGACTTGCACGGTGGGGCGTGCCTGACTGATATTCGCTATGTGTCCAGCTGCGGAGAATCTGGCAGCGGGATGAGCCCAACGGATCCGTTTTGCTCAATTGGCGAGGCCATCGCGTCCATCCGAGAAGGTGGCGGGGAGACAGCGGGTACGGTGGTGATTCAAGATGACGCGACCTACGACGAGATGGTGTCGGTCAACGACGGCCTCATAATCGCGCTCGTTGCCGAGAACTCGCCCACGATCGAAGCATCAACGGGATCAGGCGTTCGCGTGGCCTCGGACTCGACCGCAGTCGTGTCGGGGGTCATCATTGAACGCAGTGACGACCACGGCGTGGAGTGTGCGGGGGGCGTCGCGGTGATCGAAGACACTGTCATCCGCGACAGCGATTGGCACGGGGTGGAGTGTGATGACGGCGGGGTTGTGGTGATTCTCGACAGTACGATTGTTGACAGCGATGCGGACGGTGTCGATTGTAGTGACGGCGGCGAAGTCCTTGTTCGGGACAGCACCATTCGGAATAGTGGAGATCGCGGGGTATCCTCGTCCGCTTGCAATGTGACGATTGATCGGTCAGTCATCACCGGCAACGAGCAAGGTGGCGTTCGCGTCGAGCCGGGCGATGGTGAAGCGGCGATCGAGCTGACGACATCCGTCCTCGCTCGCAATGGCGACCCCATCGCGGACGAGAACTATGGCCTGTGGATCAGTGGCGCGGTCGCGACCAGGATCATCTACGCCACCATTGCGTCGAACTACTCGACCGACCGGTCCCAAGCGTCGATATGGTGTGAGGGCGCTCCCGCCGGCGAAGTGCGAAACAGTCTCATCGTCGCCGAGGGCGACTCCGGCTCCATCGCCGGCTGCGGTTCCCTGGCGTTCTCACACAACGCACTTGACCGTGAGATGGAAGGAGTCTCCAACACCGACGTGGGCGCGTACCTCAACAGCTGGTTTCGGGCCCCCACTGCCGACGATTTTCGCCTCAGCCCTTCCGTTCCGGAGGGGTTCCGAACGGCTTTACGGAACGAGGGCGAGGGCGATCCGCTCCTCGACATTGACGACGAAGTGCGCCCGGTGAACGGGTACGTCGGAATCGACGAACCGCCGACCTAGCCGCGACTCGACCGTATCGAGTTCGAGGCGACGGTCGACTTCAAGGGCCGGCGGATGGGAGGTTCCCAGGGGTCCTCCATGGGGGCCGGAATGCGCGGCCACCTTGGCGGTGTCAGGGGGCTCTCGTGGCGTTGGCGTGCGGCGGAGTCAGGGTTGAGGTGTTCTCGATACTTGAGACGCACCCTTACGAGACACCGTCGGCGGGCCGCGCTGCAGACGATCGCACGCCACGAAGGCGGCGTTGCGGCAGTGTTGTCGACAATACGTCGCGTCCACACTCCCCATGATCCGCGGCACCGCCTCGTGGAGGGTGCGGTGGAGCCGTTCCTCACCGATCTCCGTGTCGAGCCCCGATTGGTGCAAGATGTCGCGGACCGGGCCGATCACTGCGACCAGGTGCAGCTCCGCACCGCGCTCACGGTGAGATCTCACGGCGCGGCGCAACGCTTGGAGCGCGGTCGCATCGAGGTCATTGACCGCGGCGAAGTCAAGGACGGCCAGTCGGGCGCTACGCGAGTCCACAAATAGCTGGTGGATGCGCTGCTCGAGAAACGCCGCATTGCCGAAGTACAAGGGCGCATCGATCCGCAAGATCGGGGCTTGCGGGCACGGCTGGGCCGCGAAACGGTCGAGGTTGCGGTAGATGGTCGTCCCGGGCAAGCGTCCGAGCTCGGCGCTATGGGGGGCGGCGGTGCGGCGGATGAACAGAGCCAAGCTGACGCATACGCCCACCACGAGTCCTTCTTCGAGGCCCAGGACCAGTGTGGCTGCAAACGTCATCGCCATCGTCAACCAGCCGTCGGGTCGCCCGCGGACCAGCGCTCGGATCTCGCTCACGTCGATCAAGCGACTGGCTGCGACCATGACCATGGCCGCTAGAATCGCGCGGGGAAGACCGGCGATCGCCGGGGCGAAGGCGACGAGCACCGCCAGCACCACGGTCGCGGCAATGGGCGCAGCGAGCCGGCTGCGAGCGCCCGCGTCGTACAGGGCCGCCGCGCGAGCGAGGCCGGCGCTGACCGGAAACGCGCCACACAGCGCCGCGCCCAGGTTGGCGGCACCAAACGCGAGCAGTTCTCGGTTTGCATCGAGATCGACCCGGGCTTTGCGGGCCAGGGCGGTGCCGACCGTCATCGACGAGATGTAGCCCACCATGACAATGCTCAATGCCGTGGGGAACAACGCCCGCACGTCGGCCAGCGCGAATGTCGGCAAGGCGAGCGTCGGGAATCCACGAGGCACGTAGCCGACGACGTCGACATCGAGCGTCGTGAGCTGGGTGCCCAAGATCCCCAGCCCACAGACGATCAGCGGGCCAGGAGCTTTGCGCCAGACCCGGGGCAACCCGATGAGGACGAGTAGCGCCCCACCGCCCACCACCGCCGTCATGCCGCGGGTGAGCCCGATGTGGCCGAAGACCGGCCAGGGCCAGGTTGAGCTGAAGCCCTCGATCTCAGCCGGGGACAGGCCCAAAATTGGAGCGACTTGGCTCATCACGGTGAGAACCGCCGCGCCTGCGTTGAACCCAACCGTGGTGGGTCGGCTCAGGAAGTTCACGAGAAAGCCGGCTCGCACCAGGGCGAGGAGCAGATAGAGGCCAGCCACCAAGGTGGCCAGCGTGACGGCGTACTGGCGGTATTCCGCGGAGCCGGGGGTGGCGAGTTCCGACAGGCCGCTGGCGATGAGCAGCGAGACCACGGCGACGGGTCCCATCGACAAAAAGCGATTCGTTCCCGTCAGCCCGTAGGCAAACGCCGGCAGGGTCGCCGCGTACAGCCCGACTTGTGGCGGAAGGCCAGCGAGGCTGGCGTATGCGATGGTCTGGGGGACCAGCATCACCGCTAGGGTCACGCCGGCGAGGGCATCTGTCGCGAGGAGGCGGGTTCCGTCGTCTTCCGGCCGCCGATCACACCACACGACACGAGCGTGGCACGTCGGGCGGAGCGGCTCAACCGCGGGACCCGGACGGGGACCAAGCGGCGGGGCGTGACACCGGGAGCCCGCCGCGCCAGCGACGAACCGGCCACCACGGGTTCCCGACGAGCCCGCCCTGACGACCGCGTTTGTTCCAGTCGACGCGGTCAAGCCCCGGACAGGTTGGTACGAGGCCGTCATCGCCCGGGCGTCGAGCGCATCGACCCGGTCCACCGCGGAGCTTGGCCCGTGGCTGCCCCGCTTCGGCCCGCAACCGACTGGGCCGGTCCCAACCCTCGCGCGCCGGTAGGCTTCTCGTCGCCGGCCCCAGCGACCGGGCGTCCGCGATCGAGCCGCGATCCAGTCGCACCCGGATCGGACGACACCCAGCCGTCACGCCGTTGCGACCGCGGTGACGTGGCCGGTAGCTCGTTTCGGCAACACCGCGGCACGATCGCAACAAAACGGTCTCGCCGGCGTCAGCCGGGTTGCCGATTGGCTGGTGACTGACTACGGCGTTGAGCGTGAAGTTGCGGGCTCGCTCCCATCTCCACCGGCGCCGTCTCGCGCCGGGCACCGTGGCGCTCTTGGGCGTGTCGATGGGGCTCCCGCTGCCGCCGGCCCGCGATACGCAACCTCAGGCGCTCTCGACCCCCGCACTCGAACACGTGGAGGTACTGCGGATCCATCGCGACTTCGGCCAAGCGCGGTACTTGATCGCCTTGGACGGCTGGGTGGCCCGCACTGACTTGCCCCAGCTGGCGGGTCTACGCCTGTGGTGGTTGGACCTCGCGCGGGACGATGTCCGCTTTCCCTTCGAGCCGTGGATCCATCGCGCGGTAGAGATCTCGTACCTCGACGTGTCGGAGCGCCGACACACGGTCACCCTTCGCACCGATGATCTGGCGTTCGTCTTCGCGGTTGAGCTCGACGACAGCGGTCAGGTCCGGGTCCACGCACCCGCCCGAACGGCGCAAGGTAGCTCGGCGCGCTGCGAGGTCCGGGGCGCGCGGATGCTGGCCCGTCGATTCCTCGGGGTTCCCACGGGGGTGGCGGAGATTCGGCTGCGCTGCCGCTCGCCCCACGGCGGCAGCTGGCGTGGCGTTATGGTGCCGACGGAGCACTCGTGCGACAAGCCAGTGTGCGGGGCAGGCTGACTTCGCGGAGCGGAGAGGTGAGCTCGACGCGGCCGTGATCGACGAGCCAGTGGCGGCCGCGAATCTCGTCGACTTGCACGCGTAGCTGCGTGATGCTGCGGGTGCGAGCGCGCGGACGGGCCATCAGCGGGGTCCATTCGGCCGGATCTCCGCGACCGATCAGGTGGAAATCGGGGACCCCGTCGGTTTTCGGTTGGCCTCGCGCGAGCCAGGTCGAAAACGCTTCACGCCGGCACCGAGCGACCGCGGGCCCAGCCCACGACGACGACGTGTACATCGCGGCGTCGCGGCGCGGCCACGGGGGCGTTCGCTCGGCCAGCCGGGTGCCATCCCATGTGAACGCTCGCAGACCGGAGAGATCGGCGAGGATCAAGCTAAACGACGCGTAGGGCCGAAGATCATGCTCGGCGCCGACCCAGCTGACTGCGCCGTGCATCGTGGCCTGAGCCAGCGCGCCCACGACGAGGGTGCCACGCGACGGGGCGCCCACGAGCCGGTCGTCGCGGGGGCTGTATCCGTTGAGGAGGGCCACGACCAGGCCGCGATCGTTGGCTCCGATCCACGTCCCTCCGCGTTGCGCGTCGATCGGAGCGAGCCAGCGGCGATCGGCGAGGTCTCGCTGGGCATGGATCGCCAGCGGGAGTTCGGGCTCGCGCGAGTCGAGTTCGTCACGGTTCATCGTGACGAGTAGCCCCGTCTGATCGACGACCGCCGACAGCGTGCACATACGGCGCGAGTGGCTACGCCGACCCTCGACGGAGCTGCTGGCGGTAGTCCGCGGTGGAGAACGCGAGTTCGATCGCGGGGTCGACATCGATGCCGTGGGCCCGGGCGATCTGAGCCATGATCGAGAGGTGGTGAACGGTGTGTGCGGACAGGAACGCCAGTTCTCGATCCAACGTGGAAGCCATGGTCACCGCGGCGTCGCTGCAAACCCGCAGGTGTACGGCCACCGGCGTGGCGCCGCCGTCTTGACCCAGCCGTGCGAGGCGTTGCTTGGTCGCACCGATCGCCTGACGCATGACGACGGGCTCGCGTTCGAGTCGCGGATTCCGGGCCCGTGCGTCGTAGTCGACGTACTCGCGGCCCAGACCGGAGAACAGACACGAGAAGTGGTCAAGGATGTGGCGCACGTGTGGGCCGATCCGCTCGATCGCCCCCGGCACTCGAGCGGCGGCCAGGGCGTCCAGCACGGTCTCGCAGCGTTCGAGCACCTGCAGACAGCCACGTACGCAGGGCGACGCCGGGTCTAGGCGCGAGAGGTCACGGGGCTGGGCGTGCGGCAAGTCCATTTTTTCACAGGCAAGCGGCTGCGTACCACGACCGGCGTTGCCCGGTCACGCGTCGCTGAGGGGCGAGCGCGCGGCGCGGAATCGATCGACGAGGTCGAGTAACTGATCGACCACCGCTCGCGTTACGTCGGGAAGCCCTTGTGTTGGCACCCGGCCAGGACGGCGCGGACCGGAGATCGTGGGCAAGAACGCATCGAGTACGTGACCGAGGTCGCGACCCCGGGCGCAGCCAAATCCCAGCTTCGCGTGGACGAGCATGGCCACGTTGAGCGATTGCTCCAAATCGCCGGGCGCGTACAAGGCCAGCTGAGGGATACCCAATGCCACGCATTCGGAGATCAGCTGGCTGCCAGCCGACGACACCACCGCTGCCGCGGATTTTAGTGCCTGAGCAAACGCGTCCGGGCTGGCCAATGAGAACGCCACGCCATCGATCTTCGGATCGACTCGGCCGAACGCGTGAACTCGATGGCCGCGACGGGTCAGCTCTTGCAGCACGTCGCCACCGTCTTCGTCGCGAAAGTAGGTCACGATCTGGCTCCCGACGCGCCCATCCGACGGGTCGACCAGCGCGCGGCGCAGCTGGGGCCGCGCGACGACGGTGCCCGGGCGGATCGGGGGGACGGCGACGAAGTTCACCGCGACTTGGCGGGAGGATCCGGCGGCTGACACGGCCGCTTTCCGACCCTCGCGACGCCAGTCGTCGCGTGCGATGGGTGCCCCGGGGGGCGGATCACAATGCGAAAACGTCAATCCGTGACCGACGGCGATCGAGGGCAGCTTGCACCAGCGCGCGGCCCAGATGGCCGGACCGTCCCCATCGGAGATGACCGCCACCGGCCGCTCGCGGCGGATCCATCGCTGCGCCGCGAGCAGTCGTCGCGGGACCAGCTCGGCGAGGCGGAGGCGAGCTTCGGGCAGCAAACTGTCGACGACGTGCATGCGCGACGCATCGCTGAAAATGGTTTGAGCGTCACGACCCGCGAATACGCGCACCGCAAAGCCCTCCGCACGGAGGCGCTCGATCACAGTCAGGCTTCGTGTGGCGTGCCCACGACCGCGGCCGTGGATGTAGTAGTGGACGGGGAACGGGGCGATCGAGGACATCCAGCGGCCGCAAGAGCGTGTCGCCAGGGTAACAGGGGGGTCGGGGCGCCGGCACCCATCCGTCGTCGATCCACCGGCGAGGGCCGGCGTATCGCCATCGACCGTCCAGTCCGCCGCCGGGCGAAACGGCGCCGTTTGCCCGCGAATTCGCGGTCCAGCCACCGCTTGAGGGGCTCGCGGTCGGTCTGCTAAACGACGCTCGTCGTCATGTCCGCGCTTTCACCACACCCGATCCGCCGGGCCCCCGAGGGTCCGCTCTTCTTCGTCGTCATGGATGGCGTCGGCATCGGGGCCGGCGATGCCTCGGATGCCGTCGCGGCCGCCTGCACGCCCACCCTCGACTGGTTGCGCCAACTACCGTCGGCGAGCGCTTTGTTGGCCCACGGGGTCGCGGTGGGCATGCCGTCCGATCGCGACATGGGCAACAGCGAGGTTGGCCACAACACGATCGGCGCGGGGCGGGTGTTTGCCCAGGGGGCCAAGCTCGTGGCCTCGGCGATCGCATCGGGCCAGATGTTCGAAGGGGAGGCATGGCAGCGCGCCGTGGCCCACGTGCGAGCGAGCGGCGAAGCGTTGCACTTTGTCGGTTTGCTGTCTGACGGCAATGTGCACTCGCATATCGACCACTTGGTCGCCATGCTCGAACGCGCCGCGGCGGAAGGGGTCGCTCGCTCGCGCGTGCACATCCTGCTCGATGGGCGGGATGTCGAACAGCGCTCGGCGTTGCGCTACATCGATCAGCTCGAAGCCGTGCTCACTCGCTTGCGTGGTGACGGCCGCGACTACTGCATCGCGAGCGGCGGGGGGCGCATGAAGATCACGATGGATCGCTACGAGGCGGACTGGAACATGGTCGCCGAGGGCTGGCGAGTGCACGTCCAAGGCCAAGGACGGCGGTTCAACTCGGCGCGCGAGGCCGTCGAAACCATGTACGCCGAGTCGTCCGTGAGCGACCAATGGCTGGAGGGATTCGTCATCGCTGACGCGTCGGGCCCGGTGGGACCGATCCGCGACGGCGCCAGCGTGTTGTTGTTCAACTTTCGTGGCGATCGGGCCCTCGAGCTGTCCCGGGCGTTCGAATCGGGTCCGGAGTTTCGCGAGTTCGACCGCGGTGAGGTCCCCGACGTGTTCTTCGCTGGCATGATGCAGTACGACGGGGACCTGCGGTTACCGAAATCGTTTCTCGTCGAGCCGCCCGCGATCGATCGCACGATGGGCGAGCTGCTCGCGCGAGCGGGCAAACGCCAACTCGCGATCGCGGAAACGCACAAGTACGGCCACGTCACGTACTTTTGGAACGGGAATCGCAGCGGTCGTTTTGATCCGTCGCGGGAGACCTACATCGAGGTCGCCTCAGACCTCGATCCGTTGGAGGAACGCCCGTGGATGAAGGCGGCCGAGGTGACGGATCGACTGGTCGCCGAGGTGCAAACGCACCCGTACGACTTGGTGCGGGTCAACTATGCCAACGGCGACATGGTCGGGCATACCGGCGATCTCCACGCGGCTCGCATGGCCGTGGAAGCGGTGGACTTGTGTGTGGGGCGCCTAGTCGCGGTGGTCAAGCGTATGCGCGGCATCTTGTTGGTCACCGCCGACCACGGAAATGCCGACCAGATGTTCGAGTTCAAAAACGACGAACGGATCGTGCGAACGAGCCACTCGCTCAATCCGGTACCCTTCGCCGTCTTCGATCCAAGCGCCCCAGGACAGTCTCCCCGGTTATCGGCGAAAGTGGTGCGTGACACCACGCCAGGGTTGGCGAACCTGGCCGCGACCACGCTGGAACTGCTTGGCTTGCGAGCGCCCGAGGATTACGAACCGAGTTTGTTGGCGAACCCGGACGAGGAGGCCGGCTAGGCGGCCAGGCCAGGGTCGGCCTGGTC
>QKPP01000229.1:0-16095 GCA_006508105.1 Myxococcales bacterium FL481 | reverse complement strand
CCGGCGCCGGTGGCTGGATCGAAGCGAGCACGGCTCCTCGGGACGGGCCAGTTACGTCGAGCCCGCGCAGGCCTCCAGGCGCCGCCGAAACAGCAGTCGTTCAGCGCGACTGGGCGCGTTTTCCTCCGCTTTGCGAAGGTAGGCCGGGGCGCGCTCGGGGTGGGAGGTGCGTCGATGGAGTTCCCCCAGCGCACCGAAGTACACGTAGTGATTGCGAAACCAGCTGGGCAACGCCAGCTCGCCGAGCCGCTCGAGGGCGAGCTCGGGACTTTCGGCCTCGGCCAAGGCCACGATCCGATTTAGGGCATAAACGGGCGACGGCTGTAGCACCTCGAGGGCCTCATACAGCGCCACGATCTCGTGCCAGCGCGTCTCGGCGAAGCTCGGCGCGATGATGTGCTCGACTTGGATCGCGGCCTCACCGTGGTAGCGCGAGTAGGATGCGGACCGAGTGGCCCGGTGGAGGCACTCGAATCCGGCGGCGATCTGCCGTCGATCCCAGCGGGTGCGGTCCTGCTCGGGGAGGGGGACGAGTCGACCCTCGCGGTCGATCTGGGTGGGCAACCGGGCCGAGTGCAGGTGCATGAGCGCGAGGAGGGCCCACGTCGCCGGCCGATCGCCGCGGGGGTGATCCACCAGGATGCGAGCGAGGCGGATCGCTTCATCGCACAGCTCCGGGCGCAGTCCGATCGTGTCGGCCGGCGAAGCGCCCTCCGTGAACAGGAGGTAGAGGACCTGCAGGACGGTGGCGAGACGCGGATCGTCGTGGGGGTCGGCGGTCGCGGTCGCCGGCGGGGGCAGCTTGTGCCAGGTCAGCTGGAGGCGGTGCCGGCCTCGCTCGAGCGTCTTTTGCACGTTGGCGCTCGTCATGAACAGGCGCGCCGCGATCTCTCGCGTAGAGAAACCGCACAGGAGTTTGAGGCACAAGATCAACCGGGCTCGCGGGGCGAGGCGCTCATCTGCGCAAGCGAAGAGCATGACCAGCATGTCCTCCGTGGCGCCCGGGGTCGCCGGTTCGTCGAGGTCATTCGCTTCCAGCCGGTCGGCGTGTCGGGCCTTTCGCAGGCGATCCACGAGTCGGTTCACCGCCACCCGCGTGAGCCAAGCGCCCGGCCGGTCGGGCCGGCCTTGGCGCGGCCACGCCGTGAGGGCTCGTTCGAACGCGGATTGCACCGCGTCTTCAATCGCCTCCAGTCGCGCCGCGCCGAAGCGTCGCGTCAGCGTCGAGACCAGTCGGCCGTACTCGTGACGGAAGTAGTGCTCGACCAGTGTCGAGGCGGAATCGGATTGTTCGCCGGCCGACATGGATACCCGCGCCGGGCCAGAGGTCCTAGCCCGGCGAGCGTGCGTCTAGTAGCCCATCATCTGACGGACTTCGATGTTGTAGCCCGGCATGAACGTGATCGGGCACTCGCGCGCCACACGGAGCGCATCGTCGTAGGACTCGGCCACGACGATCGAGAAGCCACCGACGATCTCCTTCGACTCCGCGAAGGGCCCATCGGTCACGCCGCTGCTTTCGAGCACTCGACCCGTGTGCTGCAGGCCGTCACCCATGTCGTGGACGTGGTCTTTGAACTTCGTTTTCCACTGTTCCCATTGCGCCATCATCTGCTGCATCTCCTCTGGTGAGGGTTGGCGGTCGGGAGCCGGGGGGTTGCGGTACAAAAAGAGGTACTTGTTCATTGGTCTGCCGTGGTGAGGAAGAAGGCCGCATCTTGCGCGGCCAGGGTTCGGGTCCCCGACGAACGACGTCAGGCAACTCGGACAGGTTTCTTCCAACGAGCGCGGCGAGCCCGCGGTTCCCATCTGTCATCCGCGCGCAGGTCCCATCGCGCTCGGCGTTTGACATGGGGATGACCCGATCAACGGTACGGGCATGCAAGCGAAGTCTTCGTTCACCGTCGATCGTTTTGACCAAGAGTCCCCCTATTTCGCGGAGGAGGGTCGTGCGTACGCTCGGGCCGCGGTGGACAAGACTTTCACCGGCCCGCTTGCCGCGACCGGGGTGGTGCAGATGCTGTCGGTGCGAGCGGACGAGGGCCCGGCGGGCTACGTCGCGCTCGAGCGGATCAGCGGGACCCTGGACGGCCGCGAGGGCAGCTTCGCGCTGCTGCACATCGGAACGATGGATCGCGACACGAAGTGGGCCAAGTGGCCCATCGTGCCCGGCTCCGGCACGGGGGAGCTGGCCACGATCCGCGGCGAGGGTCGCATCGAGATCGACGGCGATGGTCAGCATCATTTGATTCTCGACTACGAGCTGTAGGGTCGTGGTCGGCGCGGTGCGGTCCGGACCATCGATCGCAGACGGGTCGGCTTGGCCCCGACCAACGGCCGGGCCTCAGCCCGAGGCTCGTTGCAGCGCGAACTCGATTGCGCCGACCACCGCCGCAACCTGAGCCGCGTTGCAGTCGCTTGGCGTGGCGCTGGGACTGTCAGGATAGACCTCGGTGGTGGTGGTGAATTGGGCCGACGTCGCGCCGCCGCACAGCCCGAGTTCGCGGTACGCGTAGTTGATCACTCCACGCTGCTCCACGTCGGAGCCGATGATCTGCCCGTGCTGGTCGGGCTCGGCGATATGGGTCACTTGCTCGACTGCACGGATGATGGCGGACTGGAACTGCGGCTGTGGATTGGCCGTGTCACCAACGGTGTAGAACCCGTCGGGGATGTGACCCGGCTCGAACGCTTTGCCGTCGCGCGCCGCAAGCGCCGGTCGAAACTCGTTTTCGTCGCTGTCCGTGGTCTCGTGCAGGTCGACGTGCAGCGAGAACTCGATGCCCAGCCCGTTGACGAACGCCAGCAGGGCGCGTGATTCCTCGGCTGGGCTGTCCGGGTAAAAGGAGCGGTTCGGATCGATCGCTTGTGGATTCCAACGATTGATCGTCTCGTAGCCCCACGGGCTCACGCAGGGGGCAACAACGAGGTTGATTCGACCGTCGTATCGGGCCGCTTCGGTTCGTAAGAATTTCAGCGCCCCCTGGACTCCACTCGTTTCATAGCCGTGCACCCCCCCCGTGAGGAGGACCCACGGCACGTCGGGCGTCGCTTGTGGGCGGCGCAGCGCGACCAGAGGATAGCGTTTTGGATCGATGCTCAGCGCACCGTACTGCACGAGTTCAAACGAGTCGCGCAAAGCGTTGATTGGCGTCAGGACTTCCTCTTGGTAGCCACGTCGAAGCGTTTGCTTCTCGCGCCATTGCTGTTTTTCGCTCTCGCTCCAGGGGGTGCCAGGCGTGCCGATGGGATAAAACCGCTGCATGGAGGCCTCGTGATCGGCTTAGCCTACACCGGGCTGGATCGGCGGTGCACCGCTGGGTGATCGCCGCGGAGACTGCGCCGGCGCAGTCTCACCGTAGGATTGCCAGCGTTTCCCCACGATCAGTCGGGCGCCGCGGGCAAACGTCAGGTACGACCAGGCCCACGACAGCAACACGAACAAGCGATTGCGAAACCCGGTGAGGTAGTAGATGTGGACGAGCAGCCACGCGACCCAGGCGGCAAAACCGGTGAGTTTGACCCCGTATGACTCGCAGATCGCTCGACGGCGCCCGATAGTCGCCATCTGACCCTTGTCGAAGTAGCGAAACGATCCGCGTTGGCGGCCCTCAAGTTCGTCGCGGATCGTATTGGCGATGAATCGGCCTTGCTGCAACGCGACGGTGGCCACTCCTGGCAGCGGCCCGTTCTCGGTGGCGAAATGTGCGAGATCCCCCGCGATGAACACCTCCGGGTGGTCGGCTAGACTCGTATCCGCTTCGACGTGGACGCGACCTTGACGGTCGCAGGGTAGCCCCAGTGACCGGCCCAAAGCCGAAGCCTGGACGCCGGCCGCCCACAGTACGGTGGCGGCAGCGATGCGCTCGTCGCCCACGCGTACGCCCGTCGCGTTGACGTCGGTCACCCGACTGCCCGTCCACACCTGCACGCCCAGCCGCTCGAGGTCACGCGTTGCCCGGCTCGACAACGACTCCGAGAACGAGGGCAGGATGCGTGAGCCAGCCTCGATCAGCATGATTCGAGTGAGCTTCGGGTCGATCTCTCGAAAGTCGCGGGTCAGGGTGTAGCGGCTCATTTCGCCGAGTGCCCCGGCCAACTCTACGCCGGTCGGACCGCCACCGACGACGACAAAGGTCAGATATTGGCGACGGCGCGTGGCATCGGTTTCTCGCTCCGCAAGCTCGAAGGCCGTGAGCACACGGCGGCGGATCTCCGTGGCTTGCTCAACGGTCTTGAGGCCTGGGGCATGTGCTTCCCATTCGTCGTGGCCGAAGTAAGCGTGCTGGGCTCCCGTGGCCAACACCAGGTAGTCGTACAGCAGCGTGCCGAAGTCACCGTGCACCGTGCGGGCGTCGAGAGCCACGCCGGTGACCTCGGCGGCGATGACCCGTACGTTGTTCGCGTCGCGCAGGAGACTGCGGATGGGCACGGCGATCTCAGCCGGACTGAGCCCGGCCATGGCCACCTGGTACAGCAGCGGCTGGAATAGATGGTGATTGCGGCGGTCGATGAGTGTGACGCGAAGCCCGGGACACCCGGCGAGCCGCTTAGCGACCTCAAGCCCGGCAAACCCGCCGCCGACGATGACCACGTGCTTGTCGGAGGACCTATCGATGGCGAGCACGTCGCTGGCCTCCGCGCGGGGTTGGAAAGCCGGCGTACCGGTGGAGTCAGTTTTCGCGGACATCTCGGTGGCCTCGAGGTCGGGTTGGGGGGCGGCTTGGTCTTGCCGCCGGCCGCGGCGGGTCTCCCGCTCTCACGGGACACCAGACACGCGACGCCGGGCCGCCACCGGGGCCGGGCTGAGCGGGCTGGCGGACCGTGCTCGTGGTCCGCGCCGCCGCCGTTCGACAATCCGCCGCTGCGCGCTCTGCCGAGCGGTGGAGCACGGGCCCGGGGGGCGGATCTCGTCGCGCGGGGGGGGACTCGCGGCGGCCATACCGGTTCGGCGGGAGCATGTCGGACTCGTTACGAGGGTAGCGTGGTTGGTCACTTGGCTGACGAACGCGGACTGGCGTGTTGCCTCGGCGGCCGGGGGTTGGTCTCCGCTCCGATCAGCGCGTGGTGTCATCCAAGCCGTGCGGCGCGCGGTCGCTCGCGTCGAGGCCGGTCGATCCCGGTTCTCACCGCGAGCTCCGGCGTCGGCGCTCGCTCGTGCTCGCTTGCTCTGAATTGTTCTGACTTGCTCTAGGCGTCGCGCCGGCCTGCCGCCATATGAGACAGGCCCGACAGGCGCAGGCACGCGGCGAAGCAAACGAAGCAAACCAATCAACGATGCTCAAGCCGGTTGCGTGCCGCCGGGGCTGGGCTTGGGGCGGCCGTTTGGCGAGTTCATCTGGTAGATCTCGCCGCGGCGTCGAGTCGCTGACACCCTTGCGTCATATGATCAGCGCATGGTGCCCGCGCGATTGCGCCGGTGGACCGATGGACGGCACGCACGGCCGCAGCCGAGGCTTCGTTCCGATTGCGGGCTCGTTGCTCATCGCGGGCAGTTCACGTGGTTGTGACGATCTCGTTGCGTCCGACTTCGCGTCCGCGGCACTGCCGCTAGGCTTGCCGGCCCCGGGATTCGCCGCTTTAGGCCGACGCGCACGCTCTGCGAACGCGCGTTGAGCCCCGGGGTTGCTCCTAGTCCGTCACAAGGATGTCACGAGCTGATCGGAGTGTGGCAGCAGAGAAACGCGCATGCAGTTCAAGCACTTACTCGTGGTGGCCGTGGTGGCGGGCTCACTGCCCGCGTGCGGCGGTGGGAGCAAAGGGTCGGCTGCCGGCGGCGGGGCGGGGAAGGATTCCGCGGAAGCCGGAACCTCCGCCAAGGCAGAGGTTATCAAGATCGACGGCTCCAGTACGGTGTTTCCCATCACCGAGGCGGTCGCCGAGGAGTTCCAACGCGAGAGCAAAGCGCGGGTGACCATCGGGGTGTCGGGTACCGGCGGTGGCTTCAAGAAGTTCTGCGCCGGAGAAACGGTCATCACCGGCGCGTCGCGGCCCATCCGGCCCAGCGAGGTCGAGTTGTGCGGTCAAGCTAGCGTCGAGTACATCGAGCTGCCCGTCGCATACGACGGCATCGCGATCGTGGTGCACAAGAACAACGACTGGGTGGACACGATGACCGTCGCGGAGCTGGCCACGCTGTGGCGGCCGGAGTCGCAAGACAAGGTCAAGCACTGGAACGACGTGCGTACGGGGTGGCCGGAGAAAGAGGTCCACCTCTACGGTCCGGGGGTCGACTCGGGTACCTACGATTACTTCACCAAGGCGATCGTCGGCAAAGAACACTCGAGTCGGGGCGATTTCACATCCAGTGAGGACGACAACGCGTTGGTCCAGGGCGTCACGGGCGACCCGTTGTCGCTCGGATTCTTCGGGTTCGCCTACTACTCGGAGAACAAAAAGAAACTCAAAGTCGTACCCGTCGACGACGGTCGCGACGAGACCGGGGCTGGCCCGATTCTACCCACGCCCGAGACGATCGCCGATGGCACCTACCAACCGCTGTCCCGGCCCGTGTTCATCTATGTGAACAAGAAGGCCGCCGAGCGCGCGGAAGTGAGCGCGTTCATCGACTACTACATCAAGAGCAGTCGCGATCTGGTGGCCGAGGTCGGTTACATCCCGCTACCGGCGGCCGCCTCGAAGCTCGTGGCCGAGCGGTTCGAGGCGCGAACGACTGGCTCGCTGTTCGCGGGCGAGGGCTCGAAGGTCGGGGCGACCGTCGAGTCGCTCTTGGCGAAGAACTAGTATGCAGACCTCGCGGGCCAACGCGCCGCTGCCAAAGCGATCGGAGCCGATGCGTCGACGACGAGCGTCGAAGACGAGCGAGCGGCTGATAGAAGCCTCGCTCGCCGGGTGCGGGCTGGTCTCCCTGCTGACGACGGTGGGCATCGTCGCGGTGCTGGCGGGGGAGACGTTCGCGTTCTTCAGCGACGTGTCCCTCGCCGACTTCCTGTTCGACACCCAGTGGACGCCGTTGTTTGCAGAGAAGCACTTCGGCATTTGGCCGTTGTTCGGGGGCACGGTGCTCACGACGACGATCGCAATGGTGGTGGCGATTCCGTTTGGCCTCGCTGCCGCGGTTTATCTCAGTGAATACGCGGCTCCGGGCCAGCGGCGAGTGCTCAAACCGGCGCTCGAGGTGCTCGCTGGCGTGCCGACGATTGTCTACGGGTACTTCGCGTTGATCGTGTTGACACCGGCTCTGCAGGCCGTGGTCCCCGATCTGGCCGGATTCAACGCCCTGAGCCCCGGCATCATGATGGGCATCATGATCATGCCGCTGATTTCCTCGCTCAGCGAAGACGCGCTTCGAGCCGTGCCGGGCGGGTTGCGAGAGGCCGCCTTGGGCCTCGGCGCGAGCAAGCTGACCACGATTTTTCGCGTCGTATTGCCCTCGGCCATGTCCGGCATCTCGTCCGCCGCGATTTTGGCGGTGTCCCGGGCGGTTGGCGAGACGATGATCGTGACCATCGCCGCGGGTCAACAACCACGGCTCACTCTCGATCCGCGGGTACCGGTCGAAACGATGACGGCGTACATCGTGCAGGTGAGCATGGGGGACGTGCCGACTGGCACGCCGGAGTACCGCACGATCTTTGCGGTGGCTGCGGCGCTGTTCCTCTTGACCGCGGTGATGAACTTGGCGAGCGACGCTTTGCGTCGCAAATTCAAAAGTGAGCGGAGCGATGGCTAGTCCGCAGCGCGGCGCTCGGCGTCGCTGGCCCGAACAGGTCTTTATCGCGGTGTGCTTGCTCGCGCTGGCACTCCCGCTCGGCACCCTGCTGTATCTGCTCGTCGACGTCGCGATCGACAGTGTGCCGCGGCTGACCATGGACTTCTTCAGCGGCTACCCGTCGCGCCGCGCTACGCGCGCGGGCGTGTTGCCGGGTTTGGTTGGCAGTGCCTACCTGATTGTCGTGACCGGGGCGTTGGCGCTCCCGCTCGGCGTGGGCGCGGCGGTCTATCTCGAGGAGTACGCGCCGCGAAACCGTTGGACCTGGCTGCTCGAGCTCAACATTGCCAACTTGGCCGGCGTGCCGTCCGTCATCTACGGGCTGTTGGGCCTCGGCGTGTTCGTCCGCACCTTCGCGCTCGACCGCAGCCTATTCGCCGGCGCTTGCACGTTGGCGCTGCTGGTGATGCCCATCGTTATCACGTCGTCCCGAGAAGCGCTGCGTACCGTTCCCGCCCACTATCGCGAGGCTTGCTACGCCTTGGGCAGCACGAAGTGGCAGTGCATCCGACAAGTGGTCTTGCCGACGGCGCTGCCGGGCATCATGACCGGCGCCATCTTGTCGTTGGCACGAGCGATCGGGGAGACCGCCCCGCTTATCGTGGTGGGCGCCGTCACGTATGTCACCTTTCTTCCCGAGCTATTTGGCGAGTCGTTCACCGCGTTGCCGATCCAGATCTTCGACTGGGTCCGCCGCCCGCAAGAGGCGTTTGTTCACAACGCTGCAGCCGGCATCGTGCTGTTGCTCAGCGTGATGCTAGCGCTCAACTCGCTCGCGATTTGGCTGCGCGACCGCATGGAAAGGTCTTAGCCCTGATGCTTTCTAGTACCACTAGCGACGAGTCCCCCGCGCGTGCCGTGCCGCCTACGCAGGCGGCGAAAATCGCCGTACGCGAGCTCAACGCCTACTTCGGCGACCACCAAGTGCTCAACTCGATCGATTTGGCCATCCCCGCGAGGCAGGTCACGTCCATCATCGGGCCGTCAGGCTGTGGCAAGTCGACGTTTATCCGTTGCCTCAACCGGATGCATGAGCTGGTTCCCAGTGCTCGGATGACCGGCCGGATCCTCCTTGACGGTGAGGACCTCTACGGCGTGGACACGGACCCAGTCCTGTTGCGAAGGCGGGTGGGCATGGTGTTCCAAAAGCCAAACCCGTTTCCCACCATGTCCATCCGCGAGAACGTGTTGGCCGGATTGCGACTGACCGGCAGTCGGGTCAGCGGTCGCGAAGAGCTTCTTGAGCGCACTTTGCGGCAGGCCGCGCTGTGGGACGAGGTGAAAGACCGGCTCGCCGAACCTGGTTTGGGTCTCTCTGGCGGTCAGCAGCAGCGGCTCTGTATCGCGCGCACGCTCGCGGTTGATCCGGAAGTGCTCCTCATGGACGAGCCATGTTCGGCCCTCGACCCGGTCGCTACCGCGCATATCGAGGATCTGATTCACTCGTTGGCCGACCAGTACACGATCATCATCGTGACGCACAACATGCAGCAAGCGGCGCGTGTGTCGTCGCAGACGGCCTTTTTCCTGAGCGGGGACCTGGTCGAGTGCACCCCAACCGATCAGCTGTTCACGTCCCCCAAGGATTCACGGACGGAAGATTACATTACCGGCAAGTTCGGCTAGGTCGAGGTAAGCTTGTTGTCATGGCCGCCCTGCACACCGACCGGAGCTACAACGAGGAGCTCGCGCGCGTTCGAGAGTCGCTGTTGAGCATGGCGGGGCGAGTCGAGGCCATGATCACCGACGCGATGACGGCGCTAGATACCCGAGACGTCGAGCTGGCGCAGCGGGCGATCAACGCCGATCACTCCGTGAACCGGGCTGAGGTCGAGACGGACGAGCTGTGTTTGGTCATCCTGGCCAAGCGACAGCCGATGGCTTCGGACCTGCGATTCATCACGCTCTCGCTCAAGATGGTCACCGATCTCGAGCGTATAGGTGATCTGGCCGTCAACATCTGTGAGCGCGCGATCGACCTGACGGCCTTTCCCGACGCGAAGCTCCCAGAAGAACTACGACAAATGGCGGCGCACGTGCAGGGCATGGTGACCGACGCGATCGACTCGTTCGTCGATCGCGACGCGAGTAAGGCTGAACGTGTCATGGCGCGCGACGACGTGGTCGACAAGCTCTACACCAAGGTCTTTCGCGAGTTGCTGTCAGACATGATGGCTTCCTCGGCGCATGTCGAGCAGGACGTGCACATCCAGTCCGTGGCGAAGTGGCTCGAGCGCATGGGCGACCACGCGGTGAACCTCGCGGAGCTGGTGATCTTTCTCATCCGCGGTCGCGACATTCGGCATCTCGGCAGCATGCCGGTGGACGCCTGAACGTCACGGGGAACGGGGCGGGTTCGTGCGTGCTCGCGGGCAGGTGCGTTCGACCTGAGCTCGCGGTGGCTGTGGCTCACGTCGCGTGGCCTCCAACCAGGCCCGTCCAGCCCGACTCGATGGTCTAGCGCACGCCGCGAGACCACCGAGCCCACAGGTATCGGCTCGCGCGAGGGTGCGAGCGAAGCTTCGTGCGCACGTGCGGGGGCGTGGCGACCGACGGTGCCGAGTGGCCGTCGAGCGCGACGATGACCGAACGCAGCAGTTGCACGCCCAGCTGCAGCTGAAGCAATGGGTAGGTCTCGAAGTTGTCGTCGGGGCCGGGTTCGATAATGGCTTGCGCCAGCGCGGCTCCGGTATCGATGCCTTCGTCGACGCGATGGATCGTCACCCCACACCGATCCAGCCGCCCTTCGGCGAGGGCCCAGTAGGCCCCGTGGACGCCGCGATAATCTGGTGTGATGCCCGTGTGGAGATTGATGATCGGCGCTGCGATCTGCCGGAGGGTGCCGCGGGACAGGATCGACGTGCCGTGGACGACGACGACCTGCGGTCCGGTGAAGCGGATGAGGTCACCGGTGAGTGGCTCGTTGATCGACGACACGAGCGTCGAGCCCTGTGGTGGAAACGGTGGGGCACGTAACGTTGGGTCGGCCTCGAGCTGGCGGATGCGATCACGCGCGTGTCGCCGCAGTACCGGCCGTACCAGCGTCTGAAAGACGAGTTGATCGATCACGTGGCGGGAGCCGAGTCTCCGCCAGCGACGCTGCAAGAGCGGCCAGCGAGGCCGGCGACGCTCGATGACGACGTGGACAAGATCGAACTCGCGATGCAGGTGATCCGCTACCACCCGCGATGCTCGGTCATCGGAGGCCAGTAGCGCGACCCGGATCGGCGGCTTCATGCGGCCCGTGGCCGCGTTTGCGCGACCGCAGCTTGCATGGTGAGGCTTCGCATCCCCCACCGATCTCTCAGACGATCGAAGAATTGGAGCAGTCTCCGGAGCATCTCGAGGTTCGATTGGGAGTCTGTGCTCATGTTGTGGGGGTGCCACCACAGGTGGTACGTCTTCCCCGTCTTGGCGGCCTGTTCGAGTTCGGCGCGAACTCGGGTCAGGTGCACGGCTTGGAGGCCACGCGGATTAAACCGCAAGAAGCGATCGGCCCGGGTGTTGACGAGGTCGCCCGGCGAGGCCCGCGAGCCGATCGGGCGGCGCTGCCCCGGCAGATGCGCGTACGCGTCGAGCCATCGCACGGCGCGGCGCAACTGGGACGGCCGCATGGCAGGCGAACCATCGCGTGGCGACACGCCGCGGAAACAGCAGAACCCCTCGCGCCGCGCCACGCTGAGGTGCTCGGGGCGGTACTGATTGCGCGGGAATACGAGCGCACGCGGCGATTGGCCGATGGCGGCGTGGGCCGAACGAGCGGCCCGCAGATCGGCTCGGAGCGAGTCGAGGTCGCTGCCCGGTTCGGTGCAAAGGTAGTGGCTGAACGTATGCGAGCCCAGCTCTTGTCCCGGCGTGCTGAGCACGCGTCGCACCAGGTCCCGGGCGAAGCAGACCGGGCGATCCGCTCGCGTGAGCTCGGCCAGCCGTCGGTACGGGTCGCGTCGTGGATGGTCGTAGCGCGGGCGGAGGCGGGGGGCCGCGGCCCACACGCTTTCCTCGTTCTCATGCAGGAGTAGCCCCACTGTCGCCCACGTGGCTGAGACCTCGGCCGCCGCGAGCAAGTCCAGCAGTCGCGGCACAAGCCGGCGAGTCGCCAACATGGGGCCGCGGGCCTCGTCGACTCGCAGCCGGTCGTGCACGCCCCAATACAACTCGAAGTCGAGTGAGAAAATGAGTTGGCCCGGTGCAGCCACGAAGGTCAGTCGCGACGTCCCGTGCCGCCGCATCGACGTAGAGTCGGCGTCTCGGTCGTCAATACCGGGCGCGAAAGCGCTGCGATTCGTGGCCCCCGGCGGGGCTACTGGATATCCTCCGCGGCGATCTCGTCAACGATCGCCAGGATGTGGCGTACGTCGACGACCCGCAGCGTCTCGTCCCACGGCACCGTCACGCCGTGATCTTTGCGAAACAACACCTTGGAGCCGAGCGGCACCCCACTGACATTGGTGCCGAGCGGCGCGTCGATGGCTTCGTCCTTATCCTCGTCATCGCCGTACCGGATATGCTTGGGCATCGCCCGCGCGACCTCGATCACCTCGGCTAACAGCGCTTGGTCCTGAGCCTGTTTGGCGCCTTGAGGCAGGAACAGCCCCGAGTCGAGCCGATCGGGCGTTTGTACGATCCGAACCAGCACGCGAGGTCCCAGAGGCTGGACATGGCGAGAGATCGGGGAGCGTGTCTTCTCCAAGTGGTCCTGGCGTGGCTTTGGCTTGCTCGGCGAGCCCATTGCGCGGACTTTACAAGAGTCTCGAAAGCCTGTCGCGCGCGGCCATCGGTCGAGATCTTGACTGCGAGCGGCCAACGCCCGATCGCGAACCCGGCGGTGCCGGGGCTGCCCGGCCTCATGCCGTCGATCGTTCGTGCCGGACTGGGGCACAGCCGTCCAGCTTCGGAGCGGGGCGGGACCAAAGCCGCCGGTCAGTCGGCGGCCACGATCGGGGCCGGTCGCGTGTCAGCGCGACCGGTCGCCGTGCTCCGTGAGCCAGGCATCCACCGCCTCGGCGTAGGCCTTCCGACCTCGACCAGCCGCCACGAAGAGCCGTTTTGCGCGTTTGGCGGAAGCCTGGGCAGCGGGCGGGAGTGGAGTCGGTCCGGCGCGACGACGCAGCAGCTCGGCCTCGATGAACGCTGTAACCGCGCGGTTGTGCGGACTGACGTCGGCGTCGGGTGAATCGGCGATGGCTCCCGCCTCCGTCAGCGACCGGGCGGCTTGGTCGAGCTGAGCGAGCTCGAGGTGGCACCGCGCCATGCCGTTGAGCGAGCTGACTTGCCGGCGCTCGAGCTCGCCGCGCTTTTTGATCTCCAGCGCGAGCTCGAACTGAACCAGCGCTTCCCGATAGCGTCCCGCGCAGCGCATGGCCTCGCCGAGGTTGTGCCGCGTGCTCGCAATCTTGCCCAGTTCGTTGCCGCTCTCTTGAATGGAGATCGCGCGCAACAGCCAGGGTTCGGTCTCCTGGCAGCGCGCGATCGTGGCGTCGCCGTTGCGACCGAAGAAGCGTTGACCGGCTTGCTCGTGAACTCGCAGGCTAAGGTTGGATAGCACCGTTCCCACGTGGGGGTGTTGAGGTCCGAGTGCGCGCTCAAATGCGTCGAGGGCCTGGCGTTGCGCCGCTTCGGCGTCGGCGTGACGGCCCAGTCCATTCAGCGCGTTCCCGAGGTCGTTGAGGGCGATCGCGATCCGGGTATGATCTTCGTCGAGCTCCTGGCGCAGCGATGCGAGCGCGCGCTCGTGGTAGGCCACCGCGGCGTTGTAGTTGCCGCGGGCCTTGGCCACGCCGCCGAGCTGACCGTAGACATCGCCGGCGAGTCGCGGCGAGTCGCCCACTCGTTCGACCGCGGCCATGGCATCGGCGGCCACAGCGTCGGCTTCGTCAAACCGGTGCAGCTTGCCCAGCACCGAAGCCAGGCGAGCGAGCGCCTCGACTCGCAGCTCGTCGTCGCCGGCAGTGTCGGCCAGTCGCGCGGCTTCACGAAGGTCCACACTCGCCTGTTGGTAGCGTCCGCGACGGACCGCCGTGAAGCCATGCACGAGTCGTGCGCGAGCCAGGCGGCCCCGATGATCGAGTTTGGTGGCGGACGCGAGCGCTGCCTCGCTCAACTCGTCGGCTCGATCGTAGCTCCCCAGGGTCAGGGCGCTGTGCGTGCGGGCGATGAGCCGGTCGACCTCGGCCAGCTGGGCGCGAGCGGCCGCATCGACCGGCGCGTGAAAGGCCATCAGTTTCGCTTCATCGGCACAGCTGGCGATCTCCGGCAGGTCGCTGGTGGCCTGCACCGCTCTGCGGACCCCCTTCTCGTCGACGTCCTGCAACAGGGAAGTGAGCTGCGCCAGTGCCGTGAGGTGCTGCCCTAGACAGACCATCCGGCGACCGAACAACTCCGGGCTTTGCTCGCCGGTGACGATCGACCGCTCGCAAGCGTCGTGGTGCATCGCCTGCCACGCGTTGGCGTAGGCGTCGAGCTGAACCGACGCACGCTCCCACGCGTCGGGAGCAAAACCTGCTCCGGTCGCCAGGAACGCGCGCCGGACCTGCTCGCGCGTGGTGTCGTCCCAAACGCCCTGGAGTTGTTCTGCTCCCGAGTCACAAGGGTCTTGCGCGCGTCGGGTGGATGCCCAACCGACCACCGCCAGCGCGACGCAGGTAGCCGCGGCGGCGCTGAGCCACGCCACGCGTCGACGATCGGGGCGCAACGAGAGGGCCGCGAGCAGCCGGGCCATGTCGGGAAATCGCGCCTCCGGATCCACCGCGAGGCCGCGTTGGAGGGCTCGTCGCACCCGGTTGGGCAGGGGACGGGCATCCGGGCTGGTGCGGAGGTTCCCGTTGTGGACCGCGAGCGCGAGTTCCACCACGGTCGTGCCGGCGAACGGTCGCTCGCCGGCCAGCGCCTCCCACAGGGCCACGCAGAAGCTGAACTGATCGCTGCGAGCGTCGGTCGCTGCACCGCGGTGTTGTTCCGGCGCCATGTAGGCTGGGGTGCCGAGCACCGCCCCCGTCCGAGTGAGATCGGCCTCTAGCGAGTCCGCAGCGGAAGAATCGTTGGCGTCCTGCAACGGGATGACATCCGGGTGCGCGGGTCGGCTCGATGTCGTGGTGTCGGCGGCCCGGGCCAGGCCAAAGTCGACGACAAGCGTGCGCCCATCGTCGCTGACCAGTACGTTGTCCGGTTTGAAGTCGCGGTGGACGAGTCCTGCACGATGCGCCGCGGCGAGGCCACGCCCTGCCGCGGTGAACCGCGGCAAAATGTCGTCGACGCTTCGTGGCTCGCCGCGCAGGTACTCCTTGAGCGTCTGGCCTTGCACGAACTCCATGGCCACGAAGATCTGCTCACGAAACGTGCCGACCTCGTAGACCTGCACGACGTTCGGGTGGGACAGGCGGGCTAGCGCTTGGGCTTCGCGCAGGAGCCGGGTGCGGCGCGCTTCATTGCGTTCGCCGGCGTGCAGCAGCTTGATGGCGACCTTGCGATCAAGCTGCTCGTCGTACGCCGCGTAGACGACCCCCATACCGCCGGCACCGAGTCGGCGGATCACGGTAAATCGACCGATTTTGACCGGCTCGGCCGCCGCGCCGAAGAGTCTCGCCGAGACTGCGCTGCGCAACTGATCCGCATCGATGCGCGCGACTTCGACGCGAGCCGCACTGATGTTCGACGTGGAGTGTTCCTCGAGACAGTCGGCCGGTGGTGTGTTCGACGGCACGGCGAAAGATGAAGTCGGGGGTCGGTCTAGCCCCCCAGCAATCGCGTGAAGCGGTCCCAAACGCTGCCGGAGGCGCCAGGGGCATCCGTCGCGCTTCCACTGCGGGGTCCCGTGCCGCGGCCTGAGTCGCTGTCGCTGTCGGGTTCGTCGTGGCCGGTGTTGCCGGTGTCGGTGTCCTCGCCGGTCCAGGTGTCGCTGGTGCCGGTGTCCTCGCCGGTCCCGGTGTCGCTGGTCCCGGTGTCCTCACCGGTCCCGGTGTCGCTGGTCCCGGTGTCGCTGGTCCCGGAGTCTTCGCCGGTCACGGAGTCGCCGGTGTCGCTGGTTGCGGTGCCTGTGTTGCTTTCGCTGGTGTCTGACTCGTCGGAGGTGCCGGTGTCCGCGCCTGTGTCGTCGTCGTCGTCATCGGGAACATCATCATCGTCATCCGAGTCGTCGTCATCGTCACCGTCGTCGTCATCGTCATCATCATCATCATCGTCGTCATCGTCGTCATCGTCGTCATCGTCGTCATCGTCGTCATCATCGTCATCATCGTCATCATCGTCATCATCGTCATCGTCGTCATCATCGTCATCATCGTCATCATCGTCATCATCGTCATCATCGTCATCATCGTCGTCATCGTCGTCATCATCGTCATCATCGTCATCATCGTCATCATCGT
>QKPP01000216.1 GCA_006508105.1 Myxococcales bacterium FL481 | reverse complement strand
GATGCGCACCGCGTACCAGCTTCACGGTCTCAATAGGTCGCGTGTCGTTGCGCCATTGTAGCGGTTTCACCCCCACGAAAGCTTCGAAGGACTCAAGAGGCGGGTCGAAGAGTTGCGGGTGACCCAGCGGGAGATCGCCCGCCAGGGCTGGTCTCGCTAGGTGGGAGTGGTTGCGGCCGACTCGACCCTGGACTGGTTGCGGACGTGGTCGAGGGCGTGCTCGGCAAAGCCTGTGCCGGCCTCGCCGAGCAAGGAGAACGCCGCATCGGCGCCTGCACCTTTGAGCTCGTCGATCTCGTCTTCGTAGAGGGCAGCCGCTGCGATCACTCCGCGAAAGCCCGTCTGACGGAGCTGGGCGATGGCGGTGAGGTTCTCGCTCAGGCTCGACATCGCCAGGAGCACGAGGCGAACGTCGCCCTTTTCGACGTGGAGCCGCTCCCAGAAGTCCACGTCAGTGGCGCTGGCGAGTCGCACTTCGCGTCCAGCTTCACGGTGCCGCTCGGTTACGCGTTCATCGATGTCGAAGCCCACGATGTTCGCCTCGCCCGTGTCGGTGAGGGCGTCGTAGGCCGCCGCGCCCACCCGACCCATCCCGAAAATGAGGATCTGGGCTCCGCTCGCGTCGACCGCTTCTTCTTCGGGCACCCTCTTCTCCGTTTCGAACCGCGCGAGCCGGGGTCGAAGACGTTGGTAGAGGTCGAACACCTTGCGGTTGAGGGGCGAGGAAACGAGAAAGCTGAGGGCCAGACACAGGGCGAGCGTCACGAGCCAACTCTCGCTGAGCCAGCCGCGACTGACCGCAACTGCCCCCACGATGAGGCCGAACTCGCTGAACTGGGTGAGGCCGGTGCCGATGAGAAGACTGGTGCGAGAGCGGAGGCGGAAGCGCGAGGAGAGTACGAAAAACAGCACGCCCTTGAGCGGCAGCAAGAGGAGCAGGGCGAGCGCGATGAATAGATTGTCCCAGGTGGGCAGTCCCGTGAGCCCCACCGAGAGGAAGAATCCGACGAGAAACACGTCCTTGAGGCCGTAGAGCGACTTGGAGAGTTCCTGGGTCTTCGGGTGTCCGCCGAGCAGCACACCCGCTACGAGCGCGCCGAGGTCACCCTTGAGGCCGAGTATGGCGAACAAGCCGGCGCCACCGAGGGTCGCAGCGAGCCCGCCGAGCACCAGCAGCTCGCCGTGGCCGCAGGCGGACATCAGCTTGTGAAACACTGGACGGAGCGGGATGAGGGCGATCAGCGCAAACGCCCAGGGACTGGGTAGCGACTCCGCGGTCGCGGCGAGAAAGCCAACGGCGACGAGGTCCTGCACCACGAGGATGCCGACAGCGACGCGGCCGTACAGCGCGGCCGAGTCATCGCGCTCCTCGAGGAGCTTCACCACGAACACCGTGCTCGAAAAGCTCAGCGCGAACCCGAGGAGCGCTGCGGCCTCGAGGTCGAGGCCCGGAAAAACCCCCAGGGCAGCCAAGCCCAGAAGGGTGATTCCCCCCAAGCCGATCGACACGGCCAGGTGAACGAGTGTGACGGCCCAGACCATCGGGCGCACCACGCTCTTGATGTCGAGCTTGAGGCCGATGGCGAACAGCAGCAGCAAGACCCCGATGTCGGCGAGCTGCTCGAGCGCCATGTCGGGACGAAAGCCCAGGAGCTCCAACACGAAGCCCGCGGCCAGAAAGCCGAGCAGTGGGGGTTGGCCGAGGTGCTTGGCCAAAAAGCCGAGGACGAAGGCGACGCCGATCCAGAGCAGCTCCACGAGGGAGGCATACATCAGGTTCGGCCGTGCGGGCCGGGGCGACTTCGTCGCGCGGATTGTCTGGCCTGCTGATCGCCTAGAGCCCATCTCATGGCTGTGCGCGTCGCCGGGTGCGAAGCTGCGGCACGAGGTCGGGGGCGACGAAACGTGGCTTTGGCGGTGCTACTGCAAGTTTCGGCAACCTCGAGATCGGGTCGCAGTGCCGTGCATGAAGGCGTGAGAAGCTATGAGATGCGCTCTAGTCAGGCCCCGGGGCGGCTCACCCGGCCAAACGACGCGATTCCGGCCCTGCGAGCAGGGTGCGGCAGTGCTCGAGCAAGGCGGTGGCGCGTTCGCGGTTGGCACCCGGATCATCGCTGCGAAGATCCATGATTCCCAAGGTGTTGTGCAGGTAGCAGGGCTGGAGGTTCGCTTGGGCGGCGCAGGCGACCGAGGTGCGGGCTCCATCGCGCGTGGAGATCATCAGGCGACTTCGCAGCCATTGGGGCCCACCCTTGGCGAGGCCGGAGTTCACGACGCCCGGATGGGCGGCGTACCAGCGGATGTCGGGCTGCTCGGCCGCATATGCGTGACGCATCCAGAGACTGCCGAGCTTGCTGCGGGAGTAGGCTCGCCAGCCACCCACTGCACCCCGGTAGCGGTAGTCCGAGGTGCAGTCGTCGATCGTGATGTAGATGTCCCCGGTAAGCCATACAACTCGAGCTCCGTCGGCGATGCAGCCGCGGTGGAGCAGGGCGTCAGTAAGCGCGACATGCCCCAGGACGTTCACGCCGAACGCGGATTCGAACCCCTGCTTGGTCTCGGCGTAGGAGGTAGGTGCCACGCCGGCGTTGTGCACCACGATGTCGTATCGCTGGGCATTCGAGGCGGCCGATTCCACGGAGTGGACGTCGGCGAGGTCACAGGGCAAGACCGCGGCTTCGGGCCCGTCGTGCCGGCGAAACTGCTCGATGGCCGCGCGACCCTTGCTCTCGTTGCGGCAGGCGATCGTCACGTGGGCCCCGAGCTCGTACAGCCAGCCGGCCGTTTCACGCCCAATGCCGCCATTGCCCCCCGTGACCAGCGCCCGCTTTCCGTCTAGCCGATCGGGCTCGATTTCGATCTGGTTGCGGGGCTGCCTCCACAGACAGGCCCAAAGGCGGGGGAGGCTGGAGCGGCTCGGTTGCGTTGTGGTCTTCATGGTTTCGCCGTCGCTGACGCCGTGTCAGTATTGGTCTAAACGTCAGTAATAGGCGGCGGAAGAAAAAGTGCAAGCCCATAAATCATTGAAAACAAAGGCTTCTATTGGACACGCGTCGGAGTTGGACACGTGTCATCGCTGAGCAGGCACGACCGCCGACGGCTCAGGACCCGGGGCGAGCTCGTCGAGGCCACGGCCCAGCTGCTGGTCGAATGCGGCTACGAGGACCTGACGGTCTTGATGATCACCGAACGCGCCGATCTGGCCCGCGCCACGTTCTACGTGCACTTCAAAGACAAGGAGGAGGCCGTCTGGGCGGTCCTCGCGGATCGGGTGTCGGCCCTCGCCCAGCCCGAGCAAGACGAGGGGCAGCAAGATGAGTTCACGATCCGCCACCGAAAGTGGACCCGGATGTTCGAGTTCGCCGACGAGCACCGCGGCTTGTTCACCGTGGTGCTCAGCGAACGGGGCCACATTCGCCTGCGTGAAGCGCTGCGACGCTTCATGGTGCAGGCAATTACCCACGACATGACGAGCGGCCGGCTGAGCCAAACCGCGAACGTCCCCCTCGACTTCGAGGCCAACTTCTACGCGGGCGCCGTGCTCGAGCTGCTGTCGTGGTGGCTCCGCGCCCAGAATCCAGCGCCGGTGAAGGAGATGACCCGACATCTCGGCGAGATGGTCTTCAGACCTCAGGCCGGCACGACGGGGCTGGCGTAGTGCATCACCGAATCGGCTGATGTCGCGTGCCAGCGATCGCCAGAGATCTCGAGGTCCGCGCCGAAGGTGTGGCGCCAGGGCGACGTCGCCAGCCAGGTGCCGTAGATGTAGTTGACGGTCTGGTCGACGTTGCGGGCCTGCCGGCGGTGCTCGAACACCGCCGGCTCCAGACCCGTTGACGCCCGACGAGATCGACCTCGTGGTGGAACCGTGCGAGTCGCACCGCTTCCACCTCATGGAAGACGAGTGACACAACGCAAACGGTGCCGTTCGACGTGGTTTCAACGTCATCGAGGGCGACAGGCGGGCGCAGCAGGTACTTGACCTGCCGTTCGATTCGCTTGCGGTCTCGTCC
>QKPP01000280.1 GCA_006508105.1 Myxococcales bacterium FL481 | reverse complement strand
CGTGGGGACAGCCAACGGCGGGACCGCGGTTCCGTCGGCGGTGACGAAGCCTCATCCTCGGCCGCTGTCCAGGCTAAACCGGGGGTGGGGCTTTGCTGCGGTTGGGGCGCACCCCCAGGGTACAGCGCGGTCGCTGAGATAGCATCTTCATGCAGATAGCATCTTCGTGCAGATAGCATCTTCGTGCATCATCTTCCCGTTGGGAAGCCGTCCTAGGTACGAGCCCAAGGGGCGCCAAGAAGCATCCATGCCAGCAGGCAACGGAGAAAAAATGCCAGATGAAACCAAAGAATGGACGCGGTACAAGTCTGGGGACCCCATCCACCTGCGAGCACAACAGGGCTGGGTCGTGCTCATCGGCCACGCCAAGTGCAAGAAGAGGGTCTTGACCTACGGAGACCTGGCGGACCTCATGGGTTGGGGCCGGGAGGCCGCACGCGCCACCATCCGGCCGTTGGCGATTCTCGCAAAGTTCTGCCTGGACCATGGACTCCCGCAGCTCAACGCCATCGTCGTGAACCAGTCCACACAAGTGCCTGGCCATGGAGTCATCCTGAAGGACGGACAGGCCCTGGCTGACGCCCAGCAGGAGGTGTACGACTTCGATTGGTACACGCTCCGGGTTCCTGGTCCGGGCATCCTGCGACGCGTGTGGGAGGAGTGGGAGTAGTCATCCGGGGCAGGCCGGGCTCCAGCCTGACCTGCCCACGTACGAGGGTTCACGTCTTTCGATGTTCCCAATCGTGCGTCCACGAAAAACAACTCCACAGGACGGCCCGATTCCTCCCCGGTAGGACCCCCGACCGGGCCCTCCCAAGGGCACCTCCTTGGACCTCAGAACGGCACCCCACCCCCGGGTCCCCCAAGCCCCCATCCAAGTCGTACTAGGTGGACAGCTCTACGCAGCAACCACCCACACCGCGGACGTCCCCGTGCATCTACAACTTCCCCTACGCCTCGATGACCCCACCATCCTCCAAGACCCCCACGGCACTCGGACCACCACCCAGACCGTGACCGCTACGGATGTCGCAGCTGGCTTCCAAGTTCTTGATGCAGCTGGCCACCCCTCAAGGGTCAGCGGCTACGACGCCAGCCCCCGCAACGACCATCGGGGGGCGCGCATCACCAACATCGTGGGTGCTGACGCCAACTCCCTGATCAAGAGATGCCCGCACTGCAAGATCCGCAAGCCCTTCGCAGACTTCGGCGAAGAGCGGACCACGAACGAGTTGCGCGACCAGAGCTACTGCACCGAGTGCAGAACCCTCGCCTTTGGCACTTGAGGTGCGTCAGGAGGCAGCCACCTTCAATCGCGCGCTCTTGGTGAGGGTACGGCTTCCGTCGTGAATCCCCGCGCCGGGCCGGACGAGGGGACCGAGGAGGGGGAGCCCCGCAGGGCAAGAAGGCATCCCTCGGAGGGCCCCCAAATGGTCCTCCCCTGGTGAAGTTCACACGCCACCAAGAGGGCCCTCTCTGACAGATCCGCTTGCCAAGGGAGGATCCTCTCCTCAGGACCCCCACGAGCCTCAGGCCCCCGACGGGGCTCACCCCAGCGCGGCGAGAGCGGCCAGCGCGGCGTGTAGGCAAGATGTGGCATCTCGAACCAAAAAGTCCTGGGCGACCCTCAGAAGGGATGCCTTCTTGCCCTGCGGGGCTCCGCCTTCCTCGGTTCCCTCGTCCGGCTTGTGGCAAGTCCACGTGTCACAGAACGCTCGACCGGGTCGCCCCTCCCAGCCGCACCTCTCCAACCGCCCTCCCTCAACAGGCCCCTGCTTCTCCCCTCACCTCGCTTCCACACCTCTCGGCGGACCCCGAGCCGACCCCCCTCCCACCAGCAGCCCCCCTGTCGATGGAACCAACCCGGGCAACCACACGGCAGGCTCCCCAGTCGAAGCCTCCCCCGGCTCTTCCACCAGCAGCTCGTCATCCGCCAGCGTCAGGCCCCCGGGGACTCCCTCGACGCAGAACCCCACCAGCGACACCGGACGACGCTCTCCCCGGTCCGGAATCGGCCCATGAAAGTCCACCCGCGTCACTTCCCCCACCCCTGGCCAGCCCCGCGCCTCCGCCAGTCCCCGCACCTGCTCGATCGACGCGCTGTGGATGGCGAACGTGCTCGTCTCCGGGTCTACCCGCTCCTTCTCCGGCTCTTCCTGCGCCGTCAGCTGGGGCCAGGCACGAGACCACCCCACCACACGCACCCCGGACGGCAGTGCACCCTCCACCTGGACCGCTTTGCTGTACTCCTTCATGGCGCCAACCACTCGGAGGCCCGTGTCCGGGATGCTCGTCAGCTGCGACATCACCTCGCACGGCTTCGCGAAGTACAACAACGGGTCGTGCGCCGTCCCAAACGTCTCCGGATCCACCGGCTTGAGGTCCAGGTGCCCAAAGCCAGACCGTTTCGCTGCCCGATGAAGCCGCTGACGCGTCTGCGAGAACGGAAGACGACGCGGATGGTACGGCTTGCGCGGCCGACGGCCCTCCCGACCGCTCTCTTCCCATGCAGAAACACGCTCGTTCCACGTCGAAAGCAGGCAAACATACTCTGGATCTGACCTCCACTCTTCTAGACGCTCCAACAGCTCCGTTGTTGTTCTGCACCCCGCCTCACGCAACGCCAACGACCCCAGATCACCCTCGCCCTGGTCGTCGTCTCGCAGTGACACCATCAGATGCAGATGCGGAAACCCGCTGTCGTGCTTCTCAGACTTCCGCGCCCACATCGCGAACAGGTCCAACCCCGCCCGAGACAGATCTCGCGTCACCAAACGCGTGCACATCACCCCGATCTGCGACCACGCCGCCGCCCGTTTCGCATCCACACTCCAGTGCGACACCCCCAACTTCTCGAAGTACGCCTCCCAATCCACCGTCAGCGTCACAAACCACAGCCAACGGCCCTCCGAACGCGCCTGATCCCACCCCGCTCGCAGCCGCGCAGCCACCTTCGCACCCTGATGCACCCGTGCGCAGTGCGGACACCGCCAGCTCTCGCACAACATCCGCCAGCACCGCGAGATCCACTGCCCCGTCGACGGCACAAACCCCGAGTGTTCCACCGTCCGCGTCCCACACTGGCACCGCTGACGCTCCGCTAGCTCCTCCCCCTCCCACCAACGGCAGGCGGCGAGTCCCTCGACCACCGCATCGACCTCTTGGAGGTCTCCGAGCGCGTCGACCAGCTCCACCCACATCGCCCAGGCCGTTGGGCGAACCCGCAGTCGGTGAACCTTCCGCTCCGGAGAGATCACCCGGGCGAGCTCGCGCACCTCCGCAAGCCTCTCCTCTCCCCACCCCAGGCCCTGGAGACGTTCCTCCACGTCCTCCCAGCCCCGAGACTTCCTCCGTAGGACATCTCGGCGACGAGGACGGCCTGTCAGGCGACCCTCCGCCTCGTACCGCACCCCGTACCGCCGGCCGTCCGCAAGCACCTGACCCGCCGCCTTCACGTACAGCGTGTCGAACGACGCCACCTTGGGGTCCAACTCCCCTTCCAGGAACCCACCCTCGTTGGGGGGGATGTTCCTAGAGGTGAACAAGCCACCCCTAGAGGCGACCTCCCCCACACCCCCACCGGCCGCGGTCACGCCACCCGCCAGTCGAGCACCCACAACGCTCCGGATGCCTCCCAGGCCCCAGGCTCGACCGCCGCACACGCCGTACGGACAACACTCGCCCACGACGTCGACGGTTCCAGACCCCTCCGAAACTCATCTGGAGACAAGGAAGGAAGACCGTAATGTCGAGGAGCCACTGCGCCGATGCGCTTGGCCCGGGAAGACGCCTCGTAGACGCCCATCCCCGTCGAAAGTATGTCTGTCATGCCTTGGCGGGCCGCGGGGACCAAGGTGTTGGATGCACCCCCCGCGGTCCCCTCTTCCAAGGCCCGCGGACGCCCAGCGACGGCCGACCCTACCCCGACTTGCTCGTCGACGTGCCCAGGCGTGCCCCACACCCCGCAATGCCCAGGAACCCAGGGACCTCCCCCCCGGAGGTGTGCTGGGGAGGCTGACGCCCCCTGTGGACGATGGGGA
>QKPP01000295.1:1911-14694 GCA_006508105.1 Myxococcales bacterium FL481 | reverse complement strand
TCGTCATCGTCATCGTCATCGTCATCGTCGTCATCATCGTCATCGTCATCGTCGTCATCGTCATCATCATCGCCACCGTCATCATCATCGCCACCGTCATCGTCGTCGTCGCCCGCGTCGTCGTCGTCTCCGCCCGCGTCGTCGTCATCTCCGGCCGCGTCGTCATCATCTCCGGCCGCGTCGTCATCGTCGTCCGATTCGGGCGTGTTGTTCTCCAGCTTGTCGCCGCTGTGGCAGGCGACGGCCATCGGGAGGCAGGAGAGCAAGAGCGTTGCAGTGGAGATGTTGCGCAGCCGATAGGAGGTCATGAGTGCACGCTACAGCACTCGCCACGACACGGCTACGGTCGGGATGTCGAGCCCGGCTGCAAGCTGTGCGGTGGTTGCCGTAGTCGTGGGCCACGGTACCAGCGGCGCACGACGTGCGGTGGCCCCTCGCCTCTCGTCGTCGGTGGACTCCCGACGGGGCGGGAAGCGTTGCTGGCGGCGGTTCTGATCGGTTGTTGAGTGTCTCGCATGGCGGGGTCTCGCCGGGCACGCGAGCCGCACTGGGCGACCTGGCCTCGATCGCGGCCAACAAGCCGCATGGCGATGCAGTCGCCCATGCGTCAGGCGGCGAGGTCGCCCCTACCTTGGGATCGGCTCGCAGATGGTCGCATCGCAGCGGCCCGGGCAGCAGCGTAGTCGCTCACCGTCAAGCGCAGCGAGCAGCTCGTCGGGCCGCACGCGCCGGCGTGCGATCTTGCGGTACGTGACGTTTCCTTCCCGGTTGACGATGAACACGGCGTGGAGCGGGAGGTCGCCGGCTTGCTCATTGCGAACGTCGAACGCGTCGATGACGGCGAGATCGGGGTCGCTGAGCAAGGGGAAGGCGAGGCCACGTTTGCGAGCCCACGCAGCGGATTGGTGCGGCTCGTCGACGCTGATCGCCACCAACGTGGCGCCTCTCGACTGGATCTGGGGTAACGCTCGCTGCAACTCAGCGAGTTGGCGGTTGCACGCGGGTCACCAGTAGCCGCGGTAGAACACGACGACGAGGGTCCCGGCGGTGATGGCATCCGCCGACCGGAACCGCGTGCCGTCGGCGGCAGGCAGCTCAAAGCTCGGTGCGCTCGCCCCTAGGCGCGGGGCTTCGGCCGCGGACCAGTCGATGCCGCCGTAGTCGTCATCGTCGATGGGGATGAGCTTCCCGCGGCGTTCATCGGTCCTGGCGGCCGTGTCGGGGGCAGCGGCCTTGGGTGCGGGACTCGTGGCGACCGGGGCGGCGTTGTGGTGTGCCACGGGGGCGGCTGGCGCGGCGGTCGTCGTGGCCGGCGCGACATGGGCGGTGGCCGGCTGCGCAATGGCGGTGGCAGGGGTCGCCGCGGCGTCCGGCGACGCGGGGCTGGACGCGCCCGGCGTGGTGCGGCCCGTGGTCGACGCGAGGTTGGGTTCCTCGCTCGGGGGGGAACCGGCCGACGGAGAAACAGCTGGCATCGCGTCCGCATGCGTCGCCGGATAGGCGTTCGTGGCCCCGGTCGGGGCTCGACAAGCGACGAGAGCGAGCGGAAGGGCAGTCACGATGCGCAGGCCGTGGACCATACCCAGTGCAACGTCGTCGACGGGCCAACGTTTCGGTGAGGCGAGCCGACGTCGACATCGGCGACGTCAGGGCCGGGCGGCGCCACGGCTCGGCGATGGGCGTGGTCCCGCGATCGACCCCGCGTTCGTCGACGAAAACCAGCGTCCGAGACTGGGGCCAGGCTCGCGGTTCGATGGGGCGGGGAACGTCCGCTAATCTCGTTGGCGATCGAGTTGCTTGCGCAGCTTTCGGATCGTCGCGCGGCGCGACTTCCCGGATGGAGCGTAATGCTCCGCTTTGAGGTACGCCTCAAGGGAGGCTTCGAGATCGAGTTGACGAGCGTAGTCCTTCCCCAGACGCCGGTAGAAGTCGAAGCGGGTGGTCGACTGCGTGACCGCCACGGCCATCAGTATCGAAGCGACGGCGGTGGCCGCCAGGGCCGGTAGCAGCCCCGCACGGCGGGGCGACGGCCACCGCCAGATCGTGACCCCCAGCACTCCGCAGCCGGCGGCCACCGCGAAGGGCATCCCCCCCGGCAAGTCGAGCGCGTGTCCCACAAACGCTAGCAGCCCGATCGTGCCCAGGGACGCCGCAATGGCCAATCCTGCGGCGGGTACCTGATCTCGACGGTCGCCGGCGCGGACCCAACGCGAGAAGGTCTGAGCCGGCCACGTGAGTACCGTGGCCCAGCGGTCGACGACCGATAGCGGCAGCATGAACACGCAACCCAGCGTGAGCATGTAGAAGCTGAACCACCCGATGCGCAGTTCGATCGCCTCAATGCCGATGTGTAGGCCCATCGCCATGACCCACGTGGCCCAAAGGAATGCCCGGCCGGCGCGCCCCAGGTTCCGATCTCGGGTGGGTGCCACCATGTAGCCCAACGCAATGCACAGTTCAGTGACGATGGTCGCCACGGCCATGGCCGACCAAAACTGCGCGTGGTCGATCCCCCAGCTGTCGAGCACGGCGAGGACGGGCTCGAGCACGGGGCTGTCGGCACTCAACCGACGCACCGTGTGGCCTTCGAGCCAGTCCCAGTCGAGCTTGGCGAGGGATGTGTACGTGTACACAATGCCTATCGTCGCGCCCAGCAGGGGGTAGCCGAAGCCACGGGTCAGCGTCGGTCCGGGCTCGGGAGCGCGACGGTACGCCCAGGTGATGACCACCGCGAAGCCGCCGATCACCAGTGTCGAAACCACGGCGTGGTCGATGAAGTTGGCTTGCGACACGGCCACCACCACCGCCATCGCGCCGAGGGCGAATAGTGCCGCGTGCCAGTTGTTGTCTGTCGCGGTGCGTGAGGGCGACGAGGCGGCGGGCTCGTGGTTTCGTTCTCGCCGCCTCTTGGATTTTCGACCAGGCCGGGCGCTGCGGCCTCCGTCCTCGCCGACTGCATCCGACTTGGGCGACGGTAGTGGATGGACCGAGTTTGCCGTGGTCCGCGGCCAGACCACCATGCAGGTTAGCACCAACGAGGTGAAGTAGTGATGCTGGTAGCTGTCGAGCATGCTCATCGACCATGACAGCCAATGAAGCACGCAAGCGCCGAGCACCAGCGGGCGTCGCCCACCGAGGAACGTGGCCAGTACAGCAAACATACCGCAGCCCAGCAGCACGGCCTGATAAAGGGCTCGATTGTGACCGGGAATCAGCGGATCGAGCCAGGGGAAGTGGGCGGTGTTGAAACCTTTGAATCCGTATTTCGCGGAGTGGCCCAACATGATGGTCCACGCGTCGAGTGCGACCAGTAGCAGGAAGCCCCGGCTGAGCAGATGAGCGCGGCTGGATCCGTAGGCGCCGTGGAAGTAGCGCTGCACAGCGTTCATGGGCTGGCCTCGTTCACCGTGTCCAAGCGTTGCTCGGCACAGTCGTATCGAACATGGTCGGGGGCCACGCTCGCCCCGGCCGTCGTGGTGCACTGCCGTTTGTAATCGATGTGCTTGATGTCTTCGTCCGCCTGGCAGCGCGTGCGTAGCACCTTCTCCACCACGAGCGGCCGCATCTTTTGGAGCAGCGTCACCCAAGTGCCCTGGTAGTCGCGTCGCAGTTTGACGGGCTTGCCCGCGCCGTCGGCCGACCGAAACTCAAGCATGTCCACGGTGCACTTGCGCCGGCCGAGCGACGAGAACATCCGCCAGGCGAACCGCTCGTCTTGACGGTCGTCCTTCGGGCGCAGGTAGTAGCGCAGTGGAAGCGCCACTTGAACGACCAAGAACACCGTGATGAAGACGTTGGCCCAGCGGTGCGAGTATTGTGCTTCGTCGGGAGGAGACGCGTTGCCGGACGAATCCATCGCAGCCTCGGTTTACCACGACCGCGGGCCCGATGGGCTGACGCGACAGCGGCTGCCGCCGCGTGTGGTCCAATGGGCGGCCGAGAGGGTGGCCCGCATGGTGGGGCGGCTAGCCGCTGCCTGCCGATGCTCCTCCGACTGGTTGGCGCTGAGTTGACACGCGGACCGGCGATCTCTAGCTTCGGGACGTGTCAACACCCACTCGCCACGAGCCCCCGAGTGCGACGGATGCCGAGCTGGCCAAATCCTGGCCGTTTGTCGAGGCGCGCAAACTCGCGGCGCGTATGCGCGATCGTGGCCCAGGTACGCCCGCTCTCCTCGAGACCGGGTACGGTCCGTCGGGTCTGCCGCACATGGGCACGTTTGGCGAGGTCGCGCGCACGACCATGGTGCGGCGAGCCTACGAACTGTTGACCGGGCAACCCACGCGGCTGATCACCTTTTCGGACGACATGGACGGGCTGCGCAAGATCCCGGACAACGTGCCGAACGCCGACAAACTCGCGCCCTACCTGCAAAAACCGCTGACCCAGGTGCCAGATCCGTTCGGGCGCTACGAAAGCTTTGCCCATCACAACAACGCGAAATTGCGGCAATTCCTCGACGACTTCGGCTTCGAATACGAGTTCATGTCGTCGACCGAGTGCTACCGCAGCGGTGCATTCGACGGCCTGCTCCTACGCATGCTCGAGTGCTACGACGACGTGCTCGACGTCATCTTGCCCACGTTGGGCGAGGACCGTCGAGCCTCGTACTCGCCGTTCTTGCCGATCTCGCCCAGCACCGGGCGTGTGCTCTACGTGCCGGTTCTCGAGCGCAACGTCGAGGCGGGGACGATCGTGTTCGAAGACGAAGACGGCAAGAAGGTGGAGACGCCCGTCACCGGGGGGGCCGTCAAGCTGCAGTGGAAAGCCGATTGGGCCGGGCGCTGGTACGCCTTGGGCGTCGACTACGAAATGGCCGGCGAAGACCTCACGGAGTCGGTGCGGCTGTCGTCACGCATCACCTCAGCACTGGGCGGAACCCCGCCGGTGGGGTTCAACTACCAGCTGTTTTTGGACCACGAAGGTAAGAAGATCTCGAAGTCGAAGGGCAACGGGTTGTCTCTCGAAGAGTGGCTGCGCTACGCCTCCCCAGAGAGTTTGGCGTTGTTTATGTTCATTGCGCCCAAGAAAGCCAAGCGCTTGCACTTCGACGTGATTCCCAAAACGTTTGAAGACTACCACACGCACGTCGCTCGGTTCTCGGAGCAGGAGGGGGCCGCGGCCCTCGACAACCCCGCGTGGCATGTCCACCAAGGGGAGCCGCCGGCGAAGGGCCCGGCGGTCGGGTTTTCGTTGCTGCTGAACCTGGTCGGGGCCGCCGATGCTTCCGACAAGGCCCGCTTGTGGGCCTTTCTCAAGCGCTATGAGCCCAGCCTGCGGCCCGAGAGCGAGCCCGAGCTCGATCGCATGGTCGGGTACGCCATCAACTACTACACGGACTTCGTCCGTCCCACGAAATCGTATCGAGCGCCGACGCCGATGGAGCGCGCGGCGATGGAAGATCTTGTTCAGCGGCTCTCGGCGGTCGACCCCAACGAACACGATGCGAAGACGCTGCAGGATCTCGTGTTCGCTGCGGGCAAGTCGCAGCCGTTCGAGAAACTGCGCGACTGGTTTCAAGCGCTCTATCAAGTACTGCTGGGGCAGGCCCAAGGGCCCCGTTTCGGGTCGTTTGTTGCCGTGTTCGGCGTTGGCGAGACGATCGCGCTCATCAAGCGGGCGCTCGCTCAAGACTCGCTCGCGCCTGGAGAGTAGCGGTCCTCGCCGACTCGCCGTGGGGCCCGGTGCGCGGCTCGGTTCACTGTGGGCCGCCCGCCGGACTCGCGCGCCGGCGAATCCGCCGTACGCCAGCGTTTGCGCGATGTCCAACGACCCCGGCCCCTCCGACCGCGACCCTGACCGATCTCGCAGCAGCGCCGAAGAGCGTCTGCCGGGGCGGTCGGATCGGTGGGAACAGGCGCGGCGCGAGGTCTACCGCACCCTCACCACGCTTGGACCGCAAGACCTCAAGCTACCGGTGCTCCCCACGCTGGCCCGAGACGCCTTGGCCCTGGCGATGCAACCATCGCCCTCGATGTTGGAGGTCAGCAAGCTGGTCGAAGCGGACCCGGTGATGGCCGGTCGCTTCATGGCCGCGGCCAACACAGCGATGTACGCGGGAGACACGTTGGTCAACTCGGTGCACGTCGCCGTGAGACGATTGGGCGACACCGTCGTGCAAGAGTTGCTGCTGCGCCTCGTCGCTGAGGCGCATGCGCTCGGCGATGGATCTGACGCTCGCTTGGCCCGGCTGCGCCGGCACTCCCTGCTGACCGCTCACCTGAGCAGCAAGCTGTGCGCCGAGCTCGATATCGAGGCCGGCTACGCGTTCGCTTGCGGTTTGTTTCACGACATCGGACAGGCAGTGATGCTCGCGGTGCTGGCTCGGTCTCGGCCGACGCGTGTGGGTCCCGAGCACGACGACGAGCTGCTCGCGGTCTTGCACCCGCTCGCCGGCGAACGGTTGCTCGCCGGGTGGGATCTCCCGCCGCGGATCATCGACGCCGCGTTGCACCACCATGCCTACGGGTCACCCAACGATCCCGGGGGATACTCCCACATCGGCAACCTTGTCGCGGTCGCCGACCGGATCGCGTACTGCGTCGGGGTGGGAGAGTGGCCGGCGGACAACGAATACTTCGCGTACACGGCCCTCGAGGACCTACAACTCGAGCCGGAACGCTGCGGGCAGCTGATGCAGTGGGCCGAGGCGGTGGCGGCTCAGCTCGATCCGTCGTAGCGCCCACTGGTCGCCCACCCCGCGGCGCGCGATGTCGGCGATCGATCAGCCCGACGCCGGGATCGGGCCAAGCCACGAACCAGGAGCGCGGGCATGCCTGCGGTACCGATCGACCGGGCCGGATCCGGTTATGCGTCCGCGGGACGGCGGTCGGGGCGAGTGGCGGCGACGGCGGACGCCAGTCGCGTCACCGCTTGGGTGAGCTCGTGCGGCTCATAGAACGAAAAACTCAGTCGGGCGTAGTGTCGCAGGGCCGTGGCGTCGCCGCACCGGGATCCGGGGAGGAGCGTGAGTCCCAAGGGACGCGCCGCCTGCTGCAGTGCATTCGTGTCGATGGCTTCGCCGAAGTCGAGCCACAGAAAATAGCCCCCCTGCGCGGGGCGGAACCCGACCTGCGGCAGCTCGGTGCGCAAGGCGGCCTCGAGGGCGTTGGCCCGTGCCCTCAGTGTCGCGCGCAACTCCGCGACGTGGTCACCGAGAAACCCGGAGGCGATGGTGTCGTGCACGATGTGCGCGACCACGGGGTTCGTGGCGCCGCCGCTGCGAAGCTCCCCGTGGGCGAGTACACGATCGATCCAGTGCGGCGTGGCCTGGAGCCAGCCGAGCCGCAAGCCGGGGCCCAAAATCTTCGAAAAAGAACCCAGGCTGATCACGAAGTCCGCGTCTGGGTCGCCGGCCAGCGGGCCCCGGATCGGCCCGTGAAAGGACAACTGGTTGTACGGTTCATCGGCGACGATCGGTATCTCGTAGCGACGGCTCAACGCGATCAGCTCCCGGCGGCGCTGGGGGCTTTGGGATCGCCCCGTAGGGTTGTGGTAGGTCGGGACTATGTAGATAAACGCCGGCGCGGCGGCCTGGGCCAGGTGTCGTGCGAGAGCGGTGGTGCACAGGCCGTCGTCGTCAATGGGCAACGCCACGGCGTCGAGGCCGTGCGACCGCAGGATGCCGCGGACGCAGAAGTACGTCGGGTCCTCGACGACCACGGTGTTCGAGGAGCCGCGCAGCGTGTCACAAACCAGTCCCAGCGCGTGGGAGTTGCCGCTTGTTAGCAAGAGGTGTTCGGCGTCGATGCGTGGGCCGCCGCGGCTGAGAAACGCGGCGAGATCGCGGCGAAGCGGGAGTTGCCCTTGGGACGCACCGTACTGCAGCACCAGCTGGTCTCGCGCCAGTTGCCGCTCGGCGGCAGCGGCGAGTCGGGCCGCGGGCAACAGGCGTGGTGAGGGTTGTCCCAACGCGAGGTTGAGCTCGCCGGATTCAGCTCGCTGTTGCGGGGTCGTCCCGCGTTGGGTGGTCCACTGGGCCATGCCACCGCGATTGTACGCCGGGGAGTCGGCGCTTCGCGTGGTCCGGGGCGGCGACGCCTCAGCGGAGGCGGTCGATCCGGCGAGGCGAGCCCGCATCCGCGGCGGCTGCGGTAAGCTGATGCGGGCATGGAGTACACGCCCGAACAGCGCGCGCACCTGGCCGAACAGTTCCGAACGCGGATGCGCTCGTGCCAGGCGTGGTCGCGCAACCAGCGGTGGGCCCCGGAGCTGAACATCATCGCGTCGACGTACCCGAAGTACGACCTGTTCCCCAACGTCGCGGTGTCCACTGGGGCGCCCGGGGACTTGGCGCCGGGCGAGTTCGTCGACTCCAGCGGGGGTCGGTTTCGCTACCTCAATCGGCTGCATCCTCCTGGCAAGCGCATCCAGACCTGGTGGGGGCGCAAGCTCGGCGACCTGATCTTCGATGGCCCGATCGTGATCCCGTGCCTGTATGAGCGCGTCGGGACCGGGGAAGGGGAGCCGCGCTGGCGGGAGTTCCCGTGGATGTCCATTACCCCGGCCGAACTGATCACGTTGCGTCCGGGCACGAAGCTCGCCAAGGGCAAGGTGGTCATCGGAGGGTTGGGCCTCGCCTGGCAGCTCATGGCCGTGGCCAAGCGGCATGCGGTCAAGGAGATCGTCGTGGTCGAGTGTAGCCACGAGCTTTGCGATCTGATCATGCCGCGGGTGATGCCCGCGATCACCCAAAAGCTTACGGTCATCATCGGTGACGCGTTTCGAGTCGTCCCGACCCTGACCGCCGACGTCGCACTGATTGACACGTTTCCCAGCTACGGCGACAACTTGGCGGCGACGCAGGCATTGGCGCGCCGCTGCAAAGGGATCGGGCAAGTGTGGGGATGGGGTGCCCACGACGAATGAGTCGCGCGGCGCGATGGCGTGGGCACCACAAGTGGTTGCCGGGGCCACGCCGCGCAGCTGTTCGGGAACCGGTGGACACGTCCGGGCTCGCGGTCGGGACCGGCCGCGGCCTCGTCGGCTCGTCGCGCGATCACGTGCTGTGACGGTATCAACCGCTTGTCAGGCGGGGAGGCGCAACATCCGCGACACGAGTGCGTGTCGCCGCCGGCGGATGGCCGCGCGGTCCAACTTGAGCCGTCCCGTGCCCGCGTGATCGGTGTCATACTCGACTGACCCATGCGAGATAACACCTTCACGCGCCTCGACGACGAGATTGAATACGCCCTGCTCAAGGCCCGGCGTTTGTTCTTCTGCGACGGAGTCGACCGCGACTCGTGTTCCGAGATGATCCGCAAGCTTTGGTACTTGGAGCTGACCGCACCAGGCGACCCGATCCTGTTCGTGATCAACTCGCCCGGCGGCTCCGTGGACGCTGGCTTCGCGGTCTGGGACCAGGTGTCGATGATCACCGCTCCCATCACGACCCTCGTCACGGGAATGGCCGCGTCGATGGGATCGATCTTGGCCCTGTGCGCCCCCAAGGGGCGGCGCTTCGCCACGCCGAATGCGCGGTTTTTAATCCACCAGCCTTCGATGCCGCACGGCATTCGCGGGCCGGCCACGGATATCGAGATTCACGCGGAGGAGATCGTCAAAACACGCGAGCGGATCGTCGACTTGTACACGGAGATCACCGGTCGCGAGCGATCGGTGGTGGCCAAAGCGCTCGACCGAGACTACTGGATGTCACCGGAGAGCGCTCTTGAGTTCGGCCTCATCGACCGGATTGTCAAGGAGTTTTCGGAGATCGACTAGCGTCGGGCCATCCACTCGCGGGGCGACGAAACGGGTCGTCGCTACGCTCGGCGCGGTGGGGTTCCAACCGCTCGTGGACCGCTTGGATCAAGGCCCTCGCCTGTCGACGGCGACGGGCTCGCCCGTTGGCGACGGCGAACGCCAGCGGCAGCGCGAAGTAGAGCGCCGGCGCCAGCTCACCGAGCGCGGCGCCTTGGGTGAGCCAGTGCACCACGCTGGCGCCGAGCATGGCCGTCAGTCCGGCGGCACCGAGGGTCGCCCACGACCGGTCGTGCAGGCGTGCCAGCAGCGAGTCGTTGACGTACAGCTGCACGATGGTCGTCTCGTCGGACCGGGTGACGCGACCGTCGACCAACGGCAGCGCGTCTGGGTCTTGGACGGCCAAGGCGAACCGCTGCGGCCCGTACGGACGAAAACTGATCGGCGCATGCCCGTGCTCGAGCCGGCAGCGAGCGATGCCGGCGAGTGCCTGCCAGGTCTCGGTCACGGACAGCGCGACCTCGTAGCGATGCCGATCCGCCATGGGGGGCGTGGGGGCGGCCAGGGCGTCAGTTGTCACCGGGCTTGAGCATAGCCCGGCTTGAGGGGCGAGGGGGCGCGTCACAGACGCGAGGCCGCACGCGCTCGACCAGCCGAGCGACAGGGCGACCCCCCAGGTGGTCGCGGCCATGGCCCGGCGGGCTAGTTGGGCTCAGGCGAGGTGGCCGGCGCGGGTCGAGCCTCGTCGAAGTACAACACCGCGGACAGATACGAAAACCACTCGTCGTCGATGCCCTGGCCTGACGAGGCGAAGAACAGGTCATTTTCGTCGAGGGACGCGCGCCGCCGGGCGATAAACAAGATGCCGCGACCCTGGCGGTTGTAGCCGAGCTGGACCAGTGCCCCCACGGGCCAGCGGTTGCTCGGTGAGAACACGCGCTCGCGAGTGAGGGTGTAAAAGCCCTCAGGCGGGAGTTGGACCAGCGAGCGACCCCACAGATCGTCCGCATCGCGGAGTTTGAGTCCCGGGGTGGCAAACGACCATTGATTGTGAGTGTTCACCTGCGGCGCGAGCACTGACGCCGGGCCAAAGTCGTCTTCGGTACGGATCAGCACCAACCGATTCGCGTCGATGGTCGTCGACGCTTGGGTGAGGGGGCGAGTCGTGCGGTAGATGCCGTCTTGATAAGTGATCATCAGCCGCGCGCAGCGTACTCGACCGGCCAGGAGGGCTCAAACCCGGTCACGTCGGCGCGATCACGCCGGCGCAGCGGGGGACGGCTCGTGCCACAGCCAGGCCGCACCTCGGACCCCGCTTGAGTCGCCGTGCTGGGCGGGTCGCACGGGGGTGTCGACGAACGAGTCACAAAACACATAGGGTTGCCACAGCTCCACGACGGCGTCGTACAAGCGAGAGACGTTCGAGACGCCCCCACCGACGACGATGACATCGGGATCGACCAAGTTGATCACCTGGGCGAAGGCCCGCGCCAGGCGTTGTTCGTACCGGGCCAAGGCATTGGCCGCCCGACCATCCGTGGCGGCGGCGGCCACCACCGCCTCGGCGGTGACCAGTCCATCGATGGCCGCGTCGCGGACCAGGCCGGGCCCTGACAGGAACGTCTCGATGCAACCCGTGCGTCCGCACGAACAGGTGGGCCCGGGTCGCTCGTCATCGGTGGGCCAAGGCAACGGGTTGTGGCCCCACTCGCCCGCGATCGCATTGCGACCGACGAGTAGTCGGCCACCAACCACCAACGCACCGCCGACCCCGGTGCCCAAAATCACGCCGAAGACCACGTGAGCTCCGCTTGCCGCCCCATCGACGGCCTCGGAGAGCGCCAGACAGTTGGCGTCGTTGGCCAGACGAATCTCGCGTTTGAGGGCCTGCTCCAGGTCGTTGCGAAACGGGTGGCCGTTGATGGCGGTCGTGTTTGCGTTGCGAATGATGCCGCGCTCGGGATGCTCCGAGCCCGGGGTGCCGATCCCAACCGTGCACGGTCGACCGACCCGCTGTTCCAGCGCGCCGACCAGATCGGCCACGGCTTGGACCACGGCGGAGTAGTCCTGTTTGGGCGTCGGGACCCGCAGCCGCTCGGCGATCTCGCCGTTCGGGCCGAGCGCGACCCCTTCTATTTTTGTGCCGCCGAGGTCGATGCCGATTCGCATGGCGCGGAGCGTAACAGCTCGCACCGGTCGAACCGACGATCGGAGACGCACCGAGCGATGTCCCGCTCCCGCAGCGAGGCCGCGGTCTCGGGGCCCGCGCGGACCCGAGCTCAGACCGCCGGGGTCGGCAGCCGCACGGAGGGGCGACACGCCACCGGGGTCAACGAAACCCACATCGACGCGCAAGTGCCAGCTGGCTTGCGCTCACGATCGAGGTGCGCGACCTCGTGGAGGCGCTTCCAATTTGGACCAAGCGGCACTAGTTATGCGCGATGATCGAAGAAGGCAAGCGAGCTCCAGCCTGGACGCTTCCGAATCAAGACGGCGAAGCCGTGCGACTCACCGCGCTCAGGGGACACTGGGTCGTGCTGTACTTCTATCCCAAGGACGACACCCCCGGTTGAACGGTGGAGGCCGCCGAGTTCACGGCGGATCTCCAAGCGTTCGGCGAACTCGATGCGGAGGTATTCGGCTGCAGCCCGGATTCCGGTGAGCGCCACCGCAAGTTCATCGCCAAACACCAGCTCGGCGTCCAGTTGCTCTCTGACCCTGAGCACAAGGTGATGGAGAAGTACGGGGCGTGGGGGGAAAAGATGCTCTACGGCAAGACGTCCATTGGTGTCATTCGCTCGACCGTCATCATCAGTCCAACCGGCAAGATTGCGGCTTGGTGGAAGAAGGTGCGAGCCAAAGGCCATGCGCGGGCGGTGCTCGCACGACTTGGTGAGCTCGCGGGCGAGTAGCCGACGGCCGAGTGCCGTCGGCCAGCGTGCCGAACGCTGCGCGCGACGACAGCGCCGGTCGGCCGCGGCGTGGGGCACCACGGTCTCGCAGGGCGCGTGCCCCGAGCGATGGTTCACGTCGTCGAGCGGCGCGGACGCAAGGACGTTCGCCCGGGCCGCATCTCGCTCT
>QKPP01000295.1:0-1901 GCA_006508105.1 Myxococcales bacterium FL481 | reverse complement strand
GTCGTCGAGCGGCGCGGCCGATCGGCCGCGCGGGCCGGACTCGGCGCAAGTTCGATCCTGATGCCAGTAGGGCGTGCGCAGGCCGCTGTGCGGGCCCATTTGAGCCGGTATCCGCTCGATCAGCTGGTGTCCCGCGCGATCCATACGGCAAACGCAGACTTGCACGTCGTGGAGCTTACGCAGTCGTGGCGATGGAGCTGCCCGTACCAACGAGGTGGACGCCCGGGCCGGGGGACGGCTGCATGTTTGGGTGAAATCTCACGCGAAGGCGGGAGACGGTCGCACCCGGATCGACGCCCGAACCCATCCGATGCCATCCGAAGCCAGTTCTCGATCCATGCTTGCGGTGGTGCGGCTTCTCATTTTGCGGCGTTTCTGTCATCGTCGTGAGACGATCGCCTCTGGAGTGCCCGTGTCCTTCATTCGACCCGTCCATCTGACCGTTCTTTGTGGCCTTACGCTGTCTACCCTGGTGGGCACTCCCGCGGCAGCGGAGGACCTGCCGACGCGCGTTGCCGCGGAGACCGGCTTGCCCAAGGGGCAGTTGCCGGCTTGGGAGACCGCGGCCGAGAAAGCGGCCGTCCGAAATGGCGAGATCGCGCCCGTGAGGGTGCGAGTGGACCCCGAGGCCACCGTGCTTCGCCCCGCGCCCGAGCCCGGCTACCGCGTGCCGGCCGAGTTCGAGCCGTCCGCGGCGTTTGTGATGTCGTACGGCGACTGGAACGGAAACTCGATGATGTTTGACGTCATCCGCAAGGGAACGGCGCCGGGGGGAGCGCCCATCATCTTGCTGACCGATGGCAGCTTGAGTCAGTGCGAAAGCCAGCTACGGGACAATGGCATCGACGAGGATCGGGGACGGTGCTTTCCCATGGAGCGGGTCAACGCAAAATGGGCTCGCGACTTCGGCCCGATGGCCTTGTACGAGGTCGGGGGCGATCGCAACCTCGCCCTGATCGACTTGCACTACTACGACAGTCGTCCTCACGACGACCGGGTGCCAGAGCTGTTGGCCGACGACTTCGGCGTGACTCGGTACGGACTCGAAGGGGCCGACCACCCCGGCGACGAGTACAAGTTCTACTTCGAGGGGGGCAACTACATCACGGACGGCGAGGGCACGTGCATCATGTCCGATGATGTTTGGTCGGACAATCAGGGCAACTCCGACGCGAACTCCCGCGAAAAAGCCGAAGAGATCGTGGTCAAGTACCTTGGGTGTGAAAAGATCATCTGGCTTCGCACGGTGCCGTACACCAGCACCGGGCACATCGATCTCACTCAGAAGCTACTGACGCCTTTGGACATGGTCATTATGGACTTCGACTCGTCGACGGACGTCGACGGCTATGTTGATGACAACGCGGCCACCATGGAGCAGGCGACGAATCTCGCGGGTGAGGCGTTCAAGGTGCGTCGCATCACCATGGCTCGCAACAACGGCGGCGCGTACTACACATACTCCAATTCGCTGATGGTCAATAAGGTGCTGATCGTGCCCACGTACAACAACGCGTACGACGAGCCGGCCCTGGAGGCGCAGCGCGAGATTTTGGGCGATGACTTCGAGGTGGTCGGCGCTGATTCGAGCAGCATCATCGGGCAGGGCGGAGCGGTTCACTGCGTCACGATCCAGATCCCGTCCGCTTGCGGGAACGGCCGGGTCGATGAGGCGTTGTGGGAACAGTGCGAGGGCGATGACCTCAATGGCGCGAGCTGCGAGAGCCTCGGCGAACCGCCAGGCAAGCTCGGTTGCACCGAAGACCTGTGTCAGTTTGATACATCGGGTTGCGGCGCCGAGGATGATGATGACGACGATGATGACGATGACGACGATGATGATGACGACGACGATGACGACGATGATGACGATGATGACGATGATGACGATGATGACGATG
>QKPP01000214.1:38112-43582 GCA_006508105.1 Myxococcales bacterium FL481 | reverse complement strand
TCCAGGCGGCCGCGGCGGTCCTCGGCCGCCAGTAGCCGACGCTCGCCCCCGTGGTCGTTGCGTCACCGCGTGCGCTTGCTGCCATGCGCATCTCGGGCGCTGCGCGGCACCGGATGGAGCCTCGAGACGCCGATCAATTCGAGCGCAGCCCGAGATCGTCGCCCAAAGGCCCCGTCTGCACCGTGAACTGGACGCCCGCCCCGGTCAGGACCGTCCCCGCTTGCGCCAGCGAACGATGCACGATCGCCAGCCCGGCCGGGGCGTCCCCGCCGGCAGCGAACGTGGTCAGCTGACCGGCCTTGTCCCGCGACTCCGCCGACAGATCGACCGGAACGGCCATCTCACCGCCCGCGGCCTCGACTCGCACCATCACCCAGTTGACCTGGCCGCGGGCATGAATGCGCGCCAAGGGCTCTTGGCCACGGTAGCAGCCTTTGTCGTAGCTCACCGCGGCGACAAACCCGACCTCGGGCGGGAAGCGATCCACCGCGAGCTCGTGGCCCCACGCCGGCGACGCGGTCGCGACCCGATACGCGGCCCACTGCGCCGCCGAGGCCCGGTGAGCCGTGGACAAGGCGCGATCGATCGCCGCCTGGGCGCCGATGAGAACCCGCCCGGGGCCCGGGTGGGTGGTGCGACGGGCCAATACCCCGGCGTCGAGCGCCGGTTCTTCGTCCCCCTCGCCCCACAGTAGCGCGACGCGCAGCTCAGGTCGCGCGCGCAGAGAGACGTCGTCCATGATCACGTGGCGCTCGAGATCCTCGAAGACCGCCTCCGAGCGAGATGCGGGCACGATGAGCGCGAAGCCGCCGTCGTCGTTCGCCACGACGATCAGCTCGCTGACGATCCGACCCTTTGCCGTCAGCAACGTGGCCGGCAACGCGGCGGAGCCCTCCAACTCGCGTACGTCGGCGCTGAGCAGCCCCTGCAAGAACCGCTCGGTGTCCGCCCCCGTCACCTCGAGAACTGCCCGTGCCTCGGGCCCGAGATGCTCGTCGAAGATCAGCGCGTGTGCAGTCGGCGTGCTCATCGAGCGGAGCATACCCGCTCGCCACCCGCCTGTCCCAACGGCGACGCGCCCCGAAGGCCTCCGCCCGGTCACAAGCACGAGAGGTCGGTCGCGAGCTCGTCCCCCTCGGCGCCACGGCTCGCGCGACCTCGTATACTCGGCGCCGTGTCGCCATCAGCCCGACGCCTGCCCTCGTGGCAGCGCCCATCGGTCGCTTGGCTGCCGCCGGCTCTCGTGGCCGTCGCATGGTTCGGGCTGTTCCTGCGTTCCGCTCCGGACGACGGCACGCAGGCCCGCGCCCTGGCCTTTCTGGGAGGTCCGGTACTCCTGCTCGCGGGCATCCACGACCGGCTGACCGGGTATCTGCACGCGCCCGAGCGGCGGCGTCTCGCTCCGCTACCCATCGCCGCCGAGCGCCACTTCGACGTCGCGGTTCGTCGCCACCTGCGCCGCTTCGCCTACACGCTCGTCGTGGGAACGCTCACCGTGGCCGTCGCGACCGCACTGCGGTCCGCCGGCCATCCTCGGTTGGGGGTCGAACTCGCCGCGAGCTGGATCTGGCTGGCCACGTTGGCCGTCACGTGCGAGATCGCAGCCGCCGGATTCTCCGCCGAGTACGGCCGCCGCTTCGATCCGACCAGCCCGGCGCACAGAACCCAAGCGTTGCTCACGGGCGGCTTGAGCACCCCCGAAGCCGCCGTGCATCTATACGCGCCAGCGCTGGCGATCGGAGCCGCGGTCGCGCTAGCGATGCCCGGCCAGCTGACGCTGACTCGCTGGGCCGACGGGCGGCCGCTCACCGACACGCAGATCGTCGTCTCCCTCGCCCCGGCCGCGGTATTCCTGATCGCACCCCCGCTGGCGCGACGTGGGTACGCTCGCGCGTTCTGGGAAGCGGTGGCCTGGCTGCACGAGACCATCAAAACCATCGCCGGCCCGGCACGACCCGATCCGACCCCGGGCTGGGTCGCGGCCATTCGGTCTCCGGTGACCCGGATCCTTGTCGCTCGCACGCTGCGCGCCACCCCCTTCGCCCGCGTGCGGTATCTCGGCGTGGTGGGCCTCGGCACGTACCTCCTCGCGCGACCGGACCCGCCCGCAGTACCCGGCCTCGTCGGCTTCGGCGTAGTCACCCTCGCCTGGCTGCTGCCGTTGCGTCGTCGCCCCGCCGACGCCGGACTGGCCCGGATGCTCGCCGTCCTCCCCCTGAGCCCGGCCTTGCGCCGGGCCATCGACTGGCGGTTTCGGTTATTGGCGCTCGGGCCCGTCGTGCTACTTTCCGCCGCGCTCGCTTGGCGCTGGAGCTCGTCGTGACCGCCCCGCTCGAGATCGTCGCGCTGCACAAAAGCTACGGCCAGCACCCCGTCCTCGAGGACCTCTCGCTGCGCGTCGAACCCGGCCAGGTGGTGGCCCTGATGGGGCCCAACGGATCCGGCAAATCCACCCTGCTCGGCTGCGCCACGGGGACGGTCGTCCCCGACGCGGGTCGGGTGACGATCGCAGGTCACGAACTGGCATCCGATCCGATCCGAGCGCGCGCCCAGCTGCGCTACTTACCGCAGGAGGTCGATGTTCCCGATGGGCTCACCGGGCACGAATTGCTCGCGTTCTTCGCGGATGTGTTCGGCGACCCGGCCGGCATCCCCCGGGCACTCACGCTGGCTGACCTCGGTTCCCGCATCGAACACCTCGCGACCACCTACAGTGTCGGCATGCGCCGGCGACTCATGCTCGCCGCCCTGGAACTCGGCGACGCGGCTCTCTACGTCCTCGACGAGCCGTTCGCTGGACTTGACGCGGACAGTCGAGAGCGACTGGTGAGGTTCATCGAGGATCGGGCCCAGGCGGGCCGCGGCGTGCTGATCGCCGCGCACGATCACGACTTGTCAGCACTGGGCGAACTAGCTTCGCGCCGGGTGGATCTCGGGACCGCCGCGAACTCGACGTGAACCCCTCAGATCCGCCAACTCAGAAAGCCGATCGCCTCGTCGAGCGGTGCGAAAAACAGTGGGACGGTGACCATCATCCACAGGATATGGGCCCCCACGGCGAGCGGCCGCCGCCAGCGTGGCGCTCCCACGCGGCTGTGAGCCACCAGCACGCCGAAGCCCTGCACCACGAAGAACGCGGTCGTCCAGCCGGTGTACGACCCCCAACCGCCTTGCCACGCGACGACCAAGTACTCGTGCATCAGGCCGCTCGCCAAGAACACGGCTCCGGCCGCGCCCCGCATCCCCAGTCGATCGACCCACGGAAAAAAGATGTGTCGGCGAGCGAACCCGTTGATGTACCGATTCCAGCGATTCGCCCAAAAGTCGTTGGGCGAGCGGGCGAGCACCGGATTGCGAAAGACCTCGACGACGTCCAAGCCGGTCAGCATGACGAGACCGCAGCCGACATCGGCGATCGCGGCGATGAACCCGTAGATCACGAGTAGCGCCCAAGCGGTGGAGCCCAGCCACGTGCCGTGCACGTCCACCTGCCCGGCCAGCCCGAGCATCCCCACGAACAAGCCCGCTGCGGCGCCGCCTCGAACAAGCCGTCGCCGACCACGTCGTCGATTCGCGCGGGCATCCTCGGCATCCATCGGCCAGCGGTGGTCAGGAGGCAACAGCCACCACACCACGAAGCGGGCCGGCGAGTTCCAGCAGCGTGGATCGGCCACCCGGTTGGCCCCGCGTTCCCAGATCTTGGCCGCGAAGACCACCGCATAGCCACACAGATACATCCGAGCCGGATCCGCTGCGGGCGGGAGCATGAATGGCCCCGCCGCGGCCGCGAGCACCCCCGCCCAACGCAGCACCACCGACCGGTCTCGCCCGAGCCACCACGCGTAGAGGAACAGTCCCACGACCCATGTCGCGACGAGCGACCAGTCGGCGACCGGTCCTAGGTTCAACTCGGCTCGCAGGGAATCCACGGGCTTGGTCGAGGGGCCGTCTTAGTAGTGCAAGATCGTCGACACGGGCACGTCGCCGAGACGTTGTCGACCGCCCAGGTCGTCGAGTTCGATGAGAAACAGGCACCCCACCGTCGTGGCCCGCGACCGCTCGACCAATCGCATGGCCGCGCCGGCCGTACCCCCGGTCGCGAGGAGGTCATCGACGATCAACACCCGAGATCCGGGGGCGAGCCCATCGTCGTGGACCTGCAAGGTCGCCTCGCCGTACTCGAGGCCGTAGTGCTCTTCATGCACCCGACCGGGCAGTTTCCCGGGCTTGCGTGCGGGTACGAATCCCAGCCCGAGACGGGTCGCGAGGGTGGCCCCGAACAAAAAGCCGCGGGACTCGATGCCGAGCACAACATCGAGCGGCTCCCCCAGCGCAGCGGCAGCCGCCACGTGCAAATCGGCCGCGGCCGCGAACGCGACTCGGTCGGCTAGCACCGGGGTGATGTCGCGAAACAAAATGCCCGGCTTGGGAAAATCGGGAATCGACCGCACCGCGGCTTGGACGAGCGCCGTCTTACTCGCAAGCAGTGGGTCGTGGGCAGTCGAAACGGGCGATCCAACCATGGGGCCTCCGGGCGAGCTAGGCATCGACGAGCGCGTCCTGCCAGGTCTTCAGTTCGCGCAGCTGGGGCGAGGGAGCGATCGGCGTCACTGAAACGTAGCCTTGGGCCACCGCGTGGGTATCCTCGCCGGGACGATCGTCGGCAAGGTCGGGGGGACCGCCGATCCAGTAGTACGGTTGCCCCTGCAGGTCGAGGCGCTTTTCGACACGATCGACGTAGCGACGCTGACCCAGCGTCGTCACGACCACCGGTTGCGGTTCCTCCTGTTCCCAGGCGGCCACGTTGACGTTGAGCAGGTGGCGCTCGCCGGCCCGATGGCGCTCCCATAGCGCGGGCAACAATCGCCGGACGCTGGCGACGGCGGCCAACGGGGGATGTCCTCGCGTCACCGAAACGGCGAGAGCGGAAGCACCGCGCAGATGTCCTTCTCGGGCGGCCCCGACCGTCCCCGAGTAGATGACGTCTGACCCGAGGTTGTAGCCGTCGTTGATCCCGGCGATCACGAGATCCGGCGGGCGCGGGCACAGATGCAGGACGCCGAGGTAGACCGAATCGACCGGCGTCCCGCTGACGCCGAACCACCCGTCACGAACCGGCTTGGCGCGAAGATGGGAGTGCAACGTGATCGCGTGACTCGAACCACTTTGCTCGCCCTGCGGCGCGGAAACCACAACGTCGCCATATTCCGCCGCACACTCGGCGAGTACGCGGATCCCAGGGGCGTAGACCCCGTCGTCGTTGCTCACTAGGATCAGCGGACGCGTCACGCCTCGTGGTTAGCACGTTTTCTCTGCGGGTCCGCGAAGCCGCCGGTGTCGGGCGGCTCGACGCGTCGGGGCCCGCCGCGTCTCGAGCGAACATAGAAAGCCCGGGAGCCAAAGCTCCCGGGCCGCGCTCGTCGGGGCGAGAGGATTCGAACCTCCGACCCCTTGACCCCCAGTCAAGTGC
>QKPP01000214.1:0-38102 GCA_006508105.1 Myxococcales bacterium FL481 | reverse complement strand
GGATTAGAGGCGTGGCGGGCGAGTTCATCGAGGCCCCAAAAGGCTAACGGCTCTGAGCTCCTCTGCGGAACCCAGAGCCGTTTTCCGGTCTTCTCGTCGGGGCGAGAGGATTCGAACCTCCGACCCCTTGACCCCCAGTCAAGTGCGCTACCAGACTGCGCTACGCCCCGAGACGGTGGCGCCTTATACCGACTCCGCGTGCACCCGGCAACCCACACTGGGCCACGCACGAATCGGTGAATGGGCTGGCTCAGCGGACGTTGCGCCTCGCTTCGATCCAGTCTGAGGGGCGACTGTACGCCCGATGCGAGCGGCTCGCCGGCTCGGCTAGTGCGGCTTGAGGTCCTCGTCTTTGCCGGCCGGATCGAGCAACGCTCGAATGCCTTGGTCGCGCTCCACAAACGCGGCCGGGTCGGCGCTCAGCGGATCGCACTGCGGCTCGGATCGCAGCAGACTCGCCAACGCATCGAGCCGCTCGCGGACCCGTGCGGCGCTGTGACGCAGACGGTAGCTCGGACTGGGATCAGCGGTCTCGATCGCCTCTCCGCTGGCGAGCTGCTGACGCGCGCCCGCGATGGTGAAGCGTTGTTCGTAGAGTAGGTACTTGATCTGAAGCAACAACTCGACGTCTCGACGACGGTAAACCCGTTGCTGATTCCGCGACTTCTGAGGCCGAACCCCACGAAACTCGGTCTCCCAAAACCGCAACACATGCGGCGCCACGCCCACGATCTCCGCGACCTCACCGATCTTGAAGTACAGCTTGTCGGTACCCAGCTCGGTCGTCGTTAAGTCGGCCTTGCTGCGCGGCTTGGACCCGGTCGCGGATGCGCTTGGCTTCTTGTTGTCCTCCTCGGCACCCGCCATGCGATCGGCCTCGAGCGACTCGTTCTCGGCGTCGGAAACTAGCCGTTGAGCACGGACTTGAGCACCAAACTCGGTTTGAACCCGATGACGCGCCGCGCCTCGATGGTGATTTCCGTGCCTGTTCGGGGGTTCCGACCGGGCCGTGGGCCCTTCTCACGCACCACGAAGTTGCCGAATCCGGATATTTTGACCTTCTCGCCCTCGGCCAACACTTCTTTGATGGTGTCGAACACCGAGTCGACGAGGTCCGATGCTTCGCGCTTCGAAAATCCACCGGCACGCTCGCACACCTGCTCGACGAGGTCGGCTTTGGTCATGACACAAGTTTCTCGGACGGCCGGCCCGCTCGCAAGCTCAACTTGGCGCGCACCGTGGCTAGATGCGCCCGTCGCCTCGGCTCGCTCCGGGCTGCAACGCCGCGAGCACTTTCGCGCAGCAGCTCGCGCGCCGGATCCTCAACCGCGAGACCCTCACCCATGGCCCATGGCCGACGGCCAGCCGCCTGCCGCGAAACGGGCCCGATCATTGCGAAGGATGACGGGCCCGGCTGAACGAGCGACGCGAGCGTCGCTCCTCCGATGTCCGTGGGTCGCCCGCGGCGATCGAGGCTACAGCGCGGCTCGAGCCGCGGCGACAACTTGGCCGAAAGCCGGCGGGTCGACGACCGCGAGATCGGCCATCACCTTGCGATCAAGACCGATCTTCGCCTTCGTACAGCCTTCGATGAAACGACTGTAGCTGAGTCCGTGAGCTCGTGCGCCCGCGTTGAGACGCACGATCCACAAGCGACGCATCGTGCGTTTCTTCTCTTTGCGACCGCGATAGGCATGCATCCAGGCGTGACGGACCGCTTCCACGGCCCGGCGGTACATCGTGCGCCGCCCACCCCGAAAACCACGAGCCGCTTTCAAGATCCGGTTGCGACGACGCCTGGCTTTAAAGCCACGTTTTGCGCGAGGCATGGCTACGGTCTCCCGTACGGCAACAAGGCGTCGATGCGGATCTGGTCGGGCTCGGACACGACTGCCGTGCCACGGAGCTTGCGAATCCGGTCGGGACGCTTCTTGGTCAAGATGTGGTTCTTATGCGAATGCTTGCGCTTCGCTTTGCCGGTAGCGGTAAAGCGGAAACGCTTCTTCGAGCCGCTATGGGATTTCATTTTCGGCATGACGAGCCTCGTGCGGGGCGCGAGTTGTAGCGTCTCTGTGGCGTTGCCCGCAAGCGCCCAGACACGAAAACGGACACGAATTCTCAGCTGGCTTCGGGCGCCGGTGCGGGCCGCGCTGGCTCGCTGGGGCCGTCCGTCCGCGCCGCACTCGAACGTGCCGCGGCCGGAGACGGATTGTCCGCTTTGTCCGAGCTGTCGGAGGTTGCGCTGGGCGCGGGCCCAGTGCGTTTTGCTCCCACATCCGCGCTCGCCGGCGGTCGCGCTTTGGGAGGCGGTCGATTCGCTTTCGGTGCCAAAACCATGTTCATCCGGTTGCCCTCCATCTGGGCCAACTGGATCACCGTGGCGAGGTCAGCGGTTTCTTTGCAGACCCGCTCGAGCACGGCCCGACCGGTCTCGGGGTGGGTGATCTCCCGCCCGCGGAACTGCACCAGTAGTTTGACCTTGTCGCCTTCCTCGAGGAAGCGACGCACGTGCTTGACCTTGAAGTCGAAGTCGTGGTGGTGCGTCTTGGGCCGAAACTTGACCTCTTTGACCTCTTGGGTCTTGCGGTTGCGTTTCGTCTCGCTCTCACGCTTCGAGTTTTCGTACTTGAACTTGCCGTAGTCCAAGATCTTGCACACCGGCGGACTCGTCTTGGGATTGACTTCGACCAGCTGCAAGCCGACCTCTTCGGCGAGGTCCAACGCGTCGTTGGTATCCATAATCCCGCGCTGCTGGCCCTCATGATCGATGACCCGCACCTCTCGAACGCGGATGCGTCGTCCGACTCGATGGGTCTCCGGGCGTGGCGCGGGACGGCTTCGTTTGCGACGTCCTATTTTCGTTTCTCCTGGTAGGGGCCGGGCGACGCCGCGCTAACTGCTGCGCAGGGGCGCCCGAGCACAAGTTGATCACAAGATGTCACGGCCTCGCCGACACGAGGACGTGACGGCCACGCGGACCCGCGAACCGCCGGTACGACGACCCATTCACCCACGACCACGCCCAGCATCAGGTCATCGCCCGATCGCGGGGGAGGTCGCCCATCCCGTCACTGCGCCCGAACGCGTTCGAGTACTCAAGCTGACCTACGAACACGCACCTCCGGGGCTCGGGCGCAGCCTGGCTGGCGCGCGCAAGCGAGGAGAGTCGACAGCGTGTGGATCGAGAGGTGCATGGAAGCGCCCGGCGTGGACCGAGACCGCACAGGCCGGCAGCGTAGCAACGCGAGGCCACCCGAGCAAAACCGGCCTGCGGCCACCGCGGAAGCGGATCGCCGACGCTCACTGTCCGTTGCTGCTTTGCGCGAGGGCCAACGAATGCTCTGCCATGTGGATCCGAGTGGGAGTGCGATTGTAGGGCTGGGCGGCTTCGAACCGCCGACTTCCGCCGTGTCAAGGCGACGCTCTACCCCTGAGCTACAGCCCTTCGTACCGCTCGCCGGTCGGCCACGCCAACCCCCTGAGCGGAGTCGGTTGGTATCGCGCCGGGGTGGCCACGTCAAGGGTGTGGTCTGCGGGGGGATCTCGCCGACGCGACGACCCGAGATCGCGGCCGTCGATGGCCGTGAGCGTCAACGATGACCCGTGGCGTTCCCGTCGCCAGCGGGATTTGGGACCCTTTGCCGGGCGTACAGCGCGTCGATGGTGTCCTTCCAGTTCCGGTACACGACATGTCGACGGGGCCGCTGCGTGGGGGTGAGCTCGCCGACGGCCGTCCCGAGATCTCGAGGCAAGATCGCAAACGCGGCGATCCGATCGGGCGCGGGCAGAGATCGATTGACGTGGTGGACCCAGTCCCCGACCCGCTCGCGGACCCGGGGATGGGTGCACAGCTGGGCCGCGGGCAGATCCGCGAGGCCGTGGCGTTTGGCTAACGACTCGAGTGCCGCCCGATCCAACACCACCAGTGCCGTCAGATACGGCCGCCCGGCCCCGCAGACCAACGCGTAAGCGACATCGGCGTGCTCGCCCAACGCTTGTTCGATGGGTTCAGGGTGCACCGTGCGGCCCGTCGCCAACGTAATGGCCTCGGCCTTGCGTCCCACGATGCGCAAGAAACCATGCTCCACGGCGCCGAGATCGCCGGTATGCAACCAGCCGCGGGCGTCGACGGTGGGCTCGATCTCGCCGGAGGCCCCCACATACCCGAGCATGACGTTTTTGCCGCGGACCAAGACCTCACCGTCTTCCGCGATCCGGACCTCGCATCCGGGCAATGCAGGTCCGACGCTACCGAGCCGATAGCGGTCCGGCCGGTTTACGCTGACTGCGCCGGAAGTCTCGGTCAAGCCGTAGCCCTCGAGGATCAGCAGCCCCACCGCGTGGAAGAACTCGAGCACCTCGCGTCGGGCCGGCGCCGCCCCCGAGACTAGGAACCGAAGGCGCCCGCCGAACTGACGGCGGATCTCGGTCAAGACCAAGCGGTCGGCGGCGGCCTGTTTCACGGCGAGCACGCCCGGCACCAGTTCACCACGCTGGCGAAAACCGCTGACCTCCTGGCCGATCTGAAGGCACCACGCGAACGTTTTCGCGCGGACGCGTCCGGAGTCCTCGACGTCGCGGAGAACTCGCCGCCGAATGGCCTCATACACCACAGGAGCCGCCCCGAAGAAGGTGGGCCCAATCTCCACCAGGTTGTCGAGCAACGGCGTGCGCGGATCCATCACCGCCGTGACCGCGCCACTGGCGAACGCCGCCCACAGCAGGTGCCGGCCAAACGCGTGGCACAGGGGCAACACCAACAGCTGCTCGTCGCTGCTGTCCACGGCGATCACGTTGCGCAGCGCCCAAGTCTCGTAGACGATATTGCCTTGGCTGAGGGCGACCCCTTTGCTCGCCTGCGCGCTGGTTTTCGGGGTGTGGATGATGGTGAACAAGTCCTCGGGTCGAAGCGCTTCGGTCCGCGCCTCGAGCTGCATGAACGCGGCTGTGGCCGCTTCCTCTCCCCGCCGCTGCAGCTGCGCCAAGCCGGTGACAGGTACGCTCGACGCCGGCCAGCTCGAGACAGCGTCGTCGATCAAGTCGAGCAAGACGATGCCCCGCACCGTGCCCATCCGCCCCCGCTCGAGCAGTGCGTGCACTCGGCGAAACTCGACGAGCGAGCCCACGACGATGAGCGCACACTGGCAGCGTTCGAGCGCGTCGGCGAGTTCATCACCCCGCGCGTGGGGCTCGATCGGCACGGAGACCGCTCCGCTCCGTGCGAGCGCGAGGTCCACGAGCACCCAACCGAGCGAATTGTTGGCCACGACGGCCACGCGCTCGTTGCGCGAAAGCTGGGCCCAGTCATGTAGGCCCACCGCCAATTGCTGGCCGCGCACGTCGAGCTCGCGCCAAGTCAGCGTACGCCACGCACCGCCCTGCTTGTGGCGCAGCGCCGCGGCATCCGGGTGACGAGCGACGCGATCCGCAAACATGCGAATCGGGTTCGCGTACGGGAGCCCCTGTACCGACCGCGCTGAATGGGGCAGCGAGTTCATGGGGCTGCGAAACAAGAGTCGAGGGACGCGCGCGACCGTGACCACCACGGTGTTCGCGTGGGCCACTCCCGACTCGGCGCTGCCGCCTCCGTCGAGCGTAGCGTAAACTGCCCGCGAGTCGCTCTTCTAGGAGCATACGACCTCGGTACGCGGAGTCGAGGATCGATCCGGGTCGACGCCTGACCGCCACCGCTGCCGACTGAGCAAGCCTGCATCATGCCCACCCTCACCGGACAGCGCGTCGACAAGTACGACATGCTTGAAGAAGTCGGTTGCGGGGGCATGGCGGTGGTCTACCGCAGTCGAGACCGCGTACTCGACCGCGAAGTCGCGGTGAAGGTCCTCCATCCGCACCTTGCCGACCGCGAGGAGTCGCGTCAACGCCTTCGGCGCGAAGCGCTGACCGTCGCGAAGTTGCGTCACGACAACATCGTCGAAATCTTCGACTACTCGGGCCCGGACGCGGACGAAAGCTACATCGTCACCGAGTTCATTCATGGTCCGACGCTGGCGGCTTGGATGGCGCAAGACTTCGCCCCTCGCCCAGCGCTCGCCGCCCTCATCGTCCACCACCTGTGCCAAGCCCTCGCGCACGCGCACGAGCACGGGGTCGTGCACCGCGACCTCAAGCCCGAGAACGTCATGATCCGAGAGGTCGACGGCTGCCTGAAGCTGATGGACTTCGGTATCGCGCAGATCCTCGACCAACAGAAGCTGACCCTCACCGGCCAGCTGCTCGGCAGCCCCGCGTACATGGCGCCGGAGCTGATCAACGGACGGAACATCGACGCGCGAACCGACCTGTTCTCGATCGGCATCCTTTTGTACCAGTTGGCCACCGGCACCCTTCCGTTTTCCGGTCGCAACCCCCACGAGGTCCTCAATCGGATCGCGGACGCGGAGTACCCCCGCCCCTCGAGCGTCTGCCCGCTGGTCGACGACGATCTTGAAGAGATCATCGCGCGTAGCTTGGCCCGCGAACCAGATGATCGCTATCAGTCCGCGCGCGCACTCGCCAGCGATCTACAAGGTTACCTCGACGCCGTTGGCATCCCCACCGGCGAGGCGGAGCTGCGCACCTACTTCACGACCCCCGTGGAGTACGTGCGTCAGCTCGACGAGCGCGTGTGCCGAGCCTTGGTCGTCGCAGCCGAGCGGGCCGTCTCCGGCGGGAACACGGCCCGAGCGCTGGCGTTGCTCGGTCGGATCGTGGAGCTCGACCCCGAGCACGCCGAGGCCCACGCGCTGCTCGACGTTGTGCGCCGTCGCGGCCAGCGAATGCGACAACTGCTCGTGGTCGGAGCCCTCACCGCGACGGGCGGGCTGGCGGCGGCCGCGGTGGTGATGATGCAGCGCGAGCACGAGCAGAGCCTGACTCCACCGCCGGTGCTTGCGGCCGTGCAAAAGCCGCGAGCGGAAGCGGCCGTGGCGGTGAAGACCCGGGAACCGCCCACCACCTCCACGCCGGCGGCCCAAGCGATTCGCGGCCCCACCCCGCCGATCGCCGACGCGTCCCCCGTGGCCCCAGGCCCGTCGCCGCCGTCGAAGCCGGCGAGCGCAAAGCCGCCGCGGACACGCGACCGCGACCGACCCAATCGCCGGCAACCGGACCCCGAGACGACCCGCTGCAGATTGCGGGTGGACAAGATCCCAGTCGCGCAGCGCGGTGACTACAGCCTTTCGGCGGGAACGCGCATGATCCCGGTCCCGCGCTCCGGTGCGGTTGAGCTCGACGTCCCGCCGGCCGGCGTCCGCGTCTCGCTCGTCGACGGGCCGCGGTACGACGGCCAAAAAGTCGTCTACCCCGGCGACTGCACGGCGGAGCAACCAGTGGTGTTGCTCGCCAAGCCCAAAGCGATCGATGTCGAGTTCGTCGACTACCCCGACGGCTTCGTGGTCCAATGCCACCGGGGCTGTGTGGGGGAGCACACCCCTCAGCGATTTCCCCGACTTCGCGTGGATCCGCGACGCGATCGCCTGGACGTCGAGCTCACTTTGCGCGCCCGTGGGTTCAAGGCCCGAACCGAGCGTAAGTCGTTGTCGCCGGGTCACAACGAGTGGCGCGTGGACCTCGAAGTGGCCGAGGCCGACTGATCGCATCGGACAGCGCATTTTTGCCCCCTTCGCGGCGGCGAAACGCAACTCCCCTCTGGGCCGGTGATGCGTTACTCTGCGGCGGTCGATGCGAGTCGCAGGATCGCACCTCCTCGCCTCATCTGCGCTGCTGCTGACCTGGATGGGGGTGACGCCACCCGCGATGTCGCAGCCCGCATCGCCCGCCGAGCCGGCGAAGGCCGCTCCGGCGCCGATAGCTGAGCCGACAGCCGCAACGAAGGACGACCCCGCAACCCCCGTCCTCGAGCCGGCGCTTGATGCGTGGCGACAGGGAAAGTGGGCCCAGGTGCGACAGCTACTTGAGCCGCGGGTGGCGAACGACGGCGAACTGGCGACCCCCGAGCGGACCGAGATGGCGCTGCGTTACCTCGCCGACGCCAGCTTGTTCGATCCCACCCTCGACGAGGCGACGGCCGACGGCATGGCGAGGCGATACATCATCCGGCTGATGGACACCTACCCCGGCTGGGAACCACCGGCGGCCGTCCATGGCCCGAGGTTTTATGAGGTGTGGAAACGGATTCGGGAGGCCCGCGAGGCGGCGCAGTCGGTGAGCTGCGAAGCGGAGAACCTGGTGTGTCAAGCGGACCTCCACGAGCTCAACGTCCAACACGACGCGTTGCAGGATCGCATGGCGACGCTCCAGACGGCGTACGACGACCAAGAGGTCGTGATCACCGAACGCATCGCGCGTTCCCGGGGGCCCGCGTTGATCCCTCTGGGCGTGGGACACTTCTACAACGGCCGACCGGGCATCGCCGGGTTATTCCTGGGCCTGGAGGCCATCGCCGGAGGGGCGGGTCTCGGCCTCCTCATCAATCGTCAAACGAACCTCAACTGCGTTCGCACCAACGGTTTTCAGCGCGGTTCGTTGGTGTGTACGGCCCCGTCCGACTACAGCGACAGCGAGTTCCAAGAGTTCAAGCAGCGCGTCAAGAACCTACGCAACTGGGAGCAAGGGTTGGGGTTCGCTTTCCTCGGCCTCGTCGCCGCTGACATCATTGTCGCCCAATTCACCTTCGAGCCCTTCACGACGCAGCGGACTCGTCGCGTTCCCCGCCGCGAACTCGATCGAGAGCTGCTCTCGCCCCCCTCTGGCGCTGCGACCGGGTCCCGCGATGCTACGATCCGAGTCACGCCCGGCCCAGCCGTGGTGCCCGGTGGCGCCGGGCTGGGCGTACACATCGCCTTTTGAACCGCTATGGCCCACCTGCAACACACGGGCAAAGACGGACGTACCGAACGGGTCGCCATCACCCGGCGCCTGACCACCATCGGCTCGTCTCCCGATTGCCAGCTCACCTTGTTGGACGCCGACGTCGCGCCGACCCACGCGACGCTCATCCACCAGCCCGGGGCGTACCTACTCGAGTCCACGAGTCGGAGCTTCCCATTCTTCGTCGGTGGCAAGAAACTGCGCTCCAAAGAACTCGAACACGGTGACGTGATCCGCATCGGCGCGACCGAACTCACCTTTTCCACCGTGGATCTGCCGGACCGGCCGTCGAGCGAAGCGAGCGCTGAAATCTCGGTGGCCGCGATGCGGCGGCTGTCGGAGTTTTCCCACCGACTACTGCAGCCGGGTGACCTGGAGGGGTTGCTCAACGAGCTGATCGACCAGGTTGTCGCCCTCACTCGGGCCAGCAAGGGGTTTCTCGTGCTGTCGGACGGCTCGCGCTACGAGATTCGGGTGGCCCGCAACCTCGATCGCGAACCCGTCGACGATCCCGCGCATTTGCTGTCGGACGACATCATTCGTGAAGTCATCACTTCGCGACGTCCGCAGATCATCTCCGACGCGTACAACGACGGTCGCTTTCAGAGCAGCCAATCGGTGATCAATCTGCGGCTGTGCAGCGTCATGTGTGCACCGTTGCTGGCTCGAGGTGAGCTCCTCGGTCTCATCTACGTCGGCAACAATACCGTGGTCAACCTGTTTACCAACGACCAACTCGAGGTGCTCGAGGTCTTCGCGGGTCAGGCCGCCCTGTTTATCAAGAATGCGGAGCTACTCAACGAGTTACGCCGCGAAAGTGCCGGTTTGGCCGAGCGATTGGAACGCGTCCGGTTCGGCTCGATCATCGGCGCGTGCCCCCTGATGATCGAGGTGTACAAGCGCGTCGAGAAGGTCGCCAACACCGACGTCACCGTGCTTATCAGCGGGGAGACGGGCACCGGCAAAGAGCTGATCGCCCACGAGATTCACAATCGTTCGCCTCGTTCATCGGGTCCGTTCATCACCGTCAACTGCGGAGCCATTCCCGAGAACCTGATCGAGTCCGAGCTCTTCGGCCACGTCAAAGGGGCGTTCACCGGGGCCGTGAGCAACCAGATTGGCAAGTTCCAAGCCGCACACGGCGGCACGGTCTTTCTCGACGAGATCGGCGAACTGCCGCTTGCGCTACAAGTCAAGTTGCTACGCGTGCTACAAGAGCGCCAAGTCCAGCGGGTGGGAGAGACGAAACCGCACGGCGTGGACATCCGCATCGTCGCGGCGACGAACCGCGATCTGCGAAGCGAGGTCGACAACGGGCGCTTTCGGGAGGACCTGTACTTCCGCCTCAACGTCATCGCGATCGACCTGCCTCCGCTGCGTGAGCGCGGGGACGACGTACTCCTGATCGCGCGGTACCTGCTGGGTCGGTTCGCGGAGCAGTTCGATCGCAAGATCAATCCGGCCACCGCGTTGGACCAGTCCGCCGTCCGGGCTCTGATGCGGTTTTCCTGGCCAGGCAACATTCGCCAGCTCGAAAACCACGTCAAAAAGGCGTTGGTGCTCAGTGATGGGCCGACGTTGTCGGACGCCGATCTCGACCTCGATCTGCCCGCGGCCATCCATCCCGATGAGGCCGTCGTGCCGCTCGCGGAAGCGAGGGAACAATGGCAGCGGGAGTACATCAACAAGATCTTGGCGCTCAACGGAGGAAACCGGACCAAGACCGCCCGAGATCTGGGGGTCGACCCGCGGACCATCTTCCGTCATCTCGAAAAGGAAAAGGGCTCCACGTCGCCGGCGAGGACCCCATGACCCACCACGGCCGGCGTCGACGGGCCCGTCCGCGAACCCGCCTGATTCTCGGTGCGGCAACCCTGGCGGCGGTCGCGATCGAGAGCGTTTGTGTGTTCACCGACCGCGGCATCGACGTCGAGCGTGGGGGCAACGTCAACCGACACGCCGTTCGCCTCGTGGAGCCGATCGTGTTGCGTCCAGGCGAAGAGTGCAGTTGCGACGAGCCCAACGACGGGGTCGACTGCACGCCAGCGTGCCCGTTGCCTCGAGGCCCCGGCCTGCCGCATTTTCTCGACCCCGGAGCCGAGGAAGAATTCTATCGTTACTGTGAGTGTGAGTTCGGGTTCTACGACGCGAACTACCTCAATCCGCTGGAGTTTTTTGCCGAGGATGAGGATGTGGAACCGGACACGGACAAGGTCTTCGCGGCTCTACTGCTCGACTGGGATTCGTCGTCGTCGTCGACGTCGTCGGCGAACAGTCATGTGGCCTACCGCGATCTCCACACCGGCCGCTTCATCCTCGACTCCGCCGCCTACGACAGCAGCGTGCTGCTGCGCCCCTCTCCGCAGACCCGCCGACTCGTCGTGGCCGGCGATCGTGGCGTCGATCTGTGCAACGCACACGGCACAACGGCGGAGATGGGACAACGCTTCCACACGCTAACCGTGCTGGTCACCGATCGGCCGTGGTACACGCCCCCGCCGGTCCAAGGGGTCGGCGATCCGCCACCACGCATCGGCGTGCCCGACATCGCAGCCGGCGCGACGTGGGACCGGCTCGACTACGTATTCTACTGCCACGACAGTTCCGACGAGAGCTGCCAAGAGCAATGCGTCGAAGAACAGTAGCTCGCCTCGTCACGGCGTGGGCCGCGACGATAAGCCTCGGGACATGCAACTCGCTGGCCCCGGTCGAGCCTCCAAGCACGGCTTGCCAAAGCGACGAGGACTGCAGCGGCCGATTGGTCTGCGCGTTGGAGCAAGGCGGCGTTTGTGTTGAGTTTTTCACGACCCCCGCAGTGCGAGCCGCGTTCGCCCTACGCGTCGAGAATGCGGCGTCCAACACCATGCTGGATTTTCTGGGGTGTGAGACCCAGCCGGGGGCACAAGCATTGATGTTGCCGCTCACGCAGCTCAGCCGTGAAGTCAACCTTCAGGTCGTCAGGGCGTTCGGCCGGCATCTCGACAACCCCAGCCACGCCTGCCCCACCGACTACGAGTACGTCGCCGAGCGCGGGTACTGCATCGCGGCCGCATCGCACGCGGCGAGCCAGATCACCGCGACCACGCGATCACCTGCGGGGGTCGATGCCCTCCAAGACCAGCTGCGAACCGCCGATGCTGAAGCGTCGGCCAGCGTCGAGCTGGCACCCAGCGCGGGAATCGGCTCACTGCTGCATGTCGATCCGACCGAGGACGCCCCCGATGCCTACGCGCGTTTGCACTACGTGCTCGACCCGAGTCGCCCTGAGCTCTTCGACCGCACGGTCGAGCTGATCTCGGACTGGCGGTGCCATTGGCCGGTGAGCGGCCTGGTCCGAGCCTCGCGCGCCCAGCCACAGGACGCCAGCGTCCACCTGGGCGGGGCGGAGATCCGGTTGACGCACGATTCACCCACGGCCAACGACACCGCCTGGCCGCAGATCGACGGGGTCAGCCTGGCCACGACGTGCGAGGAAGTCGACGACCAGTGCGAGCCGGCCTACCCCGAGCAGCAGTGCGACGCCAACAAGAACCGCTGCGCCCTGGGGCTCGAGGGGCTGCTGGCCGCCGACGCTCAGTCGAGCGACGCACCCGAGAGCCTAGGACGCGTGCGCGCTCATGTGTACAGCTACTGCGCCCCTGACTGGGTGGGGCTGCGTGAGTTCGAGCTCGGCGTCAAGCCTCCAACCCCCGCGGACCCGAGCGTGCGCTATCCTTCGATTCGCCTCAACGCGCGGATTCAGCTGGCCGAGGAGCCGGTCGATCCCAACGTGGCGATTGCCGATATCGAACTGAGCAAGGACATCTGCGTGCCGCGGTGGCAAGGCTTTCCTGTGTCCGTCCCGTTGTCTGCGAGCCCGCTCCTCATCGGTTTGGGACACGAGCAGCGCTTGTGCTGCGACACGAGCTGTTTCACCACGGAAAGCAGCATCCCATCGGACGGGGCATGTGATGCCCTCGAACAGGTCGAACGCGTCGAGTTTGAGACGCCAGTCGTACGCGGGACCGATGACGTCTGGAGCCCCGATAGCCACGAGGCGCTTGCGTGCCTGCCACCCGCCGTGGCCGCGGCCAGTGATGAAGTGGGGTCGTTCTCCGCTTCCTTGCACGCCTGCGTGTCCAGCCCCTGCGGGGTCGTACTCGCCGCCCCCAGCGCCGTGGACGAGCGTGTCTACACGATGAGTGTCGTCACGAAGGACAACTCCGCGTTCCGTTCGTACCACCAAACGGTCGCGGCCCGCGCTCAGGGATCCATCCCGGTGGACCTGTCCCCGCGCGCCGTCCTATCCGGCCGGGTCGTCTGCCAGTCCGGGTTTACGGCTTGCGACGCGACATCGGCCGAGATCATGGCCGAGCGTCTACGCATTGAGGACGAACATGATGCGGACCGCCCCCCGCTGGGCCCGTTCTTTTACTCGCAAGTGGCTGACGAGCGCGGCGACTTCGTGTTGCCGGTGAATCCGGGGGTCTACCTGGTCACCGCCCTGCCCCAGCTGGGGTTCCCCGGCGGACCCGCTCGCTATCACGTGTTCGATCTGCGACTCGAAGCGCAGGGCGGGATCTTGGTGGACGATCCCGGAGAGCTCATCGTCGATATCGGGCAGACCCTTGCGCTCGAGCCCGGCGAGACCGCGCGCGTGCGGCTCGGCGGCGGCGCCACCGACAAGCAACGGCTCAACATGCGAGCGATCGACTTCGGATCATGGAAAGATCGTGATCAGGCCTACTGGGATCTCGTCGATCCCCCGCGAACCCACGTCAACCCGCTTGTCAGCCCGCTTTGGAGCGAACCGCTCGATCTGAACGATCCCGGCGCTTGCTACCACCGCGCCGGATCGGCTTCATCCGTCGGGTGTCGCATCCGACGATTGACCCCCAAGGGCGCGACGCTAACGCCCACCCATGGCGGTGAGATCGTGCAGTTTACGATCCGCCCCCCGGATCCTCAGGCCACGCAGCAGTGCGACGGGGACTAGATCGCAACCGCATGCGCCGCGTTTCGGGCCGAACCGGGTCCGCGCGCGCCTCCAAGCCGCAATCCCCCGAACGAAAGCGGGGGCCGCTGCGGCCGAGCACAAGACGCGAGTGGGGGGCCCCGTCACCCGCAAGCTCTCCCGATAGCGCTTGACCCGCGCGCGCGCGCTTGCCAAAATCACCGGACTGCAACAACGTCACTCCCCGCGTCGAGCCCGGCGTATCGCCTGGGCCCAGGTTGGTGGCACGTCCATCTTGGTCGGCTATGTTCTCATCACAGCCGGCTACGGACTTCACCAGCAACGAGCCGGACTGCCGGCAGCGGCAGTGGATTGCGACTACCGAGCGCAGCTCCTCCACCGCCGGCTCATCAGCTTCCTCGATCGGTCAGACAACGCACCCTCGAGAGCGAACGACGCTGACCTTCAGTTTTCCACCCTTCTCCGCGAGACTCGCGATTCCTGCAGCGGCGCCTCTCCAGAACTGGTCGACAGCCTTGATCATTTGGAATCAAGCTTCAAACACTACCAGATCAGCCAACAGCGTCGCGCCGAGGCACGAACCCAGCTTCTCGCGCTCTAGGATTCACAGCCATGAGCGAGCGCGACGAGGGCCGTCCGAAGACGGATCCCTCCCCCGACTCTTCCCACCCTCCCTCTTCTGACCCCAACACTCCCGACCAAGGCTCGACTCCCCCGCACGACCAAACCCACGAGGACACGCGATCTGACGAAGGCGCTTCGACAGAAGCCCCCGCACGGACCGGGGCGAGCGATCCAACTGGGCCGGGTGACGAAGTCTCGCAAAGCCGCGGTCCGGACCGCCCCGACGAGGCCACGACTCCATCGATCGACGCGGTGGACCGCGGTGACGGCGAACCTGCCGCAGCGGCTTTGAGCGCCCCGGCGATCGACGCCGGGCCTGCCGCTCAGGCTACGCCAACCGCGGAGCCCGGCCGGGCGACGCCAGGCGGCAGTGACTCCGGATCCGAGGACGTCGACGCCACGGCGGACACCGACGAGCCCCGATCGCTGAGCGGCCCGCTGCAGGACAGCAGTGCCGAAGACGCCTCTTCACCTGCCGCCGACGACACGCCGCCCGCCGCGGCGGCATCCGACGCGCTCGGCCCCGAGGCCGCGTCAAGCGACCCCGCGGCGACGGAGCCCGACCGCCACTCGACACCGGTCGCAGCCGAGACGCCCTCGCAAGCCTCTCCTGCACCGTCCGAACCGCCGTGCCGCCCCGTTCAGTCCGAGAACGAGGCGGGCGGGGACCCGCCCGACGGCTCGCCGCTGCCAGTCCAGCTCGAGTCGTTCGAGGCGTTCGAGCTCAGCGACGCTTTGCGCCGCGGTATCGAAGCGCTCGGTTGGACGAAACCAACCCCCGTGCAGGGTCGCGTGTTTCCCCCGTTTGCCGCGGGGAACGACGTACTGGTCCAGTCTCACACGGGTAGCGGCAAGACCGGCGCGTTTTGTGTGCCGTGGCTCGCCCGTCGCTTCGTCTCCGAAGACGCGGCGAAGACCGGCGTGCAGCTGCTCGTGCTGCTGCCCACCCGCGAGCTGGCGAAACAGGTCTGCGACGAGCTCACTCGGTTGGCGGTGGACACCGAGGTCCGAGTCTTGCCGGTGTACGGCGGCACCGCGATGGGACCGCAGTTCGACGCGCTGCGACAAGGCGTCCACGCCGTGGTGGGCACCCCGGGACGGATCCTCGACCATCTGCGCCGACGCTCGCTCGACTTGAGTCGTGTGACGACCGTCGTGCTCGACGAGTGCGACGAGATGCTCTCCATGGGGTTTTTGGAGGATATCCGGGACATCCTCAACCGCTGCCCGGATCAGCATCAGACGTGTCTGTTTTCGGCCACGCTTCCCCAGGAGATCGTGCGTATCGCGGGTCGCTACATGCGAGACCCCGTGCGCGTGGAGCTCTCCGGCGATCAGGTGGCCGCGTCTGAGATTCAACACGCCTACTACTCGGCCAACAACGCGGTGAAAAGCCGCGATCTCCTCGACGTGATCATGGTCGAGGACCCGACCACGGCGATCGTCTTCTGCAACACTCGAGAAGAGACCAAGCTGGTCGCAAGCGTGCTCCAGCGCGGAGGATTCGACGCGGAAGCCCTCTCCAGCGATCTCACCCAGGCCGCGCGCGAGCACGTGATGGGACTGATGCGAGAGCATCGGCTGCGATTCTTGGTGGCGACCGATATCGCCGCGCGCGGGATCGATATCTCGCACGTCGGCTACGTCATCAACTATTCGTTCCCAGAAGCGGCCGAGGTGTACGTGCACCGGACGGGCCGCACCGGAAGAGCCGGGCGGCGAGGCGTGGCGATCAGCCTCATCGGGCCCCAAGAGATTGGCAGCTTTTACCAGCTCAAGAAGGTCTACCCGAGCCTCGAATTCCAAGAACGGCACCTTCCTCCCGCCGCGGAACTGTCGGCGCGCCGCAATGAGATCAAGCTCGATGGCATCAGTCGCCGCTTCCCTGAGCTCGTATCGCCGGAATGGGTCGCGCTGTCGCGCCAACTCGTCGCCGATCCTCGCGGCGAGCGAGTCATCGCGTTTCTGCTCAGCCAGGCGATGCGTGAACCACGGCGCCCCTCAAGAGTGAGCGATGCGGAGGCCGCGGCGACCGCCGACGAACTGCCTCCGCGCGAGTCCTCGCGGCGCCCCCTCGGCCGTCGGGAGCGCGGCCGTGAGGACCGGCGGGATCGTGGCGGCCGACCACGCCCCGAGTCACGGGAACGTGGCGGTCGAGCCCGCGGCCGTCGAGCTCGCCCCGACGCTCTGGCGGAGTCCGCCCGGGATGGAACGAGTGCGCAACCGGTCGCCGTCGAGGTAGAGTCCGCCGATCGGGGGCTCCCCGCCGCAGCCGAGGAGGCCGGCCCCACGCGCGAATCTCGACCCTCCCCGGGAACCGAGGCTGGCGAGCGACGTCGATCGCGGGGACGTCGACGAGGACGTGCCCGTGAGACCGCGGAGACCCCGCTGCCAGACAGTGCGACGGGAACCGCACCGAGCGACCCTGCGTCGAGCGCGGCCGCGCGCGCGAACGCGGTCGAAGGCCCGTCGCTCGGCACCGCCGACCTCGCGGGGGAGTCGATCCCGCCTGACGATGCCTCGCGCGCGGGAGAGCTCGTCGAACCGTCCGCCGACGCGGGCCCGGTCCCCGCCCCTTCGATCGCCACGGACGGCCCGAAGCCAACGTTCGACCCCGAGACCGATCCGGACGCAACGTCGGACGACCTGTCAACGCGTGCCGACGACCGGACCAACGTTGATTCTTCGACGGAGACGGCGGCGACAGAGACGGCGACTATCGATCTGGAGGCCTCGGGATCCGCCGCCCGCTCGTCGGACGCGGACCCCGGCGATAGCGAGGCCGGCTCGGAAGACGACGCCGCCCCGCGGCGGAGGAGACGACGGCGACGACGCGGTCGGAACGCCGCTGAGAGCACCTCCGAGGCGGAGTCACCCGCCGCTCCCGCGACCGACGATGCTCAGCCAGAGGAGCTCCCGCCCGCCACCGGCGATGACGACACCGGCCGCCGACGCGGCCGATCGCGGCGAAGATCACGGTCTCGCGGCGCACCGCGACCCGAGGCGCCTCGCTCCGTGAGCGTGCGCCAAGATGAGATTCTCATCGACATCGACGAGAACGAGCTGGCGGCGGTGCGCTCGGAGTTCGGCGAGGTCAACGAGCTCGATGACTTGACCGTCAAAGGCCGCCGTCGCGGCCTGATGGACGAACTCGAGGATGAGGTGACCCTCGAGGATCTGTCGTCGCGAGACGCTGCGGTCGCCGACGTGTCGTCCGACACTGGTCTCGACGAGGAGGACGACGACGAGGAGGACGACGCCGACGTCGATGTCGGAGAACGCGACGATGCGGCGGTTTCCGCGCCAGCTGACGCGGTCGAGGACACCCGCGCTGAACCCGACGACGGGACCACCCCCGCCAGCCTCCCGGCGGACGACGGCACATCGGACTCAGAAGACGCGACTGCGGAGGCCACCAGCAGCGACGCGCCGACCGGAGACGCAACCAAGAAGAAACGACGACGCCGGCGCCGCAAAAAGAAGTCGGCCCCGCCCCCGCTTCCGGAACTCACCGCTCCGCCGCACAAAGACTTTTGGGAGGTCTGGGCAGCGAAGTACACCCATCGCGATTTCGAGGCCGACGACTACCGCGACGCCAACGCGGCGAAAGACGTGCCCACGCCTCCGCCGGCGCCAGTGGTCTCGGTGACCCGCGGTGCCGCGGCGGGTACCGCTCCCCGGCCGCGGCCCAAGACAAGCTCGGAGACCAACTCGCCACCGGCGGCATACGTCGATGTCGTGCTCAACCTGGGTCGCGAGCACCGGTACAAGTCGGCCGACGTGCGCGCGCTGCTGCGAGACGAGGCACAAGCCCGAGGCCGCGCCGTGCGCGATCTGACCGTCCACGAGACGTCGACGTCGTTCCGACTGGACGCGCAGCTTGTCGACAGCGTGTCCTCGTCGCTGGCCGAGCGAGAGATCGACGGCCAACGGCTGGAGCTTCGTCGTGCGGACCAGCCTGAGACGCCCGATGACGCGGACGGTGCACCGCCTGCACCGCCCAGGGCGACCGAGCCGGCAACGGAGGAAACGGCCGCCGAGGTGGCTGAGTCCGCGCCGGATCTGCTCGACCCGTCCGCGCCCCCCCGGGCGCATGCCGGGGAGGTGGCGGATCAGACCGCTGGAGCGCAGCCGGCCGTGGCGACCGTCGCCGTGGACAACGACGCCCCCGAGACGGCGCCGGCCCAACCGGAATCCGCCGAACCCCGCCGCGACGACCCGCCGCCGCAGCTCGCCGCACGCCCCGCCGCGGCCGCGTCCGACAGCTCGGCGCAAGACCGCGAGACACCGGCGAACTCAACCGCGCCGGCTTCGCTGTCACCCGCCGCCGACGACGAACCGGCGGAGATCGGGGAGGCAAGGGACGCTGGTGCAGACGCCGAGCCCCCCTCCGCGAACGAATCCGCCCAACCCGACGGGTCCACCGTTGCGGCCGATGCGGCGGACACCACGGACGCCCCCGTGGCGCGCCCGCGCGGTCGCACCACGCGTTCCCCGAAGACGGCCGCAAGCAGCAGCCGGCGGCGAAAAGCGGCGAGTCGCACCTCGGCGACGCGCGACACCGCTCCGCCGCGAGGCCGTCGTTCCGCGACCAGCTCGGCTGATCCAACCGAAGGTCCACAATCGCCGCCATCCGCGGCGGATCCCGCCGGAATGGATGCAGAGGCGCCAACGCAAGACGCTTCGACGTCGGCCACAGCGACGGGAACCCCGACCAAGCCGCCTCCGACCGCTGACGACGAGGAGAAGCCAACCCGGTCGAGCCGCGCGCGTCCGCGGGGCAAGACCGCCGGCCGAACCCGTCGCGCGTCCTCGGGCCGATCCAAGAAGTCGGCGGCGACGACCGCCGACGCTCCAGCCGAAGCGAACGCGGCCGACGAAGCGAACGCTGCCCCCGCCGCGAAGCGGCGAACTCGATCGCGGACGGCTACGCGGGCCAAGTCCGCCGACGATCCCGGTCCGACCACGCCGGAGGAGACCCCCGGATCGGACGAGGGTGAGGGCGCATCGGTGACCGAGCCGGCACCGACGTCGACCTAGCCCGGATGCGTGCCGCGGCGATGCTCGAGCCGTACCTCTCGCCCTGCCAGCGCGAGCGGTCGGTTCGAGCCCTCGCCGAGCGCATGGGTGGCGAGCTCCACGAGTACGGGACGTCGGTCCAAGGGCGCCCGCTCCAAGTGGTGCGGTTACCGGCTCAGGTGAGCGCACGCGGGCCCACGCCGCGGCTGCTGTGCTGCGCCGGCATTCATGGGGTCGAGTACATCGCACCGGCGCTGGCCATGGCCTGTCTTCAGCAAGCCGACGCCAGCCCGATCGTCGGCTTGCGCGAGCGCGCCGAGCTTTGGATTGCGCCTTGCCTCAATCCCGACGGCTACGCGCGCACCTGGGCGGCCGGTGGTCGGGGGCGCCTCGCCGAGCTTCGTACGAACGCCCGCGGCGTCGACCTCAATCGCAACTACCCGATCCCCGGCGGAGCGTCCCCTCGCAACCTCCCGTGGGCGGGATCGGCCCGACCGGGCAGCGCCAACTTTCGTGGCGAATCACCCCTCAGCGAGCCCGAGACCTACGCTTTGGACCGGCTGTTCACCGACGTGGGGTTCCACGCCGGTCTCAACCTGCACTCGTTTATGGGGACCGTCATCCCGGCCCGTGTCACCGATCGATCTAGCTATGCGACCTACATCTCGCTTGCTCGCTCGTTCGCACAAGCGCAGCCAGGGACCCGATACCGTCGACTGGCCCACCGCAAGTTCGACTTGTTCACCGGCGAGCAAGAGGACCATCAGCACCACGCCCGGCGGACCTGGGCCGCCTGTATCGAGACCTTCACCGTCGTCGCAAGCCTACGGCAGCACCTGCGAGCGCCGTCGCTATTTTGGCGCTTCAACCCCCGGCAGCCCGAGCGCTGGATCGCGAATGACCTTCCGGGCATCGCGGCCTACTTCGCCCGCAGCCTCGAGTTGCCGCCGCTGCCGTCGAAGGCGGACCCGCCATCGGCGGGTGCCTGACGAGGTCGACTCGAGGGCGGCGGGGCGGGGCCTCGCCGGGCCCCGTCGGCGCGCCCAACCGACCCCCACGACAGTCCTCGACCCCGACCAGATCAGCCGGGGCCGTCATCGGTGAAGGCGCGCCCGGCTCGACCAGGAACCGACGGCTCGGACCGAGGCTCGCGGTTCAAGACGCCAGCGACCTAGCGTTTGAACGGGTCCTTCAAATCCGGCGCGTGCAGACTACCAGGGGGCTTGGCCTCGGCTGAGCTGTCGTCCGATTCGCCCGGTGAGACCGAGTCGGCGGCCGCGTCAGCGGGGCTGGCCTCTTCGTTGGGGCCGTCAGCGAGCGTCGTGGACGCCTCTTCGTCCACCGGAGGGGCGGGCGGCTTGGCCTTGCGTTTGCTCCATGATCGGCGCTTCGAGCTCTTCGTGGATTTCGTCAATGTGTGCTCGAATCGCTTGTCGCTGTTCGGCACGATGCTCAAGCTGAGATCCTCGCGGCCCGGTGCGCGCAGGATAAGTGCCAGTGGGTCTTCCGACTTGCCCATCTGAACGCCCGCTTCGCTGTTGGTCATCCCATACATGCCGCCATCGCGAGCATCGATGATCTTCGCGTCGACGTCGGTCTCGATCCAAAACGTGACCATGGGAGGATCCGCCGGGACGACGATGGGGTCGGCCGCCACGGGCTCGGTTGCCGGATCGGCCGGTTCTGGCTCGACCCGCTCGGGGGTCGGGGTCAACGCCACGCGCTCCGTGGCGGCGGGCACCGCAGCCGGCAGGTTCGCCGCCGTCGCCCACGACCCGTCCGTCCGTGGCCAGTAGCGAAACCCCGCCCAGCCGGCGCCGCCGAGCACCACCGCCACCGCCACCGCCAGCACGCCTCGGCCGCGGCCTTTGATCGCCTGCGCGTCCTCTTCCTCGTCCGCGACCAGCGACGCACGCGGATCCTCGGGAACAACGGCGACCGGCGCATGCCCATCGCCAGCGCGCTCGATCGCCTCTGCCATCTCGAGCATGGTCTGAAAGCGATACTCTCGGTCCTTCTGCATCGCCTTGAGCACGATCGCTTCCACGTCCGCCGGAATATCGGCCTCGGGAGCGACGCTGGATGGCCGCTCCGGCACCTCGAACATGTGCTTGGTCAAAATGCCCATGAACGTGTCCGCGGTGAACGGCACGCGTCCCGTGAGCAGCTCGTACATGATGATACCCAGCGCATAGATGTCGACGCGGGTGTCGGGACGGATCCCCTGGGCCTGCTCGGGGGACATGTACTCGGGCGTGCCGAAGATCATACCCGTCCGAGTCAGGCCCTTGGAGCTGGTCTCGTCTTGCCCGCTGAGCTTGGCGATACCGAAATCCAGCACCTTGACGAAGTCGTCGTTGCGCCCGCGTTTGATCCGAAAACAGTTCTCCGGCTTCATGTCGCGGTGAATGATTCCCGCGTCGTGAGCCGATTGCAGCGCCCGGCAGACCTGCAACATGATGTTGCGCACGCGTGGCCAGGGCAGATGCTGCTCGCGACGCAGCGTCGCCGACAGGTCCTCGCCATCGAGGTACTCCATGACGAAGAACACCGAGCCGTCGGGCGTGTCGCCGAAATCCGAGATCTCGACGACGTTCTCTTGGCTGATCATCGACGCCGCGCGGGCTTCCTGGAGAAAGCGTTCGACGAGATCTGGCTTGTGCGCGTACTCCTGCGACAAGACCTTGATCGCGAACTTCTTTTGGATCGTCGTGTGCTCCGCGAGGTACACCGTCCCCATTCCCCCCTCGCCCAGCCGGCTCAGTACGAAGTAGCGATCCAACAGGGTATGGCCCACCAGGTCCGCACTCCCGGTGCCGCCGGCAGAGGGTGCCTCGAGCCGGGACCTGGCCACGCCCTTGCCCGCCACCGCCTCCGCAGCCGGCCCTGCGCCGTCTGTGGTGGGGGGCTCGACGGCCACGGAGCCCTTCTGCGCGTGGGCGTGGGCGATCATGGTGCCGCGGGGGCTCGAGTCCTTGCGAGCATCGGTCATGGTGTTCGTCGGGCGAAAAGCGGCGAGTCAGGCAGCTCGGAACCGAGCGAGACGCGTGAGTTCGTGCCGCTCACAGCGTAACTTACTTTCCCTCGAAAGGATCCTTCAGTTCCGGGACCGGAGACTCTGCCGCCGCGCGATTCGGAGGGGCTCGCTCGTCGCGACGCGGGGTCCATCTTGCGCCCGAACCGGGTTCGCGCCGCCGTCGCGGGGACGGCGAAGCGTCAACGTTGCCGTCCCCGCTGGACTCGCGCGCCGAAGAGGTCGGTGACGTCAGCGCGGCCGAAGCCACGGCGGCCCCCGGCCGGCCGCTCGTGGCGGCGACCGACGAGGAACCCGCGTCCTGCGGGCCACCATTCGTTGGCTCGGCGGTCGCGGTACTCGCCCCGAGCCAGGTGTTCCCCGGGGCCTGCGACGTCACTGGCGTCGCTCGCCGCTTGGCCCAGCTCGGAACCCGATCGTCCGCAGCGGTGAGCGGCGCTCGCCGACCGGGATGGGAACGGGGCTCGATCGCGGGGGCGCTCACGAGCCCCGGCGGTCGATTCAACTCGTAGAGCCACAAGCTTGCCGCCGTGGCACAGCTAGCCAGACCCGCGGTCATGAGCACCGCCTGCGCGACCCGTCGCAGACGCGGGACTCGCCCCGGTCCGCGAGAGGGACGGTGGGCCGACAACGTGGCCGATGAGCGATCAGGCGGCGACGAGGCGCCTCCCCCCACAATCGGCGACCGGAGTGTGGCCAACCCGCCCGGGGAGTGGTCCCGTCGTCCGGCGGCGACCTCGTGGATGCCACCCGATCCGATCGAAGCCGTTCGCTTCCCGTCGGATGCGTCGGCCGCAGCGGATGCATCTAGAGCCAGGTCAGACTCCAACGCAGTTTCCAAGTGCTGTCGAACGAGCTCGGCCGAGCTCGGGCGGTGCGTCGGCGCCTTTGCCAACAGCTGCGCGAGCAGCCACTCGGTCCGCGGCAGCTGCAGGGCCGAGACCGACGCGAGCGACGGCGCGTCGCCGGCGATGTGCTGCTCGAGGATCACCGCTGCGTTCGCACTCTCGAACGGCGGCCGACCCACCAGCATCTCAAACAACAGGATACCGACGGAGTAGAGGTCCGACCTCGCATCCACTTCCTCACCTCGTGCCTGCTCGGGCGACATGTACTCCGGCGTGCCGAGGACCGCCCCTTCGGCCGTCAGTCGCCCGGGTTCTTCGGGCATTCGGGCGATGCCGAAGTCGATGATTTTGACCGTGCCGGAGCCAGTCGCGTCCGTGCAGAGAAACACGTTGTCGGGTTTGAGGTCGCGATGCACCACGCCTTGCCGATGAGCCGCAGCGAGCCCATTGGCGACGGCCAACGCGATTTCGAGGGCGCGACGCGGCGCGAGGGCCCCCTTGCGATCGAGCGCCGCCGCCAGCGTGGTGCCGGCGAGCAGCTCCATCACGTAATACGGAGCCTCGTCGGGCGCGCGTCCGAAGTCGAACACGTCGACCACGTTGGGATGCTTGACCCGCGAAGCGAGTCGCGCCTCTTGCATGAAGCGCGCGGCCACATCGTCGCGTCGGGCGTGCCCAGGGCGCAAGAGTTTAACCGCGACCGCCTTTTCGATCAGCAAGTGCGTCGCGCGATAGACCGTTCCCATGCCGCCTTCGCCGATGCGAGCGTCGATGCGGTAACGCCCGTCCAGGACGCAGCCGACGACATGATCGCCCCGGTCTGCGGGCGGTTCGGTCGGACCTGGGCCACGCCCGTCGCCTTGTCGCACCGCGTTGGCGCGCGCCGACACGCGGTCGGCGGGCGGGACCGCGACCATCGATGCCTCGTCACGTACCAACGCCGTGCCGTCGTGCGGGCAAAACCCGGCCTCGACGTCGAACGCAGCCCCGCAGAGTTGGCAGCGCATCATCGTTTGTCGAGCGTAGACGCGGGACTAGTGCCAGTCAACGCGACGAGAGGGATTCTTGCCAGACTTCAAAAGGGCTGCGTAAATGTAAGATTGATCGCAAAGCTCGTGAGGAGGCTGCCGACGTCGCGCACCGGAAGCCCCTGGGCCTCGGCGATGTACCCCGGAAATCTGCGGCCCAGGCATTCCCGCGGACGCCAGCGATCATTGAGCGGCACGGCGACATCGAGCCGGATCAGCTGCGGGGTCACGCCGAGCACCCGCAGATCGGCCATGACGCCGTAGCCGACCTGCGAAAACCAGCTACCGCGGTCGAACCATCCGCTGTAGCTCGCGCAACTCGACACGGTCGACGCCCCGACAAACGCCGCCCCCGATACGTGTTGCCACCAGGCCGCGTGCAGAAGATTGACGCGAAGATTGCTGGTGTAGACGTGCCGATACTCCAGCTGGCCACTGGCCAAGGCCCGACCGAACGCCTCGTCGGCCAAGTAGGCGGACAAGCCACCAATCCCGCCAACCCGCAGAAGTGAACGAAACTCGAGTTCGGATGCAATCGGGGTCACGAACTGAAGCCCGAGGTTGTGGGCGACGACATGCCCGTGCGCAATCCGCCACAACTGGCGCCACCCCGCGCCGAGCCGCACATGTTGCCGCATGACCGTGCCGTCGAGCACGACCTGGTGGGTGTCGCCGAACAGCGAAACGCGGTGTCCTTGCTCGGGCCAAAAACTGTAGCGTCGCGTGTCGTCGGATAGCCCGATTTGTTGACTCAACCGCACGCCGCCGCGCTCGTCGAGGTTGGCCCCCTTGAGCGACGACCCCACAAATGCCAGCCGTAGCCGCAGCCGGCGCCGACGACGATTCACCTTGTCGAGGAAGTAGAAGTTCATGCCGGCGCCGAGCCCCACGGCCGTGACGCGATCGGTGAACAGGCGCATGGTCGCGAGCCGCCGCAGATCTCGCTGACGCCCGCCCGCGAACGCAGCGAAGCCCGAGACGGCGTTCAACCGTGCCCGCGAGGTTGTGGCCCGGGCAAACTCGCTGGCGGCCAGGTTCAGGCCCAGACCTGTATAGAGAAAGCGAGGCTTCGCCGGCCGACGGTTGTTGAATCGAGGATCGAAGTTATCGCCGCGCTGGTCGGAGGCCAAACCCAGACGAGATGCTTCGTGCAATCGGAACCGAGGATCGAGTCGAACCACTTTGAGCGGCCGCTTGGTGTGTAACCGAAACCGGTGTCGGGCCCGTCGTGGATCGGCCGTGGCGTCATCGTTGGGCCCGGCCGAGTCGCCGTTCCAAATCAAGTGATGCGCCTCGCCGCCCCGCTCGATCACCAACACCTGAACCGGCTCGATGAACGCGACGTTGCTGTCGCGTACAACCTCGATCACATGCGCATAGCCTCCACCCACTCGTTGGCTGCGAACGTCGGAGATCGTGTAGTCCACCAGTGGGTACGGTCCGAGCCACTGATCGAAGAACCAGTCGAGCCCATAGCCGTATGCCGACTCGGCCAGGCGCTGCGGGTCTTGGTCTGGATCGCGAATCAGCTGATCGTAGAATCGCTCGAGGGCCCGGCCCGGCAGCAGATCGCGCAGTTTCTCGTGAATCCGGCGGCCGCGTGGCAAGCCGTGGGAAAATAGCAAGGGGTGGTCCCGCAACGCCCCCGCGTCTTCGCTCCCGCGAAAGTACGCGGACGAAAAGCTCGCTTGCCCCGAGTACAAGAACCGGTCGACCGCGGGCATGAATGTGAGCTTCGCCAAGATGTCCTGCGCGAACTCGTCTTGGAGCGACCGTCCCCGTTCCCACTCGCCCGTCAAGGCGAATCCGATCATGCCCCCCAGCCAGCCGTCCACCGACGGGCTGTGGCGCCCGACCACCCAAGCGGTCGCCAGCTGCTCGAGACACGCTCGCGCGATCACAACATCGTGGAACTTGAGTAGCCGCTCAGACGGAAACAGTTCGTAGGCCTGGTCGCTGACCACGACCGCATTGGGATGCATCGATGCCACGGTACTGCGCAACGGACCCACCACCACGAACGCGGCTTGGTCGGGCAGTCGCGTCATCCCCCGGTGCGCCGACAACGAAATCGACTCGCCCGCGATGGCCAACACTCGCCCGATTCGGTCGCGATGAATCTGGGCCCGACTCTCGTGCGGCCATCGACCCGGCGGCCGCGGCTCGGTGTCGAGCACGGTCACGTAGGTGCCGGCGACCACGTCCCGGCTCGCCTGCCAACCCCGGCCCCAAAACACCGACGGATAGGCCGATAGCCCCAAGGCGGAGCCCGGGGCGTCGATGACAACCAAGAGCGTATCTCGACGCCGAAGCGGCCGCGGCGGGCGGAGAGGCGAGCGCGACGCGTACCAAGTCGACGTCTCGCGCCGATCGAGTCGCGCCCGCACGACGGACCAGACCACCGGATCGATGACACGTCCCCCCGCCGCCAGGCGGATCCCCCCCCGCGCAGGGACACTGGGCAACGGTGCGACCGCGCCGTCGAGCGAACACCGACCTCGGCTGCACCCGAATGGCCAGTACTTGCGAGGCACCACGACGCGGTACTCGACCGTCACGACGGTGGTGTGGGCCGGGATCTCGACGACAAGGTCGCGGCGCGGCCCGGCACGACGCCACCCGCTCCCCTTCCCGTCGACTTCAACGGCGAGTACATCGAGTCGGCCGGGTCGAAATGGACCGTCGAACATGGCTCGGGTTTGCAGCTCATCGAGGCCCTCCGGAGCCCGACGCAGACTCTCTGCGTAGTTGAGCAACCACAGCTCGCGCGTCTCGGCTTCCGAGCGGGCCAGGAAGTATCGGGCGCGCGCGCGGACGATACCTCCCCCCGGTGGGGGGCGCTCGCCGTCCGACCGGGGTCCACCGTTCGTTTGCACGTCAAGCGAGACAGCGACCCGGGCGACCCGGGCGGGGGGACGTTCTGCCGCGCGCGCCGGAGCCATGAGCAACACGAGTCCGGTCCCCAGTACGACCGCGAACCACCTCCACAAGCGAGTCGCGGCGATCCGCGCGGGGTAGTGCTGGTGGGACGCGACCGGAATCATCCTGGAGTAAACGGCGAGCTGAGGACTTTATCCCGTGGCGCGGGTGGTCCACAAACTGGCGTGGATGGCCGTCCTCCACGGCTTGCGTGGACAGCAGCCGTGGTCTCGGGTTTGGTCGACGCGAACAGCTGGCCGAGCCCCACCCGCCGTCGGTACAAAGCCGGGACGCGACGAACTGCAACCACGCGCGCCACACCCCCGTGCAACCCCGTGCTGACGAGATTGTTCGCTCGATGGTGCCGGCCGCTGAGGCAAGACGTGGCGGACTCGCCCAGCGTCAGGACGGCGACACAGCACTGTCGTGATCCGTGCTGTCGTCGTTTGACAGCGCCTCGACTAAAAGGGGACGCTCCTCGGCATGCGGCGTTACCTCGCGCTCGGCCTCGGTGTATCCATCCCTTCGCTCGCGTCCGCAGCTCCCGTGCCGGAGCAAGCCCCCTTGGGTCAGCCGACCCCCGCCCAACCGCCGGCGGCTTCACCCGCTGCCGTCCAGCCACCGCCGGCACAACCCGGATCCGTTCAACCGGCTCCTGCCCCACCGGGCCCCGCCCCAGCTTCTCCGGCTCAGCCTGCGCCCGCACCCCTCCCCCCCGAGGCGCCGCCCCCCACCGCGGAGACCAACCCCGGCGTCGACAATGAGGCGATATTGCCCGCGGGCGGGCCGGCTGCGGGCCCAGATCCGAACGCGACCGCGGCGGTCGGTTCGGAAGCGACGCCAACGGCCCCACCCCCTCCCGCCGACGAGCGTTTCGAGCTGCCCCCCGACCCGCAAGGACCCGTCGACGACGCTGCCGACCCCTCCGGGGGGGACGAAGCGCCAGACCCAGGCATGGTTGGGCCGCGGCGCGAACCGATGATGCAAGCCCTCCGGGGCCCGATCGGCCTGTTTTACACCGCGCTCGCCGACGTCGGTGGTCTCTACACCTTCCGCTTCCGCCTGCACACGTCGTTTTTCCGCCGACGCGAGTTCACGCTCAGCGAGCAAAACGAGTACGGCGCCGACACCCACTCGCGCGTGGCTGGAGCGGTCGACCTAGGATTCACCTTCACCAAGTGGACGGAGGCCTACGTCGGCGTCTACACCCAGGCCAACCGCAACGAACGCGCGGATCCGAATCGGGTCGATCCCCCGGTCGTGTTCGCTTTGGGCGACGCCACCTTTGGCATCAAGGCGGCCCACAAACTCGCGAACAACGCGGTTGGCATCGGCGCCGTCGTGGGCGGCACGTTGCTGTCGGGGTCCGACAAGTTGATCACGCAACGTGCGAACTTCAACGTCGATGCCGTAAGCACCCTCGACCTGCGCTACCTGACAGCCTCCCGCGCCCCCGTGCGGCTAAGCGCCAACGCGGGCTGGATGTACGACAATTCCTACGACCTCGTCGACTTTGACCGCGTCGATGATGCGGTCAGCCGCGAGGTGCTGCGGTTTTCGATGGGTGTCAATCACAGTCGCGTCCGTCTGCGCGTCGGCGCCGACTTCCCCCTGCGTCTCGGGCAGCAGCGGCAGTTCGGTGTTGACCCGATCGTCGAGTACTCGTGGAACATCTCCACGCAGGAAGAACAGCTGTTTCGTGAGCTGACCGCACTCGCGGACGGGTCTCCGATGCCGCGATCCCAAAGCTGGGTGACGGTGGGACTGAGAGCGAACCTGTACGATGGGCTCCACGTCAGTGCGGCGGCGGACATTCGCACCGTCTCCCCCAACTACGAATGGGGCCCCGCGGTGGCCCCGTGGCAAGCCATGCTCGGCCTGGGCTGGTCGTTCGATCCGAAACCGATCGTCAAAGAGGTCGAAGTCGAGCCGACCTCCCTGCCGGAGCCCGTGTTGGATGGGCGCGTGGTGGGTCACGTGCTCGATGCCCAAGGCCAACCGGTACCCGATGCTCGGGTGAGCTTCCCCGGACTGCCGGTCAACACCATCGTCACCGACGCCGCCGGGTCCTACGCGAGCTTTCGCTTCCCGGAGGGGGCGGTCACGGTTCGCGTCGAGGTCAACGGGTTCGAGCCGGTCGAACAGGCGGTCCAGATCAAGCCAGCAAAAGACACGACCCTCGACGTGTCCCTGGCCGCCCCACTGCCGCCCCCCGAAGGCACGATGCAGGGCATGATCACGGATGAAACCGGCCGAGGCATTGCGGCTTCGGTCCACATCCGTGGTCAAGGAGTCGACGAACCGTTCACCTCCACGGCCGCGGCCGGCATCGCCGTCGCCTTGCCCGTGGGTCCATACACCGCCGTGGTGTCGGCCCCCGGATTCACCCCATCCGAGATCATGTTCGAAGTCACCGAGGCCGGCTACGCGTTGGCCGTCAGCCTGACCCGGGCCGCCCCCGTCGAGACGCCCAACGTTAGCGGCAGCGCGCGCGGGATCCGGCTGCGCCGTGGCATCGCATACCGGGGCCTCGAGGTCGCGGAACGCAGCCTCGCCTTGCTCGACGAACTCGCCGTGTTCTTGGTGGGGCATCCCGAGTTCGTGGCCGTCGAGATTCGTGTGCACACCGACGATCGCGGAAATCCGCGTGCACGTAGCCAGGCCCGTGCCGACGCCGTGATGACGTACCTGATCAGCCGAGGGGTCGCGCCGCAGCGCTTGACCGCGGTGGGCTGGGGAGACCGTTCGCCGCGCGCGGTGAACCTAACCCCGCAAGGTCGCGCTCAGAACAACCGCACGGAACTGCGGGTGGTCGACTACGCCGCGCCGCCACCGTAGCCGCCCTCGGGCCGCCCGTCGCCGTCAGTGCACGCCGTCGAAGGCCGGGTCGAGGTCGACTCGCCGTTGACTCGCTAGCATGCGCACGACCTGCCCGCGGTAAACGTCACTCGTGCCGGGGCCACTGCTATCGACGATGTAGACCCCACGAAACCCGTGACCACCGGGCCCTTGGATGATCCGGACGGGCAACGTGAGCGGCTGGATCGTCGCGGGGCCGAACACCGTGGAGGTGGACTCGCGCGGGGCAAAATCGGTCTCGAACTGCTCGAAGTACCCCCGGGGAATCCGTGACCGATGGAAAGCGCGAGACGAAAGCGGCCACGGCTCGTCGAAGGAGGAGCCCGGGATCGGCCAAGTGAGGTCGGGAATGGAGGTCAGATCGAGGACGAGCTGGATGCCCGGGTTGCTGTAGCGCACGGCCGTCACCGGTCCCGACTCCCCTGCGGGGTTGTCACGCCCGACGACCGACAGGTAGTGGAACCGCGAGGCGCCAGCCGCGGTCATTTGTGGGGACTGAATCACGCACGGGTTCGGGGCGAACTGTGGGGGGACGCCCTCCTCACACGGCGGTAACCCCAGATTCTGATCGGTCGGGCCCAGCTTGATCCGACTCGTGAGCAGCGGCGAAACTGACAGGTCATCGGGTGCCAGCTCCACGCACTGTCCATCGGGAGCGACGCGCACCCGATCGTGCAAAAAGCTCGCGCGCCCCGGGCCGCGCACGACGAAGCTGGCCCGAGCGCGAACGCTGTACGCCACGAGCTCCTCGAAGCACGCCGGGCCGGGCAAACGTCGGAGCATGCAGCCTTTCGGGTCGTCCGGCGTGGGGTTTTCCGGGCAATCGTAGCGACACTTGCCCTCGAAGCAGATGACCTCGGTCCCGTCGCTGCTCGCCGCGGCGCAGTCCTGGTCGACGGTGCACCCGCCGTCGGGCTGCGTCTCGGTGCAGACCAATTTGCGGTCGGTCTCGGTGCGGTCGGCGGGAACCTCGGCGGCGGTGGCGTTGGGGTCCCACGCCGGCAGCACCGAGACGGCAGGCCGATCGAGCGCCTGCAACCACAACTCGTTTTGGTACGCGTGCGTGATCAAGTACTCGAGGTGGACCGGGCCGCACGGATCGTCGATGAAGTCCGCACAAACGTTGCGCAGCGTTGGGGCGCGGTCTTCGAAGTCGCGCTCCGACACACAAATGCCCGTCTCGCTGTTTCCCCGCGGGTTCGTCAGACAGCGCTGCCCCTGCGGGCACCCGGTTTCGCGGGTGCACGCCGCGATGACGACCTTGTCGCCTCGAACGACGCCGTCACTGCAAAAGGTCGCGGTGGGATCGACCAGTTTCGCATCTCCGGCCTCCAAAGGGAGGCACGCACCGCCGTCCCAGCTGGGATTTTCGCAGTGAAGCTGCCCCGACGTCGACTCCGTCCCGGGCACTCGTCCCTCCCACTCAAGTCGCCACACGCCGCCGTACCAGCTGCGTTTGTCCGGTGCGACCGCGCGGACCACCGGCTGATTGTAGTACCCGAATTCGGGCTCGCCCTCCGATTGGATCTCCCCGAACATCTGGTTGTCGAGGGGAGCGAAGCCGGTCAGACACACCGCGGGAGGGTCCACGTCGTCGTCCGATGGCACACACTGCCGGGTCGCGTAGGCGCCGTCCACCCGACGCAGCCGCGGTGACAGCATCCGCGTGGGGTGGGAGGCTCCCGAGTCAATCCGGCGGACGGGCGGGGCGTCCTCGACCGCCGGGAGGTCTTGCGCGGTCGGCTCAGAGCTCAATTTCACGCTGGGCATGAGCATGTGGGCCCGCAGCGAGACATCGAACAGGCCGACCGGGTCTTGCGTCGGCGTCAGTTGGTTAGAGTCGTTCTCCGTGACCGCCGTGAACACGGTGTTGTGGATAGCCCCGGTACTCGACACCCCCACGCCGACGACGTTGCCTTCGCCCCCCGTGGAGATGGCGCCGTCCGCGGTTTCCGACTCGGGCAGCTGCTTTTTGAACAGCCAGTCGGTGATCCGCCCGCCCAGGAGGGGGCGGATGCCCGGCCCCCGCGCGAAGGGCCGTCGCTCGAGCGGCAACCGGCCTTCTGCCTCAGCGACTGGCGCACAAAACTGGGCTTCGGTCGACGAGTCGGCCGCCGCGGGATCGATCTGCGTATCGCATTCGTCCCCCAGGTCCTCGCTCAACGCGTCGAGATCGCGCTTGACGACCCGCGTCGAGCCGTCGCCTGCGACGAGATAGAGGAACTGGTAATCGTCGCCCTCCCCTCCCGGCAGGACGGACAGCTTCATCGTCGGCGTGGGACGGATCCGTTCGATCCCGCCGCTGCCCACCACCTCCAGCGTACGCACGCCGACCGGATCCCACACGCCGTCGTCGTCGATGGGAATCTCGATGAGTAGGTCTGAGCCGTAGCCGGCCACGAACAGGGAGCTGTCCGGTATCACCGTCGGATCGAGATCGCCGTACGTGTCGGCGGGCGAGACCAGGGCCATGGCACTGATGGCCAGCTCGCCCGGAGGCAGCGTCGCGCTGCCGGAGGGCCCCCCCCCACCCTCGAGCACGCTCGGACAGTCGATCGGGCACACCGGGCTCGCGCCGGTATCCGCCGCAAAAATGGTGCCGTCGCTTTGCCGCTGCAGCTGAACGCTTTGCAGGATCCGGTGGCTGACGAGGTCAATCTCTGCGACCAGGTCGCAGCTTGGGAAGCTGACGTACACGCTGCCGGGCGCGCCCGCGAGGCATGCAGACTCCTCGGCCTGGTCCTCGATCGGTTCGTCGGGGACCGGCGTGTCGGCGATCGTCGCGCTCGTCGACAACGGTGAAGGGACCGACACAATCTCCCCGGGGCGGGTCCCTAGTGGCTGCCACTGGGGTGCACCGACTGCTTGCGTCCGGTAGGTCAACGGCTGAAGCCGCGAGACCAGGCTCGACTCCACGACGCTATCCGCCTCTCCGACCCGCAGCGCCATGGCAGCCACGCCGCGTCCGTCGACCACCGACAAGTCGCAACTATGCACGCCACGATTGACGGAGGTGACCCGACACCCGTACTCAGAAACTGCCAGTGCACTCGGCAGCTCGCCCACCGGCAAGAAGTTATAGCCCGGCACGTCGACATCGAGGTCCACCAAACGGTTGTCGCACTGGCGAAACACGGCGAGCTCGTTGCGCTCGGAGTTGGCGACGTAGCCGATCAGCTGTGGCGATCCTTCGGTCGCTTCTGAGCCCAGCTTGTCGAAGTCGTCACACCGGGCCTCCTCGCCCTCGCATTCGCTCAGCGCCAACATCACGACGCTGCACTGGTCGTCTTCGTCACACTTGACCTTGGCGCACGTGATGGCCGCGTCCAGCGGTCGATCGAGCGCGCGGTTCGGATTCACCGGATACTCCGCGTCCTGGCAGCCGGCCATCAGGCCAAGCACGGCCACGATCGCGGCTCGAATTCGGGTCAGCGTCCTGTCTCCCACCTGCGCGTTGCTCATGAGCTGTACGGTTCTCGAATGCCCAATCGGGCAACCTCGGTAAAACGTGAAGGCCGATGGCGCGAGAGGTCCACGACGCTGAGCGTCGCTTCCAGCGTGTTGGCCACGTACACGTACTCGCGCGCGGGATCGACCACCATCTTGTGCGCGCCGGCGCCGACAAAGAGCGTCGCCACCACGCTGAAGCTGTCGAGATCGACGATGAACAGCGACGAGTTCACGTAGCAGGTCAACAAGCCGTAGCGCTGGTGAGCGTTCTCGTAGAGCGCCAACGCTTTCGGCCTCGAACACACCTCGACCTCCGCCGCCGGCTCATTGATGACAGAGCCGAGCTCGTTGACCTCCGCCTCGATGCGAATCAGCGCACCCGGCAGCGATTGGAGCAAAAACAGCTCCCGGCCGTCCTGCGAAAAGGCCATCCCCCCCATCTCCAGCCGTGAACCGGCGGTGGCCGGCGGAGCGCCGGCGGTCACCACCCCGCCCCGCGTCAGATCCTGCGACCCGTCATCCATCGGCACGCTAGTGAAGTAGCTCAGCACCCGCTCGAACCGGTACCCGGCGTAGACCAGCGGTCGGGAGCAGTCGGGCGTCAATGCCGGAGAAGCCGCCGGGTCACAAGGTCGTACATCGATCCCATAGCCCCCCGCCCCGATCGTTCGCCGAGTCGGGGGCGTCAGCGAGGCTCGATCCGCGATGGTGGGGTTGGTCGCCGAGTCGCCCAAATCGATCAGCGTCACATCGGTCACGTAGCTGTGCGCGACATACCCTTGACCACGACCGCCGCCGAGATCAGCCAATGCCAAGGACGTGGGCTCGAGTCCGAGGCCTTGGCCTTCATGCTCGTCGAGCTTGTGGGCGTCATCGCAGGCGCGCCCGTCGGTGTTGTGCTGGCCGCAGTCGATCTTGAGGTCGTCCCCTTCAAGGCCCCCTCGGATGCGGGCGAACGTCACGCTGGGATCGCCGCGAACCAGGCCGACTAGTAGCGCGTCGTTCCCGGGCGAATCGTAGTTCCAGCCGCCGAGATCCGCGGCGAAGCTGCCCGTTCGGACCGTCTGCTCCGACCGCACGAACGGCTCTTCCGTGCACTCCACGGTGCTGGGGCGGCCGGCCAGCCGCCGGCACGCCCCGGCCGGGTCCGAGGGGTCGACCTCGTGGTCGGGGCCGGGCACCGTGAAGTCCTGGTTTGAGGTCGGGTTTTGCGGCCGCTGGTGCTCGTCTTCTACCGCCTTGCGGAGGAACGCGTCGAGGTCCACCGCGAGCATCGTTCCCGAGTTGAAGCGCAAGTCGCTGTTGGCGTTCGCCACGAACAACCATCGCGCGGGCTCGCGGCAGACCTCCGCGACGCAACGAGCCTGGCCGGTGCAGTCCAGGTCCGTGGTGCAAGCCGCCGAGTCGGCGTCGCTGACCCGAGGATCGAGCGCAAGGCCTTGCGGAAAGAACAACGCGTCATCCGGCGGGTCGATGCCCGGGTTGGCATCACCGACACAACCCCCGGCCAACGTGCTGCCGAGCAGGAGCAAACCCACCCGCCTCGATGCCGAGACCGGAAACTGACGACGTGCAACACGCGATAGCGAAGCCCGCATTGGGTGGGAACCTATCAACATCGCACGGGAAATCCAGTCGCTCGCGCGGCGTGAGACACCGAGTGGGCCAACGCGACGGCTCAGCTTTGCGACGGGCTCCGAGGATCGTCAGGCGGGAGCGCTAGAGAGGCGAAAAAGCCCGCCGAGCGGAGCGGCCGCGCCACGTGGTGGTGGATCGCGGCCAGGCACAGGTCGCGGACCGACCGCCTCTCGGGCCGCGAGAGTCCATCGACGAACGCTCGCGGCCGATCGACCACCAGCAGCTGGGCCGCCGCCTCGATCGTCGCCGTGTCGACCGGTCGCGCGCCGGCGGCGTGCAAGCGACACAGCGCCCCGCCGCGACGATGGTCAAAGGCCACCTCCGAAACCGCCGACAACGGAAGCGCGGTGCGACAGACCGCACACGTGGTCAACGCGGGGGCCAAGCCGAGAGTGTCGAGCAACCGCAACTCGACGCTGCGCAAGACCGCCGGGTGGGGCCGATCGTCGACGAGCTCGCGGATCGCGTCGTCGATGAGGGCGAAGGCTCGATCATCGGGCTCGGTCCCCGAAATCAGGGCCTCGGCCACCTCGCAGACGTACGCAACGTAGGCGAACCGCTCGAGATCTCGACCGATCGCTCCATGATCTCCCTCACACTCGAACTCGTCGAGGCGCCACACGTCACCGCGCCCGCTGGCGAGCGTCGCCACGCCGCGCTGGCCCACCGCGAGCCCCCCCGGAAAACGCCGACGACTGCGACGGGCCCCCCGGGCGACAGCGTCGATGCGACCGCGCTCGCGCGTCAACAACACCAACATCAAGTCGGATTCACGGACCGGCCGCACGCGTAGCACGACTGCGGGCGACCGTTGTTGCCGGCCGCTCACATCGCCACACCCAGTAGCCAGGTCGCCATGGCGAAGTAGAACAAGAGCCCGAGTATATCGACCGCAGTTGTGACAAACGGTCCCGTGGCGACGGCCGGGTCGATGTTGGCCGCATGCAACAGGAGGGGAGCCGATGCGCCGACCGTCGCCGCGATGGTCATCGAACCGACCATCCCGAGCACCAGTACGATCCCCAGGCGAAAGCCGTCCACCGAGTCACCTAGCCATGGCGCAGAGAGGGCGATCAACACGCCGTACACCAGCCCGAACGAGATGCCGAGCAGCGCCTCGCGCAACAACAATCGCGAGACTTTGCCCGCTTCCACATAGCCGACCGCGAGACCGCGCACCACGATGGTCGAGCTTTGCATGCCGACGTTGCCGCCCATCCCGGCGATGACGGGCATGAACAACGCGAGCGCTGGGACCGTGCGCAACGCATCGGCGAAGCCCGACAAGGCGACCGCGACGAGAAAACCGCCGATCGCCGCGGTGCCCAGCCACGGCAGGCGCACGCGAAAACTCGACCAAAACTCACGGGTGTCCACCAGCATCTCGCCGGCGCCCGCCATTTTGAGAATGTCCTCTGTCGCCTCTTCTCGCAGCACGTCGACGATGTCGTCGATGGTCACCACGCCCACCAGCCGGCGCTGACTATCCAGGACGGGGATCTCCACCAAGTCGTACCGACTCGCCAGATCCGCCACTTCTTCTTGGTCATCGGTCACCGAGACCGACACGACCTCCGGGTCCATGATGTGACGTACCGCCTGATCGGCGGGGGAGACCACGAGCTTGCGCAACACGACGACGCCGACGAGTCGCTGAAACTCGTCGACCACATAGACATTGAACGCGGTCTGCGGCAGTTCCTCACTGCGACGCTGCAACTGGGTGACCACATCGCCCACCGTGGCGTCCTGGGGGACGCGAACCGTCTCCGGCGCCATTCGACCACCGGCAGAATCGGGATCGTAGGCCAACAGCTCTTGCAGCTCGGCTGCGTCGTGCGTGTCAAAACGAGAGAGAATCTCGCCCAACGCCGGCTGTTTGAGGCGCCCCAGGATGTCGACGACGTCGTCTCGGTCGAGTTCGTCGAGCAGCGCGGCTGCGTCCTCCGGGGCCAAGCGGCGGATCACGCTCGTCGCCGCCTCCGACCGCATCTGCTCGAGCACCTCCGGTCGCCGCTCCTCCGGTAGCGACCTCAGCACCAGCTCGCGCTCGTCGTCATCGAGGCTGTCGAGCTCGGCCGCGATCTGCACGTCGTCGAAACGCGCCAGGTGAGCTTCCAGGCTATCGATCGCTTCTCTGCGGACGCGACGGGCGAGGTCGAGGGTCGGCCTACTCATAGAACGAAGGTGCGGCGGGCTCTCCGCGCCCGCCGGGGACGGCGGAAGGATACGCGTTCACCTCGCCGCGTCGAGTGTCGGGGATGGGTCATCGCCGCCGGCGCCCCGCGGCCCCGCGGGTAAGGCGGCGCGGCCGGCCCCGGCGACCGACAACGGATGGCTAAGAGATCGACTGACCGCCACCCATGTGGGCGACCAAGGTGAACGCCACAAGCACAAAGAGCGTCAGGATGACCAGCACCGCACTCCACATCAGCACTCGTGGGCTAGGGAGCAGCGGCACCACGCGAGCCGGCAACGACGACGCACGACTCGAGGTGGTCGACGGACGGGGAGGCGACGGACTCTCGCGTCGGCGGGTTTGCAAGGCGGCCCGTTCCTGCTCGTAGTACAGCCCGATGACCGTCTCCTCGTCGAGCTTCATGGCGCGTGCGCAGCAGCGCAGAAAACCCTTCACGAACACCAGCCCCGGCAATTCGCCGAAGCGATCGTGTTCGATCGCCTCGATCTGGCGTTTCGGGATCTTCGTCGCCGCTGCGAGCTGCTCGAGACTCAGACCGCTGCGCTTGCGATGCTCGCGAATGTAGGCGCCGGGCGTCGGCGCGGGGGACTCACAGTCATCGGTGACGTCATCGGCCGGGAGGAGGTCGATGACGCGCAGTCGGCTCGTCTCCACGCGCATAGGGGCCGGAGTGTTGCGCGACTCGGCGCCGGGCCGCAAG
>QKPP01000112.1 GCA_006508105.1 Myxococcales bacterium FL481 | reverse complement strand
GATCGATCCCTCGCCTTGCCGCTTGCATCTCGACACCGAGCTGCGTCAAGATCGGGGAGCGGCATCTCGCCGCACGCTTTCTTCCAATCCAAGGTCGCCGGTTCTAGCGACCCGATCTTCGTCGCCACAAAAGGCGACCCCGCAGCAGTCAGGAAACCGCTGCGGGGGTCGGGGCCGAAAATCGACGACCCTCCAGTTCGGCGGGTCGAAGGCCCGAGCAGAGTTAGCCGCTCTGCACCGGACTGCTCAGCAAGGAGAACGCAGCTCCATGCCAGGCGAAAACCACCGTACGTCAGTACGTCTCGAAAACAAATCCCACGCAGAAATTCCGCAGTGCCAACTGGGCATCCAGGTGCCGTTGGGCGGGCAGTTCGGCCCTGGCTGGCAGGGGAATCAGCTCAGTTGGGGCGCGATAGCGCGGCTAGGAGCGGATTTTCGTGCAGCGCAGCGGGAGCAAGAGGGAGTGCCGCGTTACGCGTCACACGACGATCCTAATCAGCTCCGCCTTCCCTACGAGAACGTGAGGCGGGAGCGCCCCGGGCAGGCCGGGGGTCGCACAGTCCGCCCGTTCCCGGAGCAAGCATTCCGCGCAGCCATGCCGACCGGCGCCGAGCCCACGCGTCGTCCGATCGACACCGGCAAGGCCGACCAGACGCCCGCTGAGCTCGTCGAGGGCCTCGTCTGGATGCAGCGTCACCGCGGTCGCAAGACGGGCCCATCGGCCAACGACTACGCCTACCAACGCGAGTTCACGCTGGGCCGCGGGATCAACTTCGCGTTTCTCAGTTCCAAGGCGCAGTCCGAACGCTCGTGGACGCTATCGCCCGAGATGCGGGCGTACGTGTTCCCTCCTGGGACGCGTCGGACTGCGTCACGTGAGTTCGTGGTGTGGATGTGCACGCTCGTGCGGATCTTCGACACGACGTGCGTGAACATCTCGGCATCGGAGATCGCCAATCTGACTGGCGAGAGCACGCGCAACGTGTGGCGGGCGCTCGGATGGGCCGAGAGCGGGGGCTGGATTGTGCGCGCGCACGGTTACAAACCGGCGCGCGATGATCTCCCAAACAACGGGAGTGCGCCGGTGCGGCTGAGCAAGAACATGTACGTGCCGGGTCCGCGGCTGCTTGAGCTCGAAGCGGTGTTCAACGCGAAGCATCCCGAGCACGACAACGCGACGGCGAGGGCCTTCGCTCGGCTCCAAGGTCAGCGCAAGTTTCGCAGAGCGGCGAGCAAGCACGACCGAACGGCCACGCTGGCTGCGCGAGACGGTGACTCGTTTGTCGATGAGCGGCCGGGTCGGCCGGTGCAGAGTTTGGCGGCGTTCGCAGAAGGCGTGGCCGATGGGTACGAGGCCCGCGAGGGGGCGCGAGCTCGAGTCGCGTACGCCGATCGGCTGTGTAGCGAAGCCTTCGGAGAGCTCGCGGCTCTTGGGAGCGAACACCCGACGTGGCAGTCAGGAGCGTGGCTCGATGAGGCCCGGTCGATTACCGAGCGCACGCGGGTGGACGAAACGATTCCGGAAAGCCGCCTAGAAGCCATGGAGAGCGACGAAGTCCTCGAGGTGCACCGGGTGGTGCGGTCCGCGAAGGAGGGCGAAGGAGAAGCCGTAGAGGCGGTGGCGCAGCTCGACAGCGCCATGACGACCTCCGATCTCGAACGAGTCGAGATGCTCTCAGAGGAGAAACCTCCGCCGACCGAAGAGACCCCACCCGCCTCACGGCGTCTGGACCGGGCGCGAAACAAGCCACGTTCGCTTAGAGCGGTGCTCGCCGAAGCAAAGGACCTGGCCGTGAGACCCGAGCCGAAGGTTTTCGTGAAAAAAGTGAGCGCGAAAGCAAAAGAGATGTGCAACGAAGCCGCGCGTTCGCTTACTCGATACCCCATGACAATTCGTCATGGGGTTCCCGTAGGGAATGAATTCAAAAAAAGGAAACGGGGCTCATGCGAACCCGCAAAATCACTCCGCTCAACCAACCCCACCAACCAAAACCACGCTCCAACACCTCCAGCTCCCGAAAAGCATTTAGGGGGTGGCGCTCAGGTCGCCGGTTCCGATGACCAACGGTCCCCTCCCCCATCCGCTCCAACCGCCCCATGGCTTCGTGCGCTGAATGACTTGGCCGAGGACATCCCTTTCGCTAAGGATTTCCTCACTCGATTTTGCCCGACCCCGTCATGACGACGACGCCATGCCCTCTCTCGGGCGGATACGTGCTAGATCCTAAACATGGCTTCGTCCGCAGAGATCATGGCGTTGGCCCTCTCCCTTGAACCTGAAACGCGAGCAGCGTTGGCGTTCTCGCTTCTCGAGAGTGTTGATGACACCGATGACGACGTTGCCGAAGCATGGTCGACTGAAATCGGCAAACGTGTCGAAGACGTTCGGCAAGGTTCCGTCAAAACGGTTCCATGGTCGGACGTTGAAGCAAAAGCCGAGGCGCTCATCCGTCGGCACGAGTAGCAGTAACCTGCAACTTAGCGACCGTGGGGCTCGATGCGATCGACCCAATAGCTGGGCCGGCGCCTTGCATGAGCGATGGCAATGATCGTGACCTCGTTGTCGTCTTCAAGGTAGATCACTGAAAACGGAAACTGCTTGAGAACACGCCGGCGTGTTCCATGGTCGAACGGAACGCCATGCGTTGGTGACGCGGCAATGGACTGCATCGTCCTACGCACAAGCGACAAAAAACGGCGGGCTGTCTTCGGGCTCCGCTCGGAGTACCAAGCGACTGCCGCGAGAAACTCCGCTTCCGCATCCGGGTGAGTCGATAGCCCTGGCACTGACCGACGGTAGGTCCTCGTGCAGATAACGTCAACGAGCTAACGAGCTAACGAGCTAACGAGCTAACGAGCTGACGAGCTGACGAGCTGACGAGCTCGGATGTTTTGCACTTCGAACGGTTTTCAGACTAGACGGAGCGATGGCGATGGCAGGGATCCCTTTGTCGTGGAGGACGACGGAGAACGGAGCCCTCACGCAAGTTCTGAAACCGAGGATGTGGACACAAGGCCAATGGCAGCCGTGCCCGTGATGTTTCGGAGCGCACCGATATCTCGCGTTTAGGGCTGGGAAGTTGCTTCTGCTTGCTCGGGGCCGGATGAGAGCAGGTTGCTCTGTTAGCTTGCTAGCTTATTAGCTCATGAGCTAGTAAGCTTACGGGATGCCAAACACCATCGCGCTTTGCGGCCAGAAAGGCGGCGCAGGGAAGACGACGCTGGCGATAAGTCTTGCGTCCGAGTGGTATCGTAGGGGGCACTCCGTTCTCCTTGTGGACCTCGATCCCCAGGGGACAGCTACTACGTGGGGAGATGTCGCGTCGGAATCCGAGATCGATGGGCCCACTGTGGTCGGGATGGGGGATGCCGTGCGAACCCAGTTGCCACGGGTGGCCGAGGTTTATGACTTCGTCGTGATCGATTGCCCTCCACGAGCGGGGAAGCGGACGATCGGTGCGTTGATGGTCTCCGACTTAGCGCTGTTACCGTGTGGCCCGAGTCCCGCTGACTTGTGGGCGTTGACCGAAAGCCTGGACATCTTGTCTCAGGCTCAGGAGCTTCGGCCAGAGCTTCAGGCTCGGATCGTCATGAACGGTGTCATTGCTTCCTCGACCTTGGGTGCAGATGTCGTTGACGCGCTAGCGGATGTTCACGTCGACGTGATGGAGGCTGTTGTCCATTCCCGGGTCGCCATGGCTCGGACCTTGGCCATCGGCCAAGGAGTGACGGCGTCGGAGCCAAACTCCCAAGCCGCAGATGAAGTGCAGGCTTGCGTAAATGAGGTCGAGAGAGTGCTTCGAAAGCACGGGGCTTCTGTTCCGAAGCGAAAAAGAAAGAAGTAGCGTCGTGGCGAAGAAGAAGACGAAGAAGAAGTCTCCATCTGGGCTTGGTTTGCGGAAGCCACGGACGCGTACGACGCCCGATGAGGGTAAGGTGCGAGAGTTGGAGTCTCGGGCTGAAAACGTTGGGGGCGGATTGGGTTCGACCGGCGGAGGAACACTGGATAGCCCACGCGTGCGAAAAAAAGATGGCGTGGCCACGCGTTCGACGACCGTAACGCTTCCTGTGGACCTCGCAGACTGGTTGCGTGTG
>QKPP01000267.1:3305-4115 GCA_006508105.1 Myxococcales bacterium FL481 | reverse complement strand
CACGCCGAGCGGATGCTCGGCGTGAAGGTGACCGGGTTCACGAAGGCGGCCGAGTTCACGAAACACGACGGCGGGAAGCCCCGCCCCGACCTGCTCCCCCCGCTGGCCCTGATGGAGACCTCGGCCGTGCTCGAGTTCGGTGCGCGCAAGTACGCTCCCGGCAACTGGCGGAAGGTCGAGGACCGGCAGCGCTACATGGCCGCCACCCTCCGCCATCTGCTCGAGTACCAGAGCGGGAAGGACGCGGACCCGGAGAGCAAGCTGCACGTCCTCGCGCACGCGGCGTGCTCGCTGCTGTTCTTGCTCGAGTGCGAGCTTGCTGGGCTCGGTGCGGACACGAGGCCGGGGAAATGAGGATGCACGAAGCCACCCGCAGGGTGCTCGAGGTCCTTCCCGAGGTCGGGTCTGTCTCGGTCCCCGAGACGCGCGACCGCTTCGAAGTCAAGCACGGCGAGTCGATCGAGCTGGCTGACCTGCGCCGCCGCCTGCTCTGGCTCACCCGTCACGGCTACGCCTTGCGGATGGGGCCCACCGCCGCATCCTTCCGCGCCACCGGGAGCGGCCTGCGCGCCCTGGAACGCGCCGACTGATGGACCGGCTTTCGTTCGCAAAGGCGCGGGACCTCCCCTACCCCGAGCGCCTTCGTCTCCTGCGGTCTCTGATGTCCTCACCCGAGGACCTCGAAGCCGCGCTCTATGCCTGGCCCCTCTGGGCGCGGAACGAGCAACTCGCACCGCCCGGCCCGTGGTTCACGTGGCTTCTGCTCGCCGGCCGTGGCTTCGGCAAGACGCGCACCGCCGCCGAGTGGGT
>QKPP01000267.1:0-3295 GCA_006508105.1 Myxococcales bacterium FL481 | reverse complement strand
GCGGCTGCGGGAACACGTTCACCACCCGCGCGACCATCAAGGAGCTCAAGATCGAGATCTGCAACGTCTGCCACCCGTTCTACACGGGCAAGCAGAAGTTCGTGGACTCCGCCGGTCGCGTCGACCGCTTCCTGAAGAAGTACGGCAAGACGCGCACCGCCGCCGAGTGGGTGCGGGACGAGGTGACCAGCGGTCGCCGCGGGCGGGGCGCCCTGGTTGGCCAGGACCCCGGCGACGTCCGGGACGTGATGATCGAGGGCGAGTCCGGAATCCTCGCCTGCAGCCCACCCGAGCAGCGGCCCCAGTGGAACCCGTCCATCCGTCGCCTCACGTGGCCCAACGGTGCGACGGCCACCGTCTTCTCCGCCAACGACCCCGATGCCCTCCGCGGGCCGCAGTTTGATTTCTTCTGGGGCGATGAGCTGTGCGCGTGGCGGTACCCGCAAGAGACCTGGGACAACCTCAGCTTCGGCACCCGCCTCGAAGGCCCCCGCGGCCACTCGGCGCGCGGCGTCATCACGACCACGCCGAAGCCCATCCGCGCCCTGAAGGAGATCCTCGAGGACCCCGACACCGTGGTCACGCGCGGCAGCACCTACGACAACCTCGCGAACCTCGATCCTCAGTTCCAGCGCAACGTCATCCGCCGCTACGAGGGCACGCGCCTCGGTCGTCAGGAGCTGAACGCCGAAATCCTCGAGGAGAACGAGGCCGCGCTCTGGACGCGCGACACGCTCGAGGACTCGCGCGTCGTTCGCAACGGCAAGGCACCCGAGCTGCCCGAGTTCCGCCGCGTCGTGGTCGGTGTCGACCCGATGGTCTCAGCGGACGCCAAGCGCAAGCGCCAGACCATCCCCGAGACCGGCATCATCGTCGCCGCGCTCGGCGCAGACGGCGATGCCTACGTGCTCGCGGACTCGAGCGTGGGCGGGAAGCCTGACCTCTGGGGGCGCCGCGCCATCGCCGCCTATCACGACCACGAAGCGGACCGGATGATTGGCGAGGTGAACAACGGCGGCGACATGGTGGAGGACGTCGTGAAGACGCGGGACCCTGATGTCGCGTTCAAGCAAGTGCGCGCCACTCGGGGCAAGGCCACGCGTGCGGAGCCGATTGCCGCACTGTACGAGCAGGGCCGCGTGCATCACGTGGGCTTCTTCGCGGAACTCGAGGATCAGCTGTGCAACTGGACGGGGGCTGACGGCGAGCCGTCCCCTGATAGGCTGGACGCGTTGGTCTGGGCATTGACCGAGCTGATGCTCGGGGCGAAGTCTCCAGACGCGACGGTGTTCCCGGCCAATGGCCATATGGTGAACCCGTATGAGGTGTGACCGATGTCCGCAGACAGCCCGACCCTTCACCCGCATCTGAATGTCGCCACGTTGCGGCAGCTCTACAAACAGCGACGCAGCGAGGAGATCGGGTCTACGGGTCTCGTCCGTTACGGCGACACGGTTGACGAGGAGTGGCTTCATCAGCTGCGCGGCGTGCGCGGCGTGCGCATCTTCCGGGAGATGCAGGACAACGACGCCACGATCGGCGCGTCCCTGTACTCGATCAGCTCCCTCATCCGGCAAGTCGACTGGACGGTGCAGCGCGCACACGAGGGCAAGGGCGCCGAGGAGGCCGCGGTGTTCCTCGAGGAGTGCCTCGTCGATATGTCGCACACGATGGCGGACTTCTGGGCCGAGGTCCTGTCGATGCTGCCCTTCGGGTGGAGCTACTTCGAGAAGGTTTTCAAGACGCGCGACGGCCGGCACCCGCTCGACCCGACGCGAAACAGCCGTTTCGACGACGGGCGCATCGGCTGGCGGGAGATCGCGATTCGCGCGCAGGAGACGCTCGACGGTTGGGAGTTCGACGACGACGGCGGCATCCGCGGCATGTATCAGTCGGCCGCGCCGAACTTCAATCGCGTGTTCCTGCCGATCGAGAAGTGCCTCCTGTTCCGTCCCGACCTGAACAAGAACAACCCCGAAGGGCGGTCGCTTCTGCGCAACGCGTTCCGCTCGTGGTTCTTCCTGAAGCGCATTCAGGAGATCGAAGCCATCGGCATCGAGCGGGACCTCGTCGGCCTGCCGGTGATCGAGTTGCCGCACGCGTACATGAACCCGAAGGACCCGGAGAAGACCAAAGCGCGGAACGCCTATGCGACGTTGCTGCAGCAGATTCGGCGCAACCAGCACGAGGGCGTGCTTTTCCCGTCGGAGACCACCGAGGACGGAACGCCGTCGGGGTACAAGCTGCGGCTGCTGTCGACGGGCGGCTCCCGGCAGATGGATCCGGGCGCGGTCGCGCTGCGTTATCAGAAGGACATCTCGATGACGCTGCTGACGCAGTTCCTGTTCCTCGGGATGGACAAGGCCGGCTCCTTCGCGCTGTCGTCGAACATGACGGACCTGTTCGCGGTGTCGCTCGGCGCCATCCTCGACACGCTCGAGGAGACGTTCGACCGGTTCGCGGTGCGCGAGCTGATGTCGATCAACGGCTTCCCCGAAGAGGACTGGCCGCGGTACGAGCACGGTGACGTCGAGCGCATCGACGCGGAGAAGTTGGCGAACACGCTGAAGACGCTGAGCGATGGCGGCTTCCTTACGCCGGACCCGAGCCTCGAGGAGCACATCCGCGGGGAGATGCAGGTGCCCCCGATGCCCGAGGATGCCGACGTGGGTGACGACGACGAGGAGGCGCTGATGAACGCGACGCCTCCCCCTGCTGTCTCATCGACGCCCGACGTCAGCAACGCCGAGGACACGGAAGCCGAGGACGTTGACGACGCGATGGAAGGCGTCAGCCGCCCCGAGCAAGACGTGACCGCGTGATGAAGAACCGCGGTTGCTGCACCGAGAAACAGTCGTCGAACCCCGCCGTCTGGCAAGAGGGGCAGCGGCTGGTCGGGCAGGTCGCGGGCAAGCTGCGCCGCCCGCTGACGAAGGGGAGCGAGGAGCTTCGCAGGCGCGTGCTGCAACTCGCGAAGCGTGCGGGCATCGAGTCGTTCAACATCTTCAACGCCGTCGACGAACTCCCTTGGGACGAAGCGCTGACAGAGCCGCTCTCCGAGGGATGGAGCGAGGCCGCCCTGCAGGTCATCCGCGGGACGAGCAAGCGCGAACTCGAGCGCCTGGGCGTGCCGCTGCGCCGCACGAAGGCGGACCCCGGTGTGCGGGATGCGATCGCGTTGCGGTGGATCTCCGAGAACAGCCTGACCCGTGCGGCTGCGTTGACCGACGTGACGCGCCAGGCCGTGCGCGCCGTCCTGGCCCGCGGCATCTCGGCGAACCTCGCCCCGCGGCAG
>QKPP01000061.1 GCA_006508105.1 Myxococcales bacterium FL481 | reverse complement strand
ATCGTCGTCGTCGCCAGTGGCATCGTCGTCGTCGCCAGTGGCATCGTCGTCGTCGCCAGTGGCATCGTCGTCGTCGTCGTCGCCGCTAGCGGAACCATCGCCGGAATCGGAGGGGTCGGTGGAGCTGCTCGACTGGGCGCCGGTGGCATCGTCGTCGTCGCCGGTGGCGTCGTCGTCGTCCGCGGGGGTGTCGTCGTCGTCGTCGAGCGGCGGACTCGAGGTGCTTGTCGGGTGCTGACCCGTGGGCCAGCCCGACTCGGTGCTGGCTCCGGTTTCACTGCCGGAGCTGTCTTGCGCGGTGAAGGCTTGGCAGGCCGAAGCGCAGAATAGGCCCCCGCCGACGAGTAGATAGCGTCTGATGTAGCCGCTCATAAGGTAGTGTCTTTGCGTTCGCTTCACGTACGCGGTCCGTACGAGGCGATGAATACGTGAGTGACCGCAATGATGCCACGCGGACGCGGCGCGGGCTATTGCAGTCCCGCCCCGGTTGACGTCGGTTGGGTGCGTGGGTGATGGTTCGCTCGCAGCGACCGAGCCGCGGTTCTGACCCGGGGAATTCTGGGGTCGAATGTTGGTTTTCGGGCGGTATGTCATCTTCGAGTATCAAGTTGGCGTGGCCCGCCTCACTCGCTGGGCTCGCGGATGCGCGGCCCGGTCACACGAATTGGGCAATCGCCGCTCCCGCTCCCCAGGGCGCCCCGGTGGCTGGAACCCGGCAGCTGTGAACTCGTCGATGCCACCAGCCGGAAACGAGGGGCCGGCGGAGAGGGGCCCAGGGGCATCGAGCTCCGCTTGGGCTCGATGTGCGCGTGCACTTACGCTTGGCCGGCCGCAAGATCCTGCGTGTGCGGCTCATTGGCGCCAAAACCCGCGTACACGGTATCGGCCGGTCCGCGCCGCGTGGCGCCGCTTTCGTCATGAGGTCGACCTGGTGGGCGTCGGTGGCCGCACCCGCCCTCCCTCCTCACGGCCACCTGGCGACGAACGCCGTCAGGAGTTCCACGAGCTGGTCGGGGTCTTCCTCTTGGAGGAAGTGTTTCCTCTGGGGCAAAACGTGCACGTCCGCTGGAGCGACGGCCAGGGCCTTGGCGAGTGGCGGGACCTGGCGCTGGCCGTCGAGGATGTCGTCGTTCGCGCCCCAGATGATCGTGGCGCGGCCGAGGTAGTTGCGGAGGGCGTGCTGATAGACCGGCAGCCGCGTCTCGAGGCGGTCGAGATGCTCCATGAAGCTCACCACGGCGTTCGCCGTGCCCTCCGGCATGGAGCGCCAGTACCCGTCGATCACGTTCGGATCGTCGAACAAGCCCCGCTGTGACGTCCCGGCGTTGAGGATTAGCTTGACGGCACGCCGGCCGATGTACTGTCGCACTAGGTTGCGACGGGCGCTGTGTCCCAAACGGCCGCCTTCGCGCAAGCGGATCGGCGGGTGCCAGCCCTCGGCGTACGCGATGGTGTTGAGCACCGCGAGCCGACGTGGCTGCGGCCCCCCAAGACGAAGCATCTCCCAGGTCCACGGCCCGCCGGCATCGTGGCAAACCTGCGTCCACTCGCGAAGCCCGAGTGCCGTGGCGAGGGTGTGGAGCCGCTGGCCTTGGCGATCCGCGGTCAACAAGGCGGGGTTTCGCGGCTTGTCGCTCGCGCCAAACCCGATGAGATCCGGCGCGACAACGCGGAAGCCTCGGGCCACGAGTGCGTCGATCATGTGCCGATAGAGCCAAGACGACGTGGGCACGCCATGGACGAGCATGATGGCCGGTCCACGGCCTTCGTCGACGAAACGCAACCGACCCCAGTCCGGCAGGGAGAGCGTGCGGAGACGTTGCCGGTGGGCGTCGATCGTCCGCACCGTCGGCGGTGCGCGGCGTGGCGATCGCGGGGGACGGCAAGCCGTTGCCGCGACCATCCCGGCGAGAAATCGCCGTCTGGGCCACGGTTGGCCAGCACCCCACGGCATGGAGGAGGCGAGGGACATGGTCTTCGGCGAATGGGTCAGCGCGCCTAGCCTAGCCTAGCCGTGCGCGCGAGCTGGTGCAGCTACTCGCTGACATGGACCGCTGCGTAGAGGTCGCTCGCGTGTAGGATCTCTCCGCCGAGCACGACCCACTCGACCCGGCCGAGCTCGGCGATGTTGCTCAGCGGATCTCCGCGAGCGAGGACCAGGTCCGCGAGCTTTCCGGGTTCAACCGATCCGACTTCGTGATCCAAGCCGGCTCGCTTCGCGCTCTCCAACGTGGCGAGGGCGAGCGCCTGCGCCGGCGAGAGCCCAGCGGCGACCAGCTGTTCCAGCGTGCGGTGGAGCGCGAACCCGGGCAGACCGCCGCCGCTGGTGGGGATCAGCGGTAGCCCGTCTTCGTGCCAGCGCGAAACGGCCTCCAACAGGGTCGTGAATTGCTGGCGCCGGGCCGAATAGGCGGAACCCGAGGCCTTGCTCGGGGCGGGGACGAGCGCGCCCCCGGCGAGGGCGCGCCGGACCAGCAGGGGCAAGCGCGGCGTGATCCGAGCGAACCCGGGCGAGGGCTCACGTGGCCGACTGAGCAGCGCGTGCTCGATGCCTGCGAGTGGCAACCGGACGGTCGGGGATAAGGCGGTCCACGCCGCGCCGGCGGTTGAAGACACCAGCTCGTGCAGCACCACGAACGCGAGATCGTGGCCGATGCAGATCCGTTGGTCGACCGGCACGTCCTGCGCCGCGGTGACGAAACCCACTCGGAACTGCGACGCCTCGAGCCACGGGGTCGTTGGCGGCGGGTCGCTGGGGCTCACGCAGGGGTCGTTCAGTCGAAACTCATGCGCGACTACGTGGTGCACGCGGGGCCCGAGTGTGCCGGTCGCCGGGTCGAGCCAATGGGTGCGACGCGGGTCCGCGTGGTCGCGCGAGCCGATCGAGGTGACGCCGGCGGCGAGGTGCAACAGCCCGTCGGGGGGCTTCGTGCGCCCGTCCAGATCCCAGAGCCCGGGCAGCAGCAGCGCTCGCCGGGCATCGAGGCGCCGACTGTCGGGAGGAATTCGGATCTCGGCGGTCGGGCCGACGGTCGACACGCGGTCGCCTGTGATCAGCACCGTCTGAGCGGGAAGGGCGATTTGACGAGTGGGATCGAACACGTCGGCGTTGACGATCGCCAGCGTCGTCGGGACGGAGCGTCGCAGCTGCTGCGCCCACGTCTGCTGCCGCTCCAGGGCTCGCCGGCGGCGTTCCGCCTCGAAGCGGGCGGCCGCCGACTGCCAGCGGTCGCGCACCACCGTGTAGTCGGCATGGGCCAGTGCGACCAGGCTTGCATCCGGCCCGAGCCAGACCTCGACGGGGACGTGTTCGAGACCGAGGATGCCATAGCCGCGGACCCGGGTGGTTCCGCGTCCGCTGGCGAGGTCGAGTTCACCTAACTGGGTCAGTTTGGCTCGGCCGCTGGGGAGCAGCGGCAGCGTGCGCTTGGGCGCCGCCAGTAAGGCACGAGTGAGAAGCGCGTACTCTTCGGGAACGCGATCAAAACTGAGATAGAAATGGGGCCGTCGGGTGCGGCGTCGGCCTCGTTCGCCACGGGTATGCCAGTTGGCTTCGCGGCGGGTTCGCACGAAGCGCTCGTCGACCGGGCGCCCGAACGCGTCGTGACCCACCGTCTCGATCCAGGCGGGATGATTGTCGTTGCCGAGAGCATACCCAGCATCGAGCTTGGTGTGCCGCCCCTCGATCTCGAGTGACCAGCGGACGCGCATGGTCTTGGGATCGACGTCGGCGACCAGTTGCTCGCCCAGCACTTCGCCGTCGCGCACCACGACGTAGCGACGGGTCACGGTGTTCGGATCGAACGGTTGCGCTCGAGCGTGAGCACAAGCCAGGAGCAGCAGGGAGACGACGGCCAGTCGCTTGGCGAGGCGCACCGGGGCCCACCCGCGGGGCCGCGAAGGTCCGCCGCGACACGGGCCCGGTGCGTCCGCGATGCGGTGACGGGGTGGGCTGGCCCCGTCGTGGCATCCGGACCCGGGGCGGGGACCGGCGAGGCGTGGGGGTCCGGCGTCGCCGGGGTTGCGGTCGGCGACGGGGCGGGACGTCACGAGGCGGGAAGCGGCCGTCACGAGGGCGGAGAACGGTCCGAGCCGACGCACGGGTTCGGGATAGCGTGACTCGCAGGTTCTGCCTATGCGGGATCCCCGAGATCCCCGGCGTCGGTCCACTCGTCGAAGCGGCGGAGGCCGGCGATTCCTGTGCGGACGGTTTCGGGTAGCCGCATCACTGCGGCGCGCGTATGGTGCGCGCCGCGATGCATCCGATGCTCCGTTTGTGGCGCTACGCCCGACCATTCCAGCGGTCGATGCGGATCGCCACGCTGTTCTCCTTGCTCAACAAGTTGTTCGACATCGCGCCAGAGATTCTGATCGGCGTGCTCGTCGACACGGTGGTCAAGCGCGAGCACTCGCTGGTGGCGGACTTCGGCATCGTCGACGTCGAGTCCCAACTACTCGCGTTGGCGGGTCTGACGGTGGTCATCTGGACGCTGGAGTCTGCGTTTCAGTATCTGCACTCGGTCCGCTGGAGAAACATTGCGCAGGGGGTCCAGCACGGCCTTCGTCTCGACGTCTACGATCACGTGCAGCGGTTGCCGCTGGCCTACTTCGAAGACCGCAGCAGCGGTCAGGTCCTCAGCATCATCAACGACGATATCAATCAGCTCGAACGCTTTTTGAACCAGGGCGCGAACGATCTTATCCAGGTCGTGTTCTCCTCGCTCGCGGTGGGGGCGATCTTCTTTTTCCTCACCCCGCAAGTCGCGTTGGTGGCGTTGGTGCCGGTCCCGCTGATCCTTGTCGGCGCGTTCTACTTCCAGCGTCGCCTCGCCCCGCGCTACGCCGCGGTGCGGCAACGGGCCGCCGCGCTCAACGGCATCATCAGCAACAACTTGGCGGGGTTAGCCACGATCAAAGCGTTCGTGGGAGAGCGCCACGAGCTCGGTGTGGTGCAGCAAGCCAGCGAGCGCTACCAGCGGGTCAACGCCGACGCGATTCGCGTGGCCTCGGCCATCACGCCCGTGATTCGCATGGCGGTTCTCGTCGGTTTCGTGGCGACGCTGTACTACGGGGGACGACTCACGCTCCAAGGCCAACTGGAAGTCGGAGCGTACAGCGTACTCGTGTTCCTCACTCAGCGCCTGCTGTGGCCGCTGACCCGACTCGCGGAGATGACCGACTTGTACCAGCGGTCGTCGGCGTCGGCCCAACGAGCCTTGGACCTGCTCGACACTCGCGTGGCCCAGGCTGGCGGCGACCAGCAGTGGCCGCATCATCCGGTGCGAGGCGAGATCCGGTTCGACGCGGTGAGCCTCAGCTATGGTGAGCAGCCCGCCCTGCGCGACGTTTCTCTGACGGTGCCGGCCGGTTCGACGTGTGCGTTCGTGGGGGCGACTGGGTCGGGGAAGACGTCGCTACTCAAGTTGCTGCTGGGCTTTCGCGCCCCGACGAGCGGGCGGATCTTCATCGACGATGTCAACGTGGCCACCCTCGAGTTGGCCGAGCTGCGCGGGGTGATTGGGTTTGTCAACCAAGACGTGTTCCTCGTCGATGGCAGCGTGGCCGACAACATCGCCTACGGCACGTTCGGTGCCTCGTGGGCGGCCATCGAAGCGGCCGCGCGCGCGGCCGAGGCCGATGCGTTCGTGCGCAGACTCCCGCAAGGCTACGAGACCCGGGTGGGTGAGCGCGGTCAGAAACTGTCCGGTGGGCAGCGTCAGCGCGTCGCCATCGCCCGCGCGATCCTCAAAGACCCGCCGCTGCTCGTGCTCGACGAGGCGACCTCGGCCGTCGACAACGAAACCGAGGCGGCCATCCAGCGCTCGCTGGCGACGATCACTCGTGATCGCACCACGTTGTTCGTCGCGCATCGCCTGTCGACCATCGTTCGCGCCGACCAGATCTGCGTGCTCGACCGCGGCGAGATCGTCGAGCGGGGGACCCACGCGGAACTGCTCGACCTCAACGGCCAGTACGCGGCGTTGTGGCGGCTGCAAACGGGGCAGCCAGAGTCGGCCGCGACGCCCTAGGATCGTGCAAGCGCTTCGATCAGTTCGCGGCATCCACCGTCCGCGACGAACTGTGAATGGGCATCGACACTGTCGAACCTGCGCCCGCAGATCTTCGCGCATGAGAACTCTCCGCTCGTCATGTCGGAAAACACTGCGAGCGTGTTCTTGTCCCCGGTATCCGTCCACGGTCCCGGGGACTTGCCCGGGTGGGCTCGGGACCAAGAGAGCCCCTTCATCCACATCGCGGCTGCGAGCGCACCACAAGCATGGCCACTGAGTCCCAAGCCACCGCCAAAGCCGGCGACCATCACGGCCTCGTCGGTCGCGCCCCCCATCTTGTTGACCACCTCCGAGGCGCAGCTGCGGGCGCGTTGATGGTCGTGGGCCGGTGCATCAAGCCCCTCGTGGGCCGCTTCAATCGCCTCGGGGGTCCAGTTCTCCGCGAGCACGAAGCACGGACTATTGTCCATGCCGTGACGGAGGGTGTCGAACATGAGGCCGACCATCCCGCGGAAGGTCTCGAGGTTCCGTCCGGTGATCTCGCGGCAGTTGACCGTGTGCGTGTGGTCCTCGAAGGACGCGACGACCTGCCGCGTCGCCGCGAGGGCGAGACCGATGGCCTCCTCGGAGTCTTCACACCGGCGTGACGCCTCGGCGCCCACGCCCATGGTCGCGCCCCACAGCATTCCGCACTGGTGGCCTTTGTTGGCGAGACCACCGGCGAGGCGGGACAAAGCACGTTCGTGAGCGTCCAACGTGGCTCCGAATTCTCGGTCGAGCACGCGACCGAAGGTGTGGGATCACGTTCCGCACTCGCGGAAGATGGCCTTGGTGTCGTTCGGAGCCAACGGAAGCGTCTTCATCTCAGGCTGTAGTGTTGGGCGCGCCGCGGGTCGGGCCATCCGAAAGTCTTGCGCCGCGCGCGGCGCCCGATGCTCCTCAGCGACGGCGCGCCCCGAACCGGCACGTCTTCAATGTCGCCGCAACGCGATGCTGCGCGTGGGCATCGGCTTCCCGGGGACGATGCGATATCGCTCAATGTGACGTCGGAAACCGTCCGCAACGATCTCGACCTGGTAGGAGCCGGCCGGCAAGCCGAAGAAGTGGAAGTAGTCTCCGGAGCAGTAGTCCGTGCTCGACACGAGGTCGCCGTAAAAGTCTCGGTTTGGGTCGGGATGGGGCCGAAGGCTTCGCTGGATGCCAGCACCTCGGAGGGTGACGGTGCGGACGTTGACCTGTGGAGTTCCCGGTCGGTGTTGCTCCGCCGGCATGCCCACCGCTTGATCTTGTGCCGGCGCGGCCGCGACGATGTTTCCGAACGCCATGCCGTCGGGGGTGAACGTAGAGCGTAGCGTTTCCGTGGCGCCGCCCGACAGCGAGATCTTCACGTCGAACTGGTCCGGCTTGACCGAGGGCGCGACCAAGCTCGCGACGTACTCGCCCGACGGAAAGGGCCCGAGTTGGCGGCCGCTGTCCGCGGCACTGAGATCAACACGGACTGGCGCTCCTTTCCCGACGGGACGAAGCACGAGAATCGGGCGCGGGGCGGGACCAGGCAGCGGGTAGTCGTAGCGAAACTCGACCGACAGGTAGCCGCCGTCGGCTCGAGCCTCTTGCGCTTCGCTGGCGTGGAGCTGCAAGACCGCATTGTACTGCTCTACGACCGCAACGCTACGGACGATACTCGCGTGGTCCTCACTAAACGCGTAGTTCATCGTCGCCTCGGCCTGCGGTCGTGAGTCGAGAAGACTCGACAGGGCAATGGCACCGTCGTTGTTTCGCTTGAGGGGGTTGCGATCCCCTCGGTGGCCGGTAAACATGTAGAAACTGATGTTCTCCGGCATGCTCTGGCGATACAGTGATTGAATAAAATCACCGTCGGGCTGCATGTCGATCCAACTGGGGATCACCGCCGGCGATCGCTTGACGCCCTTCTCCGCCATCCGGGCTCCTCCCCACGGCGTGGCCAACGCAATCAATAATCGAACATATGGCGTGAGGTGTCCGTGGTCTACGATCAACGAACGGGCGACCAACCCCCCCATGCTGTGAGCCGTGATGAAGAGGACGTCGAACTTGTACTTCGTGTGCAGGCTGAGCAATTTCCACAGTAGCAGGTGGGATGTGCCCTTGAGGCGAGAGCCACTGGGGTAGTAGAACAGCCAAGGTTGAAACCGCGTCCGGTCCAGGCGGGTAATCATGAATTCCCAGTCGCGCGGTGTGCCACTGGCGCCGTGGATAAACAAGACAGGAACCTTGTCGGGAGTGTAGGGCTCGAGAAAGTAGATGTTTCCGCCGATTTCGCGGTAGAAGTCCATCGGTTCCCACCAGCCCCGACGAGCAAGTTCGGCGTCGAAGCGCGCGTCGGCGAGACTCACAACGGCGCCGGCTTGTCGGCTGCGCAGATTTTCCGGCCGAGCCTCGGCGATCTGAACCCCGTGGGGCAGCGCGATGGCGTTCCCGCCCGGCGGCACACGGAAATGAATGCCTTGCAACACGCCACCCGCCGTGGCAGCGACGGGGTCCGGCGCGCCGTACTGTCCGCCCGGCTCACCCGCGTCGTAGGTCAGGTTGTGATTGAGATCCCAGTACGCACACACGTAGTACCGACCGCCGGGCACAACCAGCTCGTACTCACCGGCTTCGTGAAGCACCGTGTGATGGACGATCACTTGCTTGCTTCCGTCGAGGGTGTACGCCAAGGCGATGAGGGGGGCGTCGGCGGGCTTTGGGGAATCGATCCAGCCTACGATCACGGTGGACTCTAAGCTCTGCTCGACGTCGGTTTTGAGCTTAGAGAACGCACAGGCCATGACCACGCAGCACACGGCGACGAGTGTCGTGCGAGTTCGCTCAATAAGAGTGGGCGCAGCGACGTCGCGGTCGCCTGCCGCGACGCGGCCGCGCGGGGACGGGCCCCCGGCCCGTCTCGCTCGCGGGGGACGGTCGCGCCTCATCGCCGCGCGCGGGCGCGTGTTCGTCATCTCGCCACCGGGAAGTCGCGTGACCCCTCCGCGAAATGGAGCGCTAGGGGCTCGGTGGCGTGGCCGTCTGCCGGTGCATCTCGCGCTCGATCATCTTCTCAGCGAGTGGCCGCCGGCCCACGAAATAGAACACGCCGAGGGCGTGAAACACCACGCCGATGCCCCACCCGAGCAATGGCCATTTGAACCACAGTTCCTGGACATCGCTCGAGAGATTGATGACGATCAATAACGTGTTAACCGCCAAGTAGACGGCCAGGTGAGTGTAGAAACCGAGCCTCGCTTGGACTTTGACCTTGGCTCGTTCGTAGGACGATTGTTCGCTCATTTTGCTGCCCCTAGTGTGGAGTCGGACCATTTGTTTCGGCCCTCCACGTGGTGACGCTGGCGGTCTCGCCATCCGGCACGAGTGGTGTTGACGGTGGCGCTCGGCCGCCCGATCCGGCCACGATGTCGGCGCCCACGATACGTGTGAGTTTCTGGCGGCCAGTCTATGCATTCGCTTGTCGCGGGGGAACCCGAAAAGCTTGCGAGCCGCGTGGGGAAGCCGGGTCGATGTTGGCGTGCTCATTTTTGCGGGAGTCGGCCTTGTCGGCCGAAACCGCGGTTGTCTCGTGCGCGGCCAGGCGAGCTGGGGCTACAAACAGCGTGGTAGAGGGGGGGTGGTGAATCGGGACCGCGCGATTGTGGGTCGCGAAGGAGCCAGCGCGATCCGTTTGCTCACGGAATCAAGGGATCTCGGCGAGGCGAGACGGCCGGGGTATCGATCGACACGCCACGGAATCTGCCGTTAGGTGCCGTCAACGGGCCACGAGGGTGACATCTAGTTGAAACGCGAGACCGTGGGGCGACGCGCGTCCACGGGCCGGCATCCCGGCCTGGCGACGCGAGCCAATGCTCTGCACGGGAAGACGCGAGCTGGACCATCGAATGCGGGCGCCGCGGTACGCCCAACGCGAGGCCCTCGCGGACGCGGCGTAGTTCGCTTCGCGGCGAACGGTGCGTGGGGTGGGCCGGGCCTGCGCAGTCTTTGCGACCGGGTCGCCCCAGTTGGGCCGAGGGCACGGTTACACTCCCCGCGTGCAAGCCGTTGTGGCAGCTGTGAGCGGGCCCGTGGTGGATGCTCGGGTCAGCGTCGGGCGAGGCGAAGCGTTGCCCGGTATCGGCGAGGTCTTGCGTCTGTCGTCCGCGGGCGCCGACCCCTTGCTACTGGAGATCGTCACCCACGTCGCCACCGATCGTGTGCGCGCGATTGCCCTCGGGTCGACCCGTGGCGTGGCGATTGGCACCCCGCTGCACGTGACGGGCGAGCCGCTGCGGGTTCCCGTGGGCGAGGGCGTCAAGGGGCGCGTACTCGACATACTCGGTCGACCGCTCGATGGTCGCGGACCGGTGCGTGGTCCTACCCGTCCGGTGTTGCGACCCGAGTCGGCCTCGATCGACCGGCGACCGGCGACGGAGGTGTTCCAAACCGGTCTCAAAGTCGTCGACCTGCTGGCTCCGTTGCCACGGGGGGGGAACACCGGGCTATTCGGGGGCGCCGGGGTGGGCAAGACGGTGTTGATGATGGAGCTGATGCACAACACCGTTCACCATCATCGCGGGACGAGCGTGTTCGCGGGGATCGGTGAACGCTCGCGCGAGGCCCGGGAGCTGTGGCTCGAGATGAAGGAGTCTCACGTGCTCGACGACGTGGTCCTCGTGTTCGGGCAGATGGGCGAGGCCCCCGGGATCCGGTTCCGAGCCGGCCTGTCGGCGATCACCGTGGCCGAGTACTTCCGCGACGACGTCGGCCAGGACGTGCTCGTGTTCATCGACAACGTGTTTCGCTTCGTGCAGGCCGGTAACGAGGTCTCGGGGATGTTGGGCCGACCACCATCGCGGATCGGCTACCAGCCAACTTTGGCCGCCGAAGTGGCAGAACTCGAAGAACGCATCGTGTCGACCGATCGCGGTTCTTTGACCTCGGTGCAAGCGGTGTATGTCCCGGCCGATGACATCACCGATCCGGCGGTAGCCGAGGTGTTCAATCATCTCGACAGCTTCTTGGTACTCTCGCGCGAGGCCGCGGCGGAAGGCCTGTATCCCGCCGTCGATCCGCTGCGAAGTCGGTCGAATTTGCTGGTCCCGGAGGTGGTGGGTGCCCGTCATGCCGAGACCGCGGCGCGGGTGCGAGCCGCATTGGCGAAGTACGAGGAGCTGCGCGACATCATCTCGCTGATGGGGATCGACGAGCTGAGTATGGCCGATCGACAAGCGGTGGTTCGAGCGCGACGGCTCCGGCGCTTTCTGACCCAACCGTTTTCCGTGACCGAGCCGTTTACCGGCCGGCCAGGTGCCTATGTCCGGCTCAGCGATACGCTGGCGGGGTGCGAAGCGATCCTTGCGGGTCAGCACGACGATCGGCCAGAGTCCGATTTCTACATGGGGGGGTCGCTCGACGATCTGCTGGCGACCGAAGGAGACTCGGCATGAGCGCGTCGAATCGCACCGTGACGCTAGACGTGATCACACCGCTCGTCGCTCATGAGCTGGAGCGCGTCGTACACGTGCGTTTCGACAGTGGCGACGGATCTCGCGGAGTCTTGCCGGGGCACGAGCGGGCGACCGCATACGTGCGCGAGGGGGCCGTGACGATCCGAACGCTCCCTAGCCCCCGCGACAACAAAGACCTCAGCCCGCGCGAGAGCTTCGTCGCGACCGACGGCGGTACACTGGTCATCGGGCCCGATCGCCTGGTGCTCCTGACATCGTGGGCCGCCGTGGCCGGCGACCTAGCGGAGCTCGCCGCGGTTGTGCGGACCCGAACGGCGCATCGCGAGCGGCTCGAGACCGCCGCACGCACGTTGCGGGCTCGCCACGAGACCGCGCTGCGTCGCGCTTTGGTCCGGCTCGAACGCGAGGTGAGTTGGTAGATGCCGTCACCGCGTGAAGAGTCGTTGGCACAGCGCCTCGAAAGAGAGGCGCGCCGACGAGAGCAGGGCAAGCAAGTGGGCCCCCGCGACTTATGGCAACAAGTCGCTCGGGTCGGCACGTTGGGCTGGATGATCGTGCTTCCACTCGCCGGTGGGATGCTGCTTGGGCATTTGCTCGATCGCCGGCTGGGAACCGGCGTGCGGTTTGCCCTGGCGATGATGATGTGCGGCCTGTTCGCGGGCGGGGTGTCGCTGTGGCGGGCGTTGCGGGAAGGCGTGGACCCCGGAGAAACGCACGATGATTGATGTCGACTGGGGGCCGCTGCTGGTGGGGTTCGTGGTCGGAGCCGCGACGGCGGTCGGCTACTTGTTGTTGCTGCGACGCGCGGTGCGTCGCGTATTGTCGGATCGCAAGGCTGCTGCGTTCTTGCTCGGGGCGGCTGTGCGCACGCTGATGCCCGTGGCGGTCCTCGTCACACTCGCAGCCTGGAATCGCACGGCCCTCTTGTCGGGAGCCACGGGGTTCTTGTTGCTGCAGTTGATCGGCCGGCGCCGCTTCGCGGCCGATCCGCTTACCCCGCCGGAGCCATCATGACCGACATCGCGATTCTCTTGGTGGGGTCGCGGCCGCGGGCTGACCGGCCGCGACGCGCAGTCGCCCCGGTCACACATCCAGGAGTCCGCAGATGAACCCCGTGTTTTCGTTCGAGTGGTTGGGCGTCGTGGTCACCGATACCGTCGTCGTGACCTTCGGGCTTTCGCTCGCGGTGGTGACGCTGGCTTGGCTGGTGACCCGCCGCCTGTCCACTACGGGATTCGGATTCGTGCAAGTTGCGGTTGAGCTCTACGTTGAGTGGATCCGTACGCTGGTTCGCAATATCGTCGACGAGGAACCAACTCCGTATACCCCGCTGGTGGGGACATTGGTCTTGTTCATCGGCGTGTGCAACCTGTTGTCGATTGTGCCCGTGCTCCGCCCCCCGACCGCCGATCTCTCGACCACGGTCGCGTTGGCACTGGTAGTGTTCTTCGCGGTGCCGGTCTATGGAATCTGGCGACGAGGGCTTTTGGGGTACTTACGCGGCTACATCCAACCTCACCCGCTGCTGTTGCCGTTCAATCTCGTCGGCGAGCTAACGCGCACGTTGGCATTGGCCGTACGCTTGTTCGGGAATGTGATGAGTGCTCAAATGGTGGGCGCCGTCATGCTGGTGGTCGCGGGAGTGCTGGTACCGGTGCCGTTGATGGTGTTGGGCATCGTCACCGGCCTCATTCAAGCCTACATTTTCGGTGTGCTCGCCGCGGTCTTTATCTCGGCCGCGGTGCAGGTTGACTCGAGCGAGTCTGCTCGGGAGCGTCGGAGTGCAACAAAGGTCGCGTCATGAACGAAGAAACTCTTATCTCTGTTGTGTCGATCGTCGTCGCGGGCGCGACGGTCGCCGTGGGCACGATTGCGCCGGCCCTGGCCGAAGGCAAGGCGGTTGCCGCCGCTCTGGATGCGATTGCGCGTCAGCCGGAGGCCGCGCCGTTGACCACTCGGACCTTGTTCGTGGGCATCGCGATGGTCGAGTCGACCGCGATCTATTGTCTGGTGGTGGCGCTCATTTTGCTCTTCGCCAACCCCATGCTCGGCTGAATCCGGGGTCGACATGGAGCTCGACGCGACTACTGTTATCTTCGAGGTCGTCAACTTTGTCGTCTTGGCGGCATTGCTGACGCGGTTCCTGTTTCGACCGGTCAGAAAGGTATTGCGTGAGCGCAAAGAGGCGGTGGAACGGGCGGGCCGCGAAGCCGAGTCGGCTCGGGCGGCCAGCGAGGCCGCGCAACGCGAGTTCGACGCACGTCGTCGCGAGCTCGAGGCCGCTGCCGCAGCAGAGCGAGAGGCCGCGCGGGCGGCCGGGGAAGCCGCGGCGCGACAACTTGTCGACGACGCACGCTCCGAGATGCGACGCGCCCGCGCAGCCCTCGACGCGGACTTGTCTCGGGCTCGAGCCGAGGCCATTGAGCGGCTCACGCCAGAGTTGGTCGCGCTCGGGGTCGAGGCGACGCGGCGCGTGATCTCGGAGATGGGGGCCAAAGACGTGGCGGTGGCCTTCGCTCGGACGGCGGCGGTCCAGCTGGCGCGTGAGTTGGCCCAAACGGGCGAGGAGGGGTCCATCGAAGCGCGGGTTAGCCCCGATGCGGATGTCTACGCCGTGTCACTGGCGCTCGACGAGCACCTGGGCGACCGCAAGGTGCGAGTGGTCGTCGATCCGTCGTTGTGCGCTGGCGTGAAGCTGCTGGTCGGCGGCTTGGAGATCGAAGCCAGCGCGGGCGCAAGTCTGTCCGCTTGGCTGCGAGAGCCCGCGGCCGGCCCTCCCCTGGCGGTCGCGGAAGTCGAGGCGGCCCCGGCATGACGGAGCTGAGCGAACGATTGGCCACGCATGGTCGCGGCGTGCTCGAACAGTTGCGCCGTACCGTTCCGCGGATGCCGGTGGCGGCCACGACCACGCGCCTAGGCCGGGTGGTCGAGGCCGGCGATGGGGTGGCGACCATCGTCGGACTCTCGCAGCCGGCCGCCGACGCTCTGCTCGATATCGAGGGCGTGCCCGCTCGCGCCGAGATGGTGGCCGAAGAGGAGACCCGTGCGGTGCTGCTCGGGAGTGTCGCCCGGGTCCAAGCGGGAGCCCGGGTGAGGCAGACCGGTCGCATTCTCGATGTCCCGGCGGGCATCGAGTTGGTCGGGCGCGTGGTCGACCCGCTGGGGGACCCGCTCGATCGCCGAGGCCCGGTGCGGTCGCGTCGACGCGTGGCGATCGATGGTGAGATCACGCCGCTGAGCGAGCGGGAACCGGTGCATCGGCCGTTGCGGACGGGGGTCTTCGTCCTCGACACGATGATCCCGGTGGGCCGGGGGCAGCGACAGCTGGTTGTGGGCGATCGCTCCACGGGGAAGACCGAGTTGTGCCTCGATATCTTGGCGGGTCTCGAGCGCGAGGTGATCGGCGTCTACGTGGCCATCGGCCGTCGCGGCGCGGACACGGCGGCCGCGATCGGGTGGCTCGAGGAGCGCCAGTTTTTCACCCGCGGCTTTGCCGTGGTGGCGAACGCCGATCAACCGGTGGGCTTGGTCCAGCTGGCCCCCTACGCGGCGATGGCCATGGCCGAGGAGCTGACCAATCAAGGCCGCGATGTGGTGGTGGTGTTCGACGACCTGACCGCGCATGCGCACGCCCACCGCACGTTGGCCCTGCTGCTCGGGCGTCCCGTGGGGCGCGAAGCGTACCCGGTCGACGTATTCTACGCGCACGCGCAGTTGCTTGAACGCGCGGCGCAGCTCGGCCGCCGTCGTGGTGGCGGCTCGTTGACCGCGCTGCCGATTATCGAGACCCAAGCGGGCGATCTCACGGCATACATTCCTACCAACCTCGTCTCGATCACCGACGGCCAGATCCGGCTCGACGCCGCCTTGGTGGCTCGCAGCCAGCTACCGGCGGTGGACGTCGGTCTCTCCGTGTCCCGCGTGGGCAGCAAGGCGCAGCCCCCCTGGATTCGTCGCTTGGCCGGGCCGCTGCGGCACCGTTACGCGCAGTTTCTCGAGCTGGAGATGTTTTCCCGCTTCGGGGCGCGGGTTGAAGCTCACGCGCAGCAGGTCCTTGCGTGGGGTCAACGCGTGCGGGCGGTGCTGGGACAAGGTCGCGGCGCGACCTTCGACTGGGCGGACACCACGGTCGCGCTGCAAGTCCTCGCCGACTCGCGGATCTCGTCGGTTCCGTTGGAGTCCTTTCGCACGTTTGTCGAGTCGGTGGGCCAGATCCTCGCCGAGACGCAGCGGCCGGTGTGGGAGCGGCTGTCGCTGGCCAGCGAACTTCGAGCCGAAGACGCGGAAGCGGTGACGAAGGCGATCGGCGACGCGCTGGAGCGAGGCTCGGGTTCATGACGGCCCGCCGCGCCCTTGAAGACCGTCTCGAGGCGTGGAAAAGCTTTCGCGGGATCGCTCGGGCGGCGCGAACGTTGGCGGCCGCGCAGGTGATCTCGTGGAAGGCGCGGGTCGAGCATGTGACGCGCCATCTGGCCTGGACCACGGCACTGCTCGAGCACGAACTCGGGCCGCCGGTCGCGGCTGACCGCCGGGTGGGCGTGGCGATCGGGACCGACCTAGGATTGTGCGGGCGCATGAACGCGGTGGTCGCCGAGGCCTTGCTCGCGTCGCCGTGGGCCAACCGACCGGTCGTGATCGTCGGGAGCCGTCTTGCGGACGAGCTACCCGACCGGGAACCGATGCCACAGCTCAACGCGCCGGCCTCGTTCGAGGCCGTCGAAGTGCGGGCGGCGGAGGTCGCGATGCTGCTCGAGCGCATCGTCGAGGGACAATCGGTCGATGTCACCATTGTGCTGGCGGCCTCGACCACGGCCGACGGGGCAGCGCTGGTGGAAACCTGGAGTGAGTCGCCGGTCGCCGGGCCCGAGGCCGAGCGCGCCCGTGCGAGCCTTCAGGGTCCGGTGGCCTGCCTACCGGGCGGCGAACTCAACGTCCCGATGGTGACGGCTCTGCATCTTCGCGCTCGCTTGGCGCACGCGCTGTGCGTGGCGGCGGTGAGCGAAGCCAACGCGCGCTTGTTCGCCATGACGCGTGCCTTCGAGGCGAGTGATCGCGGCATTGCGGCCCAAACTCTGGCGCTGCGCAAGTTGACGCAGGAGTCGGTGACCCAAGACATGCTCGAGGTCCGTCGTGCGGCCAAAGCCGGTGGTGGTCCACGTCGACCGCCCCGCGGTGACGCGGAGGCACGGTTCGTGGATTGAGCGCCGGGTCAGCGCCCGCTGGTCGGGGTTGCGCCGACTCGGTTGGTTTCGGGCCGAAGGTACGCCAGCCAGTACACGCCGGCGACTAACAACGTGCCTCCGACGAGGTTGCCCAGGCTCACCCACACGAGGTTGCCGGCCACGTCGCTGATGGAGATCGCCGCGTCGAGTCCCAGCGCGTACGGCAAAAAGAACCAGTTGGCGATACAGTGCTCGAAGCCCATCGTGACGAAACCCGCGATGGGAAACAGCACGGCGAGGATCTTGTCGGTCACGGTTCGTCCCCCCATGGCCAGCCACACGGCCAGGCACACCAAGGCATTGCAGAGCACGCCGCGCGTGAATGCCTCGACGGCGCCAAGTTGGGCCTTGGCGTGGCCAATGGCGATCGCCGTGGCGCCGACGCGCCCATCGCCCAAGGCATCGACGTCGGAGACAACCACAAAGATCGCTGTCACGACACAGCCGACCACGTTGCCGAGGTACACGATACTCCAGTGGCGCCAAAGCGATGACGTGGGGACCAGACCCGATGCCCACGCCATGGCCACCAAGTTATTGCCGGTAAACAGCTCGGCCCCCGCGACGACGACGAGGACTAAGCCGAGACAAAACGCCACTCCTCCCAGCAACCGGATCGGACCAACGCCCGCGTCCGATCCGGCCACAACCACGGTAAAAAACAGCGCGCCAAGCGAGATGAAGGCGCCCGCGAGGACGGCCAAGGTGAGCAGGGTAATGGGGCTGGCGGTTGCCTTGGCGACGCCCAACTGTTCGACGCTGCGTGCGATGTCGACAGGAGGACGAGCTTGCGTGCTTTCGGCGGAGGACATCGTCGCCGGCCATCATAGGGTCGCCGACGTGCCGAGGATGTGAAGTGCGTCCGCGCATAGTGTGCCGCCGGCCGCCCTCCAACCGGTGCGCGCACCGTCCGCGATCGTCATCCGCCGGCGACAGTGGGAGGGCCGACGCTCCTTCGGTGACGGCATCCCGGTGGGACCACGGGTCGACCCGATCGCCAGCACCGGCTGTTTTCAGGTCGCCTGGCGCTTGCGCGGGGTTCAGCGGTGGCTGGCGCCCGCAGACCCGGGGTCGCGTCCTTCGACGACGTGCCCCGGCGTCTCAAAGTCCGTGCACGGCGCCCTGCGAAAACAGTTGCGCGGCGATATTTTGGCCTCTAGCTGGCCGGCAATGCGAATTCGCGTCGCCCGCAGTCGGATCCCCAGTGGGCGTTCGCCGTTGTGCTCGCAGTGCGCGAGCGCCCGACGTCGCGGTCTGTCGCTTTTCGGCAACTTCCGTATTCTCTCCTGCCTCCGTGAGCTCCAACGACACCCACGCCACACCTTCTCCCGAGATTGCTGCCGCTATGGGCCGGCTGGTGACCCCGCTCGCTGGGTACGTCGGCTGCAACGAAGCGCTCGCGGTGATCGCCGGGATTCCCGGCGCCCGCCTGGGTGACCTGCGCTCACTGCCCTTGCGCGAGCTTGGTCATCGTTTGGTCGCATTGCGCTATGTCATCGCCAACCGTGAGCAATGGCTGCGCTACTTCGTCTGGGAGCCCAACATCGCTCGGGTCGATGCCGATGCTCCCGCGCGGGTGCGGGCCTTGGCGGCCCGCATCGATCGCGCGATGACCCAGCTCGCCGAGCTGGAGGTCCAACGCCGGGTCAAACGCATGGCCCCTGAGGAGCTCGCCGAGCGTATCGTGGCCGGACTCGAAGACGGCGACACGCCACTCGACGAGATCGTGGCGTTGACGATCGATGAGCCCCTGCGGTTGCGCACCTTTGAGCGGTTGCGCCAGTCGGCGGCTCGGCTGGTGTCGGAAGACCCTCGCGCAGCGGACGTGTTGTACCTGGCAACCTACGACCTTCGGGGCCTCCCGGCGACCACCGTGGGCGAGGGGGCGCTGCGCTACCTCATCGTCGCCGACAAAGGCGAGATGGGGGTTCGTGCGGTACGCGAAGCCGCTGCATTCGGCGCGACGCCGGTCGTGCTGTACAGCGAGCGCGATGACGACGGCGCGTTGCAGGTGCGTTTGGCCGAAGCGGCGGGCGGATTTAGCATCGCGCTGGCCGGGAGCTTCCGCGAAAGCTACGCGAACTTTCTGCAGGTCACCGAGCGCGTGTTGGCGGCTTACGAAGCGCGCTTTGGCGAGGACGCCCGCGCCGAGTTGGCCCGATCCGCGATCTACCCCGGCTACGGGCCGTTGGCCGAGAACGCGGCCGCCATTGCCCACTTTCGTCGCCACGGCATCGTGTTTGTCGGACCGACGCAAGACACGGTGTTGCGAGCGGGCGACAAGCGACGGTTTCGTTTGCTCGCCCAGTCGTTCGACGAGCAGTCGGTGACTCCGGGCATCGTGATCGATCACGAAGACCCCGAGGCCGTGCTCGATGCTGTACTCGCCGGCTACAAAGCGGGGCGTTTTGCGTTTCCCGGTCGACTCAAGGCCGCCAACGGCGGCGGTGGGCGCGGTCAAGCCATCGTGGACGCACCATCGGGAGTCCCGGCTGCAGTCCACAAGGTGTTGTCGGAGATCGAAGCCAACGGCTGGGATCCCGGAGTGATGTTTGAGCAAAACATCGCGGACACCATCCACCTCGAGGTCCAGGTGGTGCGCGACCGCTTCGGCAACACCCGGCACTTTGGCATGCGTGACTGCAGCGAGCAGCGTGCCAGCCAAAAAATCCAAGAAGAAGCGCCACCCGCGATCTTGCGGGACGACCCCGGTCTCGAGTCCTCGATCTGCCAGCTGGCGGTTCGCATCGCCGACACTGTCGGATACGTCGGGGCGTGCACCGTCGAGTTGATGTTCAAAGACGGGCGGTACTACCTGCTGGAGATGAACACGCGCATTCAAGTTGAGCATCCGGTGAGCGAGGAAACGCACCGCATTCGCACCACGCGGGGGGATGAGCCCGTCGATCTTGTCGCGTTGCAGTTTCATGTCGCGGCGGGACGACCGATCCTGTTTGCACAAGAGGATGTCGTGTGTACCCACGTCGGTCGGGAGTTTCGGATCAACGCCGAGTCTTGGCGTCCCGACGTCAAAGACTCGCGCGATGGCAAATGCGGACTGTTTCTGCCGAATGCCGGGGTGTTCGATCGCATCGAAGTGCCCGCCGCCGAAGATGTCCTCGTCGCATTGCGAGCCGCCGGTCTCGCCGGGATCGCAGACCTCGGCGTCCGTTTCGACTGCGGGTTTTCCGAGGGGGACACGTTGGTCAACAAGGACCCCACCTTCGGCAAGCTCATCGTCTCCGTCGCCACGACACCCGAGCAGCACGATCGGCGTTTCGAGCTACTGCGCCTGGCGTCGATCGCCGTGCTGCGCGAGGTGGCCATCGAGGGGCGGCAGGTGACACCCGACGGCAAGATCGTCCGGGGTTCGACCTTCGAGACCAACGTCAGCGATCACGTGCGGGTGCTCGAGTCCGAGTGTCTGCGGGCCCACGTGACGGCGACGGGGGCGCCCCAGCGCCACGTCAACTGGCTCGTGGACGCGTTGCGGGCCGAGACGGTGAGCCCGTCCGCTCCGTAGCGGCGCGCGAGCTCGCGGCCTCCACCGCGATGGCTCGCGGCGCGCGAGCCGGCGGCGCTGGATGCTTGGCCGCACCCGGCCCTGTGGGGCGCGGCCGCACCACGTGAGCCGAGCTTGTGACACGGCAGCGAAGCTCACCTGTGCTATCGGTGCCGCCGATGCGCATTCTCGTCGCCGACAAATTTCCTTTAGCCGCACGTGACACCTTGGCCGCGGCGGGGTTTGAGATCGACGTCTCTCCTCAACTCAGTGGGGACTCGCTCGCCCAGGCCCTCGTCGATGGCCAGGCCGAGGTGTTGGTGGTCCGATCGACGAAGGTCACCCAAGAGGTGTTCGAGCGGTGCCCGTCGTTGTCGTTAGTCGTTCGGGCGGGGGCGGGGGTCAACACCATCGACCGCGCGGCGGCGAGTCGCTACGGCGTGTTCGTGGCCAACTGCCCGGGAAAGAACGCCATCGCCGTGGCCGAGTTGACGTTCGGTTTGCTCTTGGCGCTCGATCGCCAAATCCCCGCGGCCACCAGCGCGCTCAAGTCGGGCGTGTGGGACAAGAAAACCTACGGTGCTGGTCGGGGATTGTACGGGCGTCGACTCGGCTTGCTGGGTTTCGGGGCGATCGCGCGTGAAGTCGCGGCGCGAGGGGGCGCCTTTGGCATGCAGGTTTCGGCTTTCACCCCGCGTCTCGATGCGGGGACTGCGGCGGCTCTGGGGGCGACTGCCGTGGCGACCCTTGATGAGTTGTTGCGCACCAGTGACGTGCTGAGCGTGCACGTGCCGTACAGCGAATCCACCCACCATCTGGTCGGCGCGGAGCAGCTGGCTCGTCTGCCGGACCAGGCCATCGTGTTGCACACGGCCCGGGGCGGGGTGGTCGACGACGAAGCCTTGGCGCAAGAGGTCCGATCGGGTCGACTTCGCGCCGGACTGGACGTCTTCGAAGGGGAGCCTAGCTCCGGCCGGGCCGAGTTCGCGCACCCGCTGCTCGCCGCGGAGTCGGGGTTTTGCGGCACGCCGCATATCGGGGCTTCCACCGCGCAGGCCGAAGCGGCGACGGCTGACGAAGTCATTCGGATCATCACCGACTTCGCATCGCGCGGGGTGGTGCATAACGTGGTGAACGTGCTGACGGACCGCCCGGCCCGGTGCACGGTCGTCGTTCGTCACCTCGATCGCGTGGGCGTGCTCGCGGGGGTGCTCGACACTCTCCGCCGCGAGGGGCTCAACGTGCAACAAATGCAAAACGTCGTGTTCTCCGGCTCGAGCGCGGCGGCTTGTGCCACGATTGCACTGGAGTGTGAGCCGAGTTCGGCAGTTGTGTCGGCTTTGCAGGGGCAGGCCGACGTGTTGGCCGTTGACATTCGAGCGGCGCGATAGCGCGATGCGAACTTCGTATCGGTCGGCGTAACGTCTCCCGGAGCGTGGCGTTTAGGCCGGTGGGTCGTCGGCCCCGCTCGGCCCGCCAAGAACCGAGCGGGCGACCCTTCCTAGGCGCGAGCGCCGAGTTTCTCCGCTGCGCGATCGCGCCGCCGGCCGTCGTGAACAGGCGCAGTTTCTCGACGGCCGGCTTTTTTGTCTGCGGGCGGCGTGCCAGCATCTCGGCAATGCTGTCTGTGATCGGCCGAGTCGTTTGCTTCGCCGGCTGGCTCCCCCTGATCGCTTGTCACGATCGGCCACAGGGGATCGATGCCTTCGCGGGAGCCGAGTTGCGGCGCAGCGAGAACGAGTCGGGACTCGTTGTGCGGGTATTGTCGGAGGGCAGCGGGCCCGCGGCGGCGGACGGGGACACGTTGCGCGTGCACTACCTCCTCCGCCTCGCCGATGGCGCCACGATCGAGTCTTCGCACGAGCGCGAGCCGTTGGTGATCATGCTCGGCCACGATCCGAACTACATCGACGGGTTGCACCAGGGCTTGGTCGGGGCGCGCCCTGGAGAACTGCGAGAGATCATCGTGCCGCCGGCTCTGGGGTACCGCGGCCGCGCGATGGCCAAGATCCCGCCCCAAGCGATGCTGCACTTTGCTGTACAGATCATGGCCGTCGCGCCGGGCTCGACGGGCGTGGAGCGCTGACCGGCGCATCTACGGCTGCAAGTCGCTCGTAAGGCGATGCGAGCGCCACCACAACCAGGCGGTCTGGCTCAAGCCAGCGATCGTGAAACTGGCGAGGGCGTAGTACAGCCCGGGGAGCGGGGACCAGGCCGCCCCGGCGGCCAGCAAGGTCGTGCACAACACCAGGTACAACGCCACCGCTTCGGTCACGCCTCGCGTGCGCCGGGCATGGACCAGCGTCCCCTGAAACAGGTTTTGCATCACGGAGTACGCGGGCATGAGCATACCGATGAGCAACGCGTTCGTGCACAGATCCACGAGTTCGGGAGGCAGGCCCGACAGGTGGCGAAACCACCAGCCGCTCAGCGGGGTAAAAGCGATCAACGCGATGATGCCACTTGTCACGGCAGCCATGCGCACGGCGAAGCGACGCAGCAAGGCGGCTCCTCCCGGTCGTCCGACCAGGGTGACGACGACTTCGTTGAACGACAACCCGGCCGTTCGCAGCAAAAACAGGACGCCGTGCGCCGGTGGCCAAGCCGCAAGCGATAGCAACGGGAGGGGCATGCGACTCATCGCCGCGGCGCCGATGGGTTGGATCATCAGCGACATCAACGGCGTCAACGCCAGTGGGATGTAGAACTTCAAAAAGGAGCGCTGGTCGAGCGGAGCGGCGCCGGTCTCCGGCGGCGCATGTCGCAGGTGCCGGTCGACCACCGGTTTGACGCACCAAGCCGCGAACACAGCTTCGGCCACGACCCCGGTCGAGACGGCCACGGCGGCCACCACGATGCCGGACCAAGACGTCAGGGTGGCTCCCAGTGCGAGCGCGGAGAAGTTGCCTCCGAGTCGCACGATGGTGCCCACGCCGACCGTTCGCGCATAGCGAAAGCGGATGAGCACCCCCTGATTGAATCGTCGATGAGCGATGGCCCACGTCCACGGCGTCATTAGTTGCAGGCCGATCCGGCCCGGCTCGTGCACGGGTTCGGGAACCCCCACGAGGTCGCGTGCGATCACGTCGTACAGCGGGGTGAAGGCGGCCAGGACGTGCAAAACGGTGAGGGCCGCCCCGGAGACCATCATGAACCGCCACAGCTTCTTGTAGGTCGCGTAGCTCGACGCGAGTGCGGTCGATGCCGCCAGCAACATGATGATGGGCGCTTCGATCAGCAAGGCGACGGGCATGACCAGCGATCCGTACGCTGCGAGGTTCACCTCCGCGTCGGGCATCCGCGCGACCACGGCCGCGAGGACCGGGGTTTCGGCGCCCATCAGGAGCCAGCTGGTGGCCAGCGGCCACCACAGGCGGAACACCTCGCCTGACGTCACGCGTGCTTCGGGCGCGCTGGCAGACGGGGTTGGCGACTCCACGAGCGCAGGAGTGTGCCACGGGGCCCGCGGCGCGCCAGGTCTACGCGTCGGGTTCGTCGTCGGATGACGGCGGTGGCGCGGCCGTCGGTTCGTCGTCGGGCGATGGCGGCGGCGCAGTCTTCGAGCTTGGGTCCGCCTTGGGGGGCTCGGGGGGGGACTCTCGCAATCGGCCCCGGTGTTGCTCATCGGCCCGTTGCTGCTCGCGCTCGAGCCGTTGACGTTCTGCCTTGGTGCGACCGTGCTTGACGCGATTGGCCTCTGCTTGTTGGGCCTTGGCCTCGCGCTCTTTGCGTTTGCGGTACTGATTCAACCGAATGACGTCACCCATGGCGGTCCCTACCCGTCGGGAAAGGACAGAGTATACCGCGTGAGCGATGAGGCGCTCCGCCACGGGCGCACACGTCAGTCGTTTCTGGGCATGGGAAGCCGCGAGGATTGTCGGGAATGAGCCGACCGCAGGGGCCGTCGTCGCGATCGCCAGCGATCCACGGCGACGCCGCAGCTCCACCCGAGACCGATGAGCGCGGTCGCCAGTGCCCACGGAAACGCGACCGGAGTCGGTGGTTCGGGAGCGACGTGCACCGCTACGTCGACCGTGTCCGCCGTGCTATCGGGCACCACGCGGTGGATGACGCGCCGAGCGTCCTGCGCCAGCGCGCGTCGTTCCGCGGGCTCCATCGGCCTGGCTTGGACGGAGACGACGGCCGCGGCCGGACGATCGGCGGCCGGGATCCGCACCGAGGCCGCGACCTGGGTCACGTGGGGATCGTTGGCCACGATGCGTTCAATCTCTCCCGCCAACGCGAGCTCCAGCCGGATCCGCTCGCCACGTCGGGTGGGCACGAGTGCGGGGTCACCGAACACGGATGCCTTGTCGTGGATCCGTCGCGGTCGGGTGCGGGCTCCGTCCTCCGGATGCGCACAACTCGGTCCCAGACCGGCTACACCCGCGGCCAGGGCGAGCATCCAAGCACGACCTCGAGGCACGGCCGTACGATTGCGCGGTCGGTTCAATGCGTCAACTCACGCTTCGAGGGTGGCGGGCAGTGGGGCTGCCGGGGCCGAACCGCTGGGCGGCGCAAAACGTCCGGAGGACAGGACCGTTTGCCGCCGACTGTGCGTTCGCGTTTTTGGTGTCGGCCCGGTGACCTACGTAGCGGACCGCGAGGCCGACCCGAGCCGCTGCGACAGTTGATCGACGATTCGGCGGTGGCGGCGGGAGACCGTGCTGCGATTGACCCCGAGGCGCTCGGCGACATCGCTCATCGCCTGGCCGTCGACGTAGATCGCTTCGATCAAGGCGCGGTCGTTCGCTTCGAGGGCGGCGACCTCTCGACGCACCCGGGCCGCCAGCTGACGGTCGATCGCGCCGGATTCGGGGTCGTCGCGTGTATCGGCCACGGTGTCCTCGAGGGCGTGGCCGATCACCGTCGCCGCGGACAGTTGGCGGATCCAGTGCCGCGCTCGTTCCACCCGCTCGACGAGGTTGGCTCGGACGCCGATCTGACTCTCGCTGGGATCCGGATGGAGCGCGACGTGAGCTTCGAACGCCCGTTGGGCTCGAGACAGTCGGCGTGCTCCCGGCGTTTGGCGCCGAGCTTGGTCGAGCATGGCTCCCTTCACGCGCGAGTGGCAGTAAGACTCGAACGTCACCCCGCAAGCCGGGTCGTAGCGCATGGCCGCTTGGACTAGGCCCTCATGGCCGGCGCTGCGAAAATCGTCGACGGGCACGCGGGGCCACAATCGATGGACCGCCACCGCGAGCCGGGCGACGCGGGGAAGCGCTGCCTCGACGCGCGCCGCTTGCTCGGCGGTCAGTGGTGGCATCGCCTACCCCGTGCGAGCCACGGCTTCGCGTAGGTGTTTGCGTAGTGCCCACTTTTGCTCGTCAGTCAAGTCGCGGAAGCGAATCGCCATGTGGTCCTCGCCGGCTCGCACGACGACGCCAGCGACCGGCAGATTGGCGGACAGCGCGGGGAAGCTCAAAACCATCTGTACTGGGGTGTCGATCGCTTCCGACGCCGGCCCTTCGAGGCGGCACCCCCCGAGGCTGATGTCCCAAAGCTTGCGCCCCAAGATCACCTCGCGGCCGATGACGTCCGCGATCGCGTCGACTCGCTGGCGCGGGTGCAGCCGGGCTTCGGTTGCCATGAAGTCCATCATACCCCCTTCGGACGCAGCCGACGGGCCGCCCCGCGGGGCGCACGTGCGGTGCGCTCGAGTCTCGCGGCAGACGCGAACTGACGGCCTGGCCGTCTTTGGCCTCTGGACTGCCAAATTGGCAGCCACCAGCGACCAAAGAACGTCCGCTAACTGCAGCAAATCTTTGATTTGATGGCACTTTCGCCCGCTCCCCCGTGGTGGCTCGCTTGCATTTACCCGCGTGCTGCCCGAAAACGGGTGGAGCTTCCCGGTCCGTTCGCCACCATGTTCCGTCGTTCGATCTCCGCTGTCTTCTGCTTGTTGTTGCTCGCGCCAGCGTTCACCGTCACCGCCTGCGGATCGCCCCAGATGATCCCCGGCACCGACATCCCGGACACCCCCGACTTTCGAGCGATCGTCGACGTGCTGGAGCGCTACCGGACGGGTTTCGTCCGCAAGGACGCCGCGGCCGTGTTGGCCACGGCGCACCCTACCTATCACGACGAGGGCGGCACGGACGACCCTGGCGACGATGTCGTGTACGACGACTTGGGCCCACTTTTGCGCCAGCGTCTCGATCAGCTCGATTCGCTGCGGTTCACGATCGAGTATCTCGACGCGTCGATGCATGGCGATCGGGCCAGCGTCAAGGTGTGGATCGACGCGAGCTATCGGCTCAAACCGTTTCTAGACACAGATGGTTCCGTGCGACCCCAGCCCCCGTACTCGAGGCAGCAAGACTACGCGGAGTTCGAGCTGTTGCGCGAAGGGGATGCCTGGTTCATCGTCAAGGGGATCTAGATCGAGGCGGGGGCCCCGGCGGAGTCGGTGTCGACCGAGACGGCGCCGGCGGTGGCTCGCGTCAGCGGTGGTCGGGCGGGCTCGGCCGGTTAGTCTGCGTTGGCGTTCGGGTGCGAGTACGTGGCGAAGAAGCGAATGCGTTGGCGCCAAAGATCGTAGTCGAGGCGATCCCCACTGCGGTGCTCGAGCGGGAGTGACGTGTCGTCGGGTCCCGGGACGGAGGTCAGCGATGCCAGGCGCTCCAGCTCGCGCAGCGCGTCGTCGTGGTGGCCCGTCAAGACCAGGGACTCAACGAGTAGCAGCCGGGCCTCCCGGGCCAGATCTGCCGCCGGCAACGGCGGCGTCGGCTCGTGCGTCGTCGCGGCCCGCCGGATGTACGGTAGCGCCAGATCCGGGCGCTCGGCGGCGGCGAGTTGATGCCCGAGCAGGTAGCTTCCGATCGCCCCATGGACGGGATCGCTGGCGAGATGACCGGCGGCCGCAACCCGGACGATGGTGCTTGGTCCGGACGACTTGCCGAGGTCGAACAGGGCGAAGTACTCGATGATGTCGGCCGCAGCGGTCGGATCCGATGCGGCGAGACGCTTGAGAATCAACGCGCGGCGCTGCGAGGCCGCCAGCGGGTAGGCGAGGGCGCGCTCATAGTGGGCGTGCGCCTCGGAGAGAAGACGACGCCGCAGCGCCACGTCGCCGCGCAGCTCCGCGATCGACGATGCGGCACCGTCGGTGAGGCCCTCGATCTCGGCGGCCGAGGAGAGCGTGGCGTCGGCTTGCGCGTACCGCTTCTCACTCGCCAGGGTGTATGCCAAGCGTTCGCGGTGGCGAAACTCCGCGGGCTCGAGCTCGCACAGACGCTCCAGGATGCTGACGGCCTCGTCGACCCGACCGCGGTCGAGAGCAGCGCGCGCTTGCTCTCGTAGGTTCGCTACTCGATGGGCGCACGCCCGGGTGAAGATGGCGCCCCGTTTGAAGCGCTGGGCCATCGCCGCCACCTCTTCGGACGTCACTGGGCGCGAGCGCAGAAACGCCAACCATTCGGCTTCGAGATGCTCGAGCGAGCTCCCGTACAACGCTTCGAACCCACCGCCTTGTCGGTAGAGCTGAGTCATTCGCTCGACGCCGTAGGTGTCCATCAACCACGCGCAAAACGATCCCATGGTCGTGTAGGCTCGTGACGAAGCGTGACGCCAAAACCCGAGGCCGACGATGTCCCGCAGCGTCGGTCGCTTGTCGAGGCGGTCGAGCACCGCGGCTTGATCGTGCAAATCGAGCCCGTAGAGCGAACGGGGCGCGAGCGCGTTGGCGAGACCCTCGATGAGCCCCACCGCCGGGCTGAGTCCGAAGATCGGGTCTCCGAAGGTCGCTCCAAACGCGTGAGCCAGCTCGTGGTGCAACGCGCCATGGGGAAACGCCTGATGATGGAGATAGATCTGCCGCTTCCACGGCAGCGAGACCTCCACGCGGTAGGCTCCGAACACGGCGCGCTTCTGCCCGCGGCTGGCGAATACGAAACTGTGAACTTTGTAGTTCGGGGCGCGCCCCAGCTTTTGTCGCAGTCGGTCCCACGCGAACTCGTGCTCTGTCGCCACCGCATCGATCTCTCGTTCGGTCTCTGAGCCGGGGGCGTAGTAGATCACGAAGTGTTCGGTCTCGCGGGTGCGACTGAGAGTCTTGCGGGTGCTGTCGAGGGTCGTGGTGAACCCGAAACGGTCGCCGTGCCATCCCACGGCCAACAACCCGCCCAGGAGAACAGTGGCGACAAGGGGCCGACGCCGTCGCGGCTCCTCGCGCCGCCAATCGAGCCATCGCCACAATACCCACAGCGACGCCGCGGCCACAGCAACGTTGTAAAGGCGAAACCACCCAAACGTTGCGGATACGGCGACCCGTTCGTCGTACAGCGCTCCGGAGAAGTAGCCCCAGAACGGATCGTACGCGAACAATACCGGGTGGACGTACAAGCGGCGCAGTGAGATTGCCGTGCACACCACAAACGGAACGGCCCCGAGCCAGCGTCGGCGCCACGGTCGGTTCGTGAGCAACGACCCCCAAACCCCGGCAGTCCAGCCGAGTCCAGTGGACAACCCCGGACCCATCAGGTACCAGGCGAGGCCGCCAGCATAGTCACAATTGCGATTCCACAGTTGGCCGACCGTCAGAATCGCCAGCGGCGTGACGAGGACCCACGTGAGCTCTCGTCGGCTCGCTCGCAGCGTCTCGATGATCACATCGTGCCCGCGCGAGCCCGCGTTCGACGGCATCGCGTCGGCGGCGATGCCCACTCCGAGCAGGCTGCACAGTGGGGCCAACAACAACGCGCTGAAATAGCCCAGCGTCCCCACCAGCGGCACGGCACTGAGGGCGAGGCAGATCAACGCTAGCAGCCATCGGCGACGTAGCGGCAAGGAGAGCAGCTGGGCAAGCGAAGCGTTCACCGACGTCGCACGGCCTGTCGTAGCAGTGGTACCCGCGCGGTGCGACCCTGCGACGCGCCCTGCGCGGACGGGGCACCCCCTCGGACTTGAGGGCGGCGTGATAGCCGAAGGGCGTGAGTCGTCATTGTCGTCGACCTGCGGCGTAGCCTCAAATCGGTCACACCGCGATTTGCGGGTGAAATATTCGTGATTGGACCTGGCTTCAGTAACGGTGAACAAATGCCGTTCCTGAGCCAAAATGGCGAGATAGTCCCCCGATCGCACACCGTGGGGTGCGGCCATGAGCGCCTTGGCAACGGCGGTGCCACATCGCGCATTGGCGCAGAGACTCGGGCTGGCCCACAACCGTCAAATGGCCCGATCGGGACATGCTCAGATGAACAGTGACATCGTGGAGCCCGCGACCCCAGAGGAGCGGGGGGTGCACCTCCGCGTGGTGCCGGCCGTGCGGCCGCGGGTGCTGGTGATCGATGACGATCCAGTCGTACTCAAAACGTTTGGGCTGCTGCTCCGCCACGAGTTCGACGTCGAGCTCGCCCTGGGTGGTCGCGCGGGACTCGAACAGCTGGCGAGTGGAGAGCAGTTCGACGCGATCGTCTGCGATCTTCAGATGCCCGAGGTCGACGGCCCGGCGGTGCTGGCCCGACTTCGGGCTCACGATCCCAGGCACGCAGGGCGTCTGATGTTCTGTACGGGGGCGCTTGTGGGCGGCACCGAAGCATCCGGATCGCACCGGCCTCAGGCGCCCGTGTTGCACAAGCCGTGTACGCGCGAGCAGCTTGTGGCCGCTCTGCGCGATATCGTGGGTCGAGGCTAGGGCCGGTGGCTGGGTCACGCTTCGCGGCCACCGGCGAGTTTCGGAGTCGACATCGGCAAGCCGCGTTCCCGCTCGACGGCGAAACGAGCGACTGTCACCGGCATGGTGGAGGCGTCACGAGGCGCGGCGAGAGCTCGCTGGGTACGGTCGGCCCCCTTGGTGCGGTCGCCGTGACCTGTCGACTCGACCGGCACTTTCGGCCGCCACTGGGCCGCTTTCAACCATCAGCTCGCGATAGCGCTGACCTTTAGAGGTAGTGGAATTCGCCGCGAGAAGGTCCGGGCCCGGCGGCTTCGTCATCAAATACCGGTCCTGGCCGCGTCACGAACGCGGTCGCGGGCGACCGAGAAGGTCGATAAGTTCGATGATTGGCGGTGCGCGACGCCACCGCGACTGTCAGCGCCGTGTGTGACCAAGCCCCGGCCGGGTTGGCTTTCGTGGCCGGCTTTGTGGCACGCCGTTGTACGAAGACTGCCCTCTCGGTGGCGTCAGAGCGTGTTCAACTGGTGGGTAGGCAAACAACTCTGAACGCGACGACATCCTGGAGCCAAGTCAAATGGCATTCAACGTTGACGCCGCGGAGCCGAGCTGACAGTCGCTGTTGCCAAACGCCGTCAGCGGGTGATAAACCGGCGCGGTCAGGAAGCTCGGGCAGTCGAGCTGGGGAGTCGCATGCCGCTGAAGCCGACACCGTCGTTCAGTCGCCGCGAGCGAGAGATCATGGATGTCATGCATCTGCTCGGTCCGGCCACTGCTGCCGAAATCCACGCTGAAATGGCGGATCCACCCACGTACTCTTCGGTGCGTGCGACGTTGAGGCGGCTCGAGGAGAAGGGCCACGTCAAGCATCGTGATCGTGGCCACCGCAACGTGTACGCCCCAGTTGTCAGCCAAACCCGCGCTCGCCGGGCGGCCGCAAGACAATTGATCGAAACGTACTTCGGCGGGTCGGTGGGCGCCGCGGTGGCGGGGCTGCTCGACAGTGTGGGGCAAAAGCGCATTCCTCGCGACGAGGTCGAGCGGGCATCGGCTGCGCTGGCACGAGTGCGTACGAAGGCATAGAACGGGCGCGAATCGAACGCGAAAGCGGCACGGAGCCGGCTCCGCGGCCTTCTCGTGTTGAGCCGGCGCTTGCATGAGATCCCGGTTGGAGCTCGTGGCAGCGCTTGGGCTCCATTCGCGCCGGAGGATCGGGCAAACGGGGGGCGTTCATGATGTCGAACCCATCGCTTGGCTCGATCGGCCACCGTCCCAGCGTGCGCCAGCACGCGAACGTGAAGTAGCGACAAGCCGATCGGCCTGACCGGCGTTCGCGGCGAGATGCTGACTGGGCGGCCTGGCGCCCGCAACATACCGGATAGGACGTGGCCTCACGCCGCGCCAGGGACTGATGATCTGGCGCGAGACACCATCGGGGTCGCGCGATCGAGGAACTAGCGAAGTCCGAGTCGGTCGAGGTAGCGGTCTCGCAGCCGGGTTTGCCGGCTGCTCATCGGGATGGGTCGACCGTGAATCCACACCTGCGTCGGCCAGTTCTCGAGCTCGAACGGGTCATCGTCCCAAATGACAAGATTGGCGGCTTTTCCCGTCCCGATCGAGCCGTAGCGACTGTCCATTCCGTATGCGCGGGCAACATTGACCGTGACCGCTGCCAGTGCACTGTCGAAGCTGAGTCCGTGAGCCATAGCGATGCCGGCCTCGTGGGTTAGGTTGCGAGCATTGTGGGACACGCCGGGTTGCCCGATGACCACTGGCACGCCAGCTGCGGCCAAGATGGCGGCGTTGTCCATTCGCGCGCCAAGGCGGTCGAAGCCGTAGGGAAGGTTGAGGCTCGGGGTCACGACCACCGGGACTTGGGCCGCCGCGAGTTGGTCCGCGACTTGCCACGCCTGGGCTCCACCGACAATGACAAGTCGGATGCCGTAGTCTTTGGCGATAGCGAGTAGCCCGATGATATCGCTGACGCGGTGCGCCGAAATCGTCAGCGGGATGCGTCCCGACAGTACGGGATCGAGCGCAGCGAGATCAGTGGGGCTCGCCGCCAATCGACGCGACTGCCCCCGATTGAATGCACGCTTGTTGCGACGGTAGAACTGGGCATCTCGCAGTGTTTGACGCAACTTGGTCAACGTGGCCGCACGGGAATCGCCGTGCGTGTGGCCCACGCGACCGTCGATGGCGACATTGGTCGCGGCTACAATCTTCGCTTGGTCTCCGTATACGAGGTCGATGAAACTCACTTGGCCGCTCAGTAGGCCGCCGTCCGGAGCCACCGCGGCCGAGGTGATCCCATCGATGGCTTGTACGGGGATCAAGCTTGAAAACGCGTTGATGGCCGAGCTCGGGTCATAGCCGGCGCGAATCGGGTGTTCGTCCGTTCGGTGGTCGTCGACGGTGCTGGATTCGGCGTCGATCTCGACCAGTCCCAACGCCGTGTCGGCGGCGATCAACCCCGGAGTCACGAGTTTGCCCGAGATGTCCACGATCTTCGCATCAGCCGGTAGGCGGTTGCGCAGGCTGGGCCCACCGACTTGGGCAATGGTGTCGCCACGCATCAAAATGACGCCGTTTTCGATCACGCCGGTCTGTGCATCTGCGGTGTGGATTCGGCCGCCGACGAGGGCGACAGGCGGTTGAGTTTGTGGCGAGGGGTCTGTCTCGACGCTGGGGGCGGCGTGGGCCCCGGTGGAGGCGAGGACCGCGAGGGCCGCGGCTAGTACAAATGGAAGCGAGCGGGAGCGGATCATGGGGTGACTCCGTCGAGGTCGTGTTGGCGGTGTCCGAGCTCGAAGTCCGAACGAGGTTGATGCGCCGGGTCTTGGCGGTCGTAGACGAGGCTGCCGTCGATGTAGACTTTCTCCGCGTGGGTGTAGACGCTGAACGGGCTACCGCTCCACACCACGATGTCGGCCATCTTGCCGGGCTCAAGCGATCCGGTGTGTTGCTCGATACCCAACGCCCACGCGGGATTGGCTGTGATCCAACGCAGCGCTTCGTCCTCGCTGATTTCGAGACCCGCCCGGCGGCCGGCGTGCATCGCTTTCGCGGCGTCTTGGTTGAGTCGCTGGATTGTGATTCCCGAGTCCGAGTGGATGATGGCCCGGGCTCCGGCAGCCGACACCATCGCCGCGTTCTCGCGAATGCCGTCGTAAGCCTCCGCCTTGAAGCCCCACCAGTCCGACCACATCGAGGCCGAGGTGCCGGCGGCGGCGAGACGATCGGCGATTTTGTAGGCCTCGACCGCGTGGTGAAAACTGCGGATTTTGAAGCCGAACTCCTCAGCGACCTCGAGCATCAGCACCATTTCATCCGCGCGGTAGCAGTGATTGTGAACGAGGATCTCGCCATCGAGCACCTTGGCCAACGTTTCGAGCCCGAGATCTCGGCTCGGTGGCTCGGGTGGCGAGTCGTCCTCGTTTTTCGCCGACCAGGTGGCGCGGCGACGTTCGTAGTCGTTCCACCGACGACGATACTCAACCGCCTGTTGGAACGCGCGGCGGTAGCCGGCGACGTTGCCCATGCGAGTCTGCGGGCCACCCTTGTCCCCGTAGACGCGCTTGGGGTTCTCGCCGCAGGCCATTTTGAGGCCATCGGGTGCACCGGGGAATTTGGCTTCGGTGGCGGACCGGGCCCCGGGGACGAGCTTGGCCGTGAAGCTGCGTCCGCCGATCAGATTCGCCGAGCCGGGCAGCACCTGGATGGTCGTGACCCCAGCGGCGCGAGCTCGTTCGAGTTGGGGGTCTTGCGGCCAGTACCCGTCGCGGGCCCGGGCATCGGCGGTAACGGGGCGAGTGGCCTCATTGCCGTCCGAATGCGCGTCGAGTCGCGGTGCCGCGTACACGCCCATGTGGGAGTGGGTGTCGACGATGCCCGGCGTGACGGTCATGCCTCGTACATCGACGATGGGTACGTCGGTTGGGGTCTCGATTGCGGGTCCGACCGCCGCGATGCGTCCGTGTTCGACGTAGACGTCGGCGGCGTCGTAGCTGATGCCGGTGGCGGTGAGCACCCGACCGCCGCGCAACACGAAGCTCGCGGCCGAGGCTGGCGTCGCCGTCGTCGACGCAGCATCTGCTGGGCTCGAGTCGGCCGCGTCCGCCGCGGCCGTGGCGACTTGCGGTGGGGTGCTAGGACCGGGCTGGCGGCTGCAGGCGGTTACGAGGCTCAAGACCGCGCCGGCCGCAAGATGAGGGAGCCGAGAAAGACGCATCGCGTCCGAAGCTACGCTTGCCGGTTTGTTCACGCAACTGAGAGCACATCCAGCGTGGCGCTCGGTTCGGGGTTGCGTCGGGCCGAGTCTTCGCGAGGCGAGTGACTCACGGCCGCTGAATCGATGGCGCGTCGCGGGCCCGGCGGGGGTCCGTCTCACCGAAGACGTCCGGCTCCTTGTCGCCGAGGAGGGACCCCCGAGCGACGATCAGACTGTGAGAGGAACGCGAGCGGGGCCGCGTCGGCTACGAGAACAACCGGCGTTTCTTCCGCGCGGGCACGGGTAGTTGGAGGCGGTCGACCACCTCGCGCGCGAGGCAATCAAACAGCCACGCCACGGCAGGCGGGTTGTTCTCGTCGTACATGTGCAGCGGGACCCCGTCTTCGGCCGCATCGAGAAACGCGGGGTTTTTGGGCAAGGCCGTATCGAACAACCAGTGCGCGGGCAACTCGGCCCCGGCCCGATGCAGCACGGACACTGAGGTCGGTTGCGAGGCTTGAAGCATGTTGAGCACGACCCCCAGCACCTCCGGCCGCGTATTGTCGGGAAGCGTGTACAAGGCGGTGGTGAACATGTTGAACGAGCGCTGAGCCATGGTCTCGGCCTGCAAGACCGCGATGACGTGAGTGCAGCAGCTCAGGATCTGGCGCGTCGGGCCGAACATGCCCGCGGGCGTATCGACGACGACGACGTCAGCATCCTCCGCGAGTCCGCGCAGCAGCTGCTGCCACTGGACGGAGTGGTCGACCACGAGCTGAGCGGCGTCGGGCAGCTGTCGCCCGAACGCCGGCACGATCTTCAGCTTGGGCACGGCGGTCTGCAGAGCCACTGCATCGCGCTCCACGCTGCCCAGTACCGCGTCATACGCCCCCGCTTGCGGGCGATCGCGTCCGTCGATGGCGGACATGATGTCGCCGTTGATGTCGCCGTCAACGAGTACGACGGAACGGCCTTGACGGGCCAAGCTCAGCGCGAGGTTGAGTGCCGTGGTCGTCTTGCCCGAGCCGCCCTTGGAGCTGGTCACCCCAATGATCGGTGTCTCACGGGCTGGGGTCCGGTTTTCGGGTAGTCGTGCGATGGTGGGGACGCCATGCGACCGGCGCTCAGCGGGTACGTGGGTAGACGGTCTCGAGCCGATCGCCGGCGGAGGGGGAGGCAGGTGTTCGGCGTCCGGCCGAGGGCTCAACGCGACCGTCGCGTCACTCGAGCTGGCACCGTTTGGCCGCGGGGGGTTCGCTCGCGCTCGCCGTGGCGCGACGCCGGTGTCGGACTGACGTGCGTGCACCGTTGTCGTTGCGCCATCTGCTGCTCCATGCGCCGACCCACGGCTCGCTGGGGCGGCGACGGGCGGTGCGTCCATCCGAATCTGGGGGGGAGGCGGGAGAGGGTCGGCCGCGGCGACGTGAGCCCGAGCCTTGGTGGCCTCGGTCCGCGCTGCGAGATCGACGAGCAACTGATCGACTTGTCCGATGGGCTCGGGCAGCTCGACCGGCCGCTCGGCGCGATAGACGTGGAACGAGTGCAGGCCGTCGCCCTCGATCATTTTGTAGATCGCGGCGCGTCCCGTCAGTCCGGATGCCGACGCGTCGACGATTTTGCCGCTTTTGACGAGAATCGTACCCGCCGGCAGATTCTGAGCGTCGCGCAGCTCCACGCCCGTGTACTGGCGGCCGATGCTGACGACTTGGAGGACCTCGTCGAGCCGGAAGTCGGCCAAGGCTCCTTCAATGACGGTGATTCGGTTGGTCAGTTTCATCCTGCACCTCGGTGTCCGCGCTAGGTTGTCGCCTTCGCCAGCGGCTCGGCGTCTCCGTAGAGTTGTCCGGGAGATGGGCGCTGCTCGATGTGCTCGGGCAATTCAGCCCCGCCGAGTTGCATCGTTCGTGCAAGCAACGTGTAAACATGAGTCCAAGCCTCTCGCACGTCGTCGGTGAACGCCTCGCCGAGACCGTAGTCCAAGGTCCACAGCAGTGCCTCGCCGACGACCGCGTAGGATTCGTGGGGGATCTTGTACAGTTCTTCGTGGCGCCGCCCCATCGCGAGCACAACCAGGAACAGATCCTCTTCCTCTGGGACGGTCTCACGCCAAGCGCTGTCGGGCCAGTCGAGCGACTTGACGATAAACGCGAGCATCTTGAGCAGCTTTTGCTTTTGCTCGCGCATATCTTTGGGAAACAACGGCCGATACTTGGGCTCGAGCTCAAAGAGTCGTTGGTAGAAAAGATCGGCTGCAGTTTCCGCGATCGGCACCACTAGCCGCCAGCTTTGGAGGATGGCTTGTTTTGTCTCGTCCGTAATCATTGGCCGGACCCTGCCCCGTCGAGCGTGGTGGCGCGCAAGCTAGGAGGCCGGCGCGAAAAAGTCCAGTGGGAATGAAAACCGCGCAGCGGTTGGACTCGGCCGACGGTTGCGCGGTTCGGCAAACCAACCGACAAACTTGTTGCGGCAAGGATCGCAAACCGACGCGAGGATCGACTTGCCGGAGGACGACCGAGGTGGCGCATCACATCGCGGGCCCGGCGTCGAAGCTGTCCTACGGAATGACTTCCAAGCGTCGCGACGCGTCCTTGCATCGGATCTGGAATCGGATCTGGAATCGGATCTGGAACCGCATCAAGGGTCGACGGTTGGATCGACGCAACGCAGAAACCGCGGATCGACTTCGTCACGATTTGTGCCAGTAACCGAGGTTCCATGAGCCTGCGCACGATGCTTACATTGAGTGGAGAGCGAGTGACGAGTGAGTGAAAAAGGCCACGTTGGGGTTGCAAATGCTGATACGACGACTCGGTTGCGTGCGGCTCCGAGGACGCTCGTCGGTCCGGCCCTGGTCACGTGGCGACTTTGTTTGCGGCCCGCTGCGTAGTGGACTCAGGGAGGACGCGTGGGCCAGCACGCTGGCGATTCTTGCAGGAGTTGAGACGCCGCTCCGTTGCACACGAATCCTCTGTTCTTCGGTTGGGGAGGGGCCATGAGGCCAAGACTCGGAGCTCAATCCCTGCTTTCTGGGGAGATCAGGCTGCAGTTGGTGACCGGACTCACGTCACGGTGTCTTCTCCGTGTTGCGCGTTCATGTCGCCCGGTGGAGCTCCGGGCGCGGCGGTCGGCTCCCTGAGGCGGTTGAGCCGCAGGGATCCTTGGTACAATTCGCGCAATGGCTTTGAACGCCCAACTGTTGCGCCACAGCTTCCAGCTCGCCACAAGTCGGAATCCAAAGTTGGTTCCACGGTTCTACGCGCTGTTGTTCGAGCGCTACCCGCAAGTACAGTCGTTGTTTGACGCTCGTCGAGCGGATGAGCAGCATCGCCGACTCGGGACGGCCCTTGTCGCCGTACTCGACCACATCGAGGACGCAGAATGGCTCAAGCGAGAGTTGGGTGCGATGGGGCGACGTCACGACGGCTACGGCGTGCGCGAAGAGATGTACCCGTGGGTGGGGGAATGCCTCGTGGCCGCCATGCGCGAAGCTGGGGGCGAGGACTGGACCCCGGAGATGACAAACGCGTGGACCGAGGCCTACGGCGCGATCGTGTCGCTGATGCTCGCGCGTTGAGGGGCTGCCTCAGCGCCGGCCGCGGGATGGAAGGGCGTGCGCGACTCAACTCGTTCGCCGTGCGCCCCCCTACGCGCCGCTCCGCTTGGTGAACCGAGCGCGATGGGACCGGGGCGAGCTGTCGGGTTCGCGCCGCGTCGCGGCGCGCTCCGTGTGGCGCGGGCCCACTCGTGGACGACGACCGCCGCGATGATCAACGTGGCCCCCACCAACTGGATCGTGGTGAGTTGTTCGTCGAGCAGCCACCAAGCGCCGACCAAGGTGACGGGCGGCCCCAGTAGCGTGAACACGCTGGCTCGCGCCGCACCGAGGGCTCGGACGCCTTCGAGGATCAGCAAAAACGGGACAACTGTCGCGAACACGACGAGCGTGAGAAGCCACGGCACGCTGGCCACAGTCACGATGACCGGCCGGTCGACGGCGAAAAGGACGACCGCGAACGCAGCGGCGCCGCCCAGGTTCGACCAGGCGGTGTAGCTAAGCGTGCCCATGCGGCGCGTGAGGCCGCCACTGGCGAGGAGGTAGACGGCGTACACGAGTGCGCTGGCGACCGCCCAGCCGGCCCCGCGCCACGGCGTGTCGAAGCCCACGCCCGCCACCAGCACGACGCCGCACCAGGCCACCGCGAAGACGACGAGGTCGCGGGCCTGTGGCCAACGTCGGCGCAGCGCGGCCTCGAAGAAGACGACGTAGAGCGGGTAGGTAAACAGGATCACGCGCGAGGGGCCGGCGCCCATGTAGGCGAGCGCGGTGAAGTCCGACCAGGCGGAGGCGCAGTACAAGGTGCCGACCAGGAACGCCCGCCATCGCGTTCCCGGTGGCGGGGGCTGAGCCCGGAACCCGGACAACAGGCAAAAGATCGGGGTAGCCAAGGCGAAGCGCACCACCAGCGTGCCGGCGATCGAGGCCCCGGCGCCGTAGGCCAAACGCACCCAAACGCCTTTGAGGGCCATGGCGAAGGTGCCGACAACGAGCGCGAATCTGGCGCCGTCTCGGTCCCTTGGCGAAGCGCGTTCGAGCAAATCCATGCTTTTGGAGCTTGAATCGCCCTTTGTGATGCGTCCAAGTGATAGATTGACTCTCAGATATACACATGCGTTATACATGAGGCGTGGAGCTGCGCGAGCTTCGGACCTTCCTGCGCGTCGCCGACGACGGTTCGGTCAGCCGGGCTGCGGCCCAGCTTCACCTGACCCAGCCGGCGCTGAGTCGCCATATTCGCAACTTGGAGAGCGAGCTCGGGGTCGACCTGTTCGTCCGTACGGGGCGCGGTCTGGTGCTGAGTGAGGCCGGGATTCGGCTCGAGCGACGCGTGCGACATCTCGTGGCTGCGATCGACGAGACGGGTGCCGAGCTCCAACGCGACACGCAGCAAGTGACCGGTGAGGTCGCCGTCGGCGTGCCGCCGAGTGTCGGGGTGGGGCTAGTGGGGCTGATCGAGAGCTATCGCAGTCGCTTTCCGCGAGTTCGGCTGCGCGTAGTGGTGGCGCTCAGTGGCGTGGTGCGTGCGGGGCTTTTGGGGGGGAGCCTCGATCTCGGCGTGTTGTATCGACCGCTGCGAACCGCCGCGCTCGAGGCCACCCCGCTGTGGAATGAAACGCTGTGGTGGATCGGGCCGCCGGGAGAACTCACGCCCGACGAACCGATGAGCTTCGCTGCCGTCGCGGCCCGTCCGCTCGTGTTACCGGGCGTGCAGCACGGCCTGCGTCGGGTCGTGGAGGATTACGCAGCACGCGGTGATCTGGAGCTCGATGTGCCGGTGGAAATCGATGCATTGCGGCTGTTGTTGGCGCTTGTCGGGCGTGGGCAAGGGTACACGCTGCTACCTCGATCGGCCGTCCGCGACGTGCTCGAAGCGGGGCTCGTGAGTGCAGCCCCGGTGTACCGTCCCGAGCTACGACGGGTCGCGGTGCTGGCCTGGAGCAAGGGGCGCCCGCGGAGCAATGCTGCCCTCGCGATGGCGGCGTTGCTGTCGGAACAGCTCGGAGCCGAGCTCGACGGGTAAGGAAGGGGCCCGCGCCGATGTGGTCGGGCCCGACTCGCGCCGGCCGACATCGAGATGGCGATGGATGGCCGTTTCGAGGTTTTCTTGGACCGCGACGAGCTCGAGTCGCGCCGCGCTCGAGATGGCCGTCATCGTGGCGGCGACCGGTTGCTCTCAATCCCCGTTGGCGCGATGGGGAGCCGCTTCGCCAAAGCGCGGCAGCATGTCATCCAAGGCGCGGCGAAATGCGGAGTAGACCGACATCGAGGACAATTGCCCGTGGGCTCCCTCGTTGAGGCCCCCGGGCGTGGCCGCCTCTTGTGCCAGTGACGCCAAGCTTTGCTCCGGCGCGTCGCGTTTGGCCGCACACAACGCGCCAACCATTTCTGCGATGTACTGCTCCGCGGTTTCTCGGGACACGCCCGCGTCGACCGTCCAGTCTGCGAGTTCCGACATCACGGCGTACAGCGGGGTGATCAGCCCCGAGAGCGCCCACAGGTAGTGCAGGTGTGACTCCTGCCGCACATCGACGATCGACCCGAGACCGGCCAAGAGGCGTCGCCGCTCGCCTTCAAGGCGATAGCCGAGGATCGCCCCGTAGTGACCGGCGCACGGCGGCAACGGAGTGGCTCGGCTCAGCGCCGTGGCGGGGTGAATTCGTTCTAGCGTCACCTCGTAGCGCCAAGTGGGGACGAAAGAGACGACCTCGTGGTTCGCGCGAAACTCAAGCGTGGCGAGAGCAGGCGCGACATCGTTCGGGCGCAGGGCCAGCAGCACAACTTGGCTCTCGTCGAGGACCGCTTGGTTGCTCGCGGCGACCTCCACGTTGGCGAGCTCCGCCGCGAGCGCGGCGGAGCGCTCGAGGTTGCGGGGGGAGATCACAATGGACGGTGCGGGTTGGGTTCGGCTGAGGCCGCGGACCACAGCCGAGGCGATTTTGCCGACGCCGAGCACTCCAACCCGACTTGAACTCGAGACGTTCATCGACCGAGGGCCTAGCACAGACCGCCGCGAGGCCCCAACGGTTGGGTCCGGCGATCTCGAGTGCGAGGCGGCGCGGCGGCTCGCGAGATCGGCGCAGATCGAGAGACCCCGTCTCGGGGCATCGCGCGCCGTGGCGAGACCGATGACCGAGTACCATCGCCCCCGGATGTCTGACGCTTCGATGCCCACGACGTGCGTGCCCCCCGTGGCGCCGACGATGACGGCGATGGTCTACCAGGCCTACGGCCCGCCCGAGTCCATCGCGGTCACCACGGTCGACACGCCCACACCCCAGCGTGACCAGGTACTCGTGCGGGTGAAAGCCGCGTCGATCAATTTGTCGGACTGGGAAATGCTCGTGGGACGACCACTGTACTCGCGCATCTGGGGCCTTCGTCGACCCCGATTTCGCACGCTCGGATCCGACGTCGCCGGCACCGTCGTCGCCGTCGGATCGGCTGTCGCGAAGCTCAAGCCCGGGGATGACGTGTTCGGTGACATCATGGGTCACTTCGGTGGCTTCGCCGAATACGTCACTGTGCCGGCCGCGGTGCTGTACGCCAAGCCGGCCGAGCTCGAATTCGTCACGGCCGCTACGTTGCCTCAAGCCGCGGTGATCGCGTTGCGCGGCATCTGGGATCGCGGACAGCTGGTCGCCGGTCAACACGTCTTGATCAATGGAGCCGGTGGGGGCTCGGGAACGTTCGCGATCCAACTCGCGAAGGCCCGCGGGGCGACGGTCACCGGCGTCGACAACGAACACAAGCAGGACTACATGCGAAGCGCGGGGGCGGACCACGTGGTCGACTACAGGCGTGAGGACTTCGCGGCGCATCACCGTCGCTACGATTTGGTGCTCGATCTCGTGGCTTATCGCCCGTTGAGTGTCTACCGCCGTATCTTGACCCCCCGTGGCCGCTACTTCCTCGTGGGCGGGAGCATGACGCGGTTGCTTCAAGCGGCTTGCGTCGGCCCGTTGCTCTCGCTCGTCGGTGGCCAGCGTCTGGGTGTGCTTGCAGTCGAACCCCAGCCCGATGACTTCGCACGCGCGGCTCGTTTGACGATCGACGGAACGTTGCGACCGCACGTCGAGCGTACGTTCCCACTGCGCGGTGTGGCCGAGGCTTTGCGCCGTGTGGGTGAGGGGCACGCGTGTGGCAAGGTCGTCGTGACCATGTGACTTGCCAACGAGGCGGGGGCCCGACTGCTCCGGGCGTCATGCTTGGGGTCGAGCGACCCACGACCGAGCCCACGTGACGCTGGTCCTCAACGACTGCGCGCGAGCTGTGGCGACGGCGGTATCGTTGTCCAATGCAATCCGGTGTGGCAATCGAACGGACGGAGGCCGGTGACCGCTATTTTGGCGCGGGCGTCTTTGTTGGGCGGCATATACCTTCGCTCGGAGTCTCGCATGATGCACGCGCTGCTGCAGCCGAGGTACGGCACCACCGACGACCTGGCCTTGGGTCGGACAGAGCCTCCATCCCCCGGCGACGACGAGGTGTTGCTGCGGGTTCGGGCGGCATCGCGGGTCATTCGCATGCCCGGCGACGACTCGGTCTGACGCGCGACGTGATTCGACCGTACCGCCAACTTTTTAGCGGTTGGCTTCGATGACGTCGATAATCGCGGGGACATCCACGTCGGCGGAGACGTACAGCAATTCGCCGTCGGCTCCGATGACGTACTCGCGTGGGTACGGGGCGATCCAGTCGGCCGATTGTGGGTCGGTAAATGCGTAGTCGCCGTAGACGTCGGCCGAGTAGTCGGCCAGCACGGGCATCGTCAGATCCATTCCGGCGATGTACTCGGCCAGATCGGTGGGGTTCTCGCTGCCGATGATGGAACTCGACATGGCGATCACCACCACCCCGTCGTCTTGGTAGGGCAGCCACACGTCGGTCTCGAGCCGCGGCAACTCCGCGGCGCACAACGGTCACAAACTCGAAAACAACGTCAGGACGACGATCTTGCCCGCGTAGTCGGAAAGGTTGTGGATGTTGCCGTCGAGGTCAGGAACCGACCAGTCGGGGGCGATGTCCCCAACTGCGACGCCAGTGGGATTGACATCGAGATAAAGCGACGCCTCGGACTCGTCTTCGTCGTTGCTCGCGATTGTGCAGTCACTCGACCAAGGGTTGGTCGAGCTCAGTGACGCCGATAGTCGTACCAGTTCGATCTCTTCGGGGGCCAGGGTGAACGACGTCGGCGCAATCTGGATCCGCTCGTCATCACAACGGATCTCGGTCACATCGAGCTCCATGGCCCCGTCGTTGCGCACGACCAAGGTGGTCTCGACTTCGTCTTGGCCGTTGAGCGTGAGGTAGTCCACCGCCGTGTACTCGGGGGACGCGCCGCCGGCGTCGAGTTGGTAGGCACGAAAGACGTCCCAGTCGCCGACGTACAAGATGTCGTCTTGGAGCGCGACCGAGGTGGACACATCGGTCGCGTCCTCGAGACCGATCAGGTACGTGCACTCTGGCAGCGAAATATCGTAGATGCGCGTGTCTTGCCAGTTGGCGACGGCCGCGATGTCACCCGCTACGTCGACGCGAAACGCCGTGCCGCCGCTTTCGAGGTCGGCGACAATCTCGGGGGCCTCCGGAGTCGAGGCATCGATCACAATCACGCGTCCGCCCGCGGCCACGACCACCACGCCTTTGTCGTTGATCGCCAGCGATTGGGCGCCCTCGCCGATGTCGAGTTCCGCGATGGGCTGCGGGTCGAACGCGTCGGAGACGTCGACAACCATCAGTCCGTGGTCGCGATCGAGCACGTACGCGATGGTGTCGGTCACGACGATATCCATGGCGTTGCTCGAGCCCGGAACGCTGCCCATGACCGCGAGCGAGCCGTCCAGCACCACGACACCTTGGTCTTGCGCGGCGACATAGAGCGCCTCGCCGATCCACGCCAGGCCCTCGGGATTGAAACCGTCGGGGTCGTAGGTGCCCTGCTGGGTCCAGCCGCCCGCTCCGGTCAGTTCCAGGTGAATGAGTCCCGACTCGCGGCCGGTGATGACCAAGTCTTCGTCCGACTGGGCGGCCCAGTACATGCGTCGTCCCGGCGGCGTGCCGGAGGTCGTCAAGCGCATGTTGGTCGGGTCTTCGACGTCGATCGCAAGTCCGCCGGCGTACGCGGCGAGATACACCAGCTTGGCGTCTGGATCGGGGACGACGTCCATGATGTGGACGACGCCCTGGACTGGGCGCAACGAACCGAGAGGCACGATCCCGTCGAATGGTTCGTCGGGGAGTATCGGGTCGGGGCAGTCATCGCCGTCGTCGTTGTCGTCATCGTCGTTGTCGTCATCGTCGTCATCGTCGTCATCGCCGTCGTCATCGTCGTCATCGTCGTCATCGTCGTCATCGTCGTCATCGCCGTCGTC
>QKPP01000065.1 GCA_006508105.1 Myxococcales bacterium FL481 | reverse complement strand
CGACATGGTGGTCCTTTGCTGGGACCTGTCCGGTCGAAACGGGGGCTACATCACGCAGGCTTTCCCCATCCGCAGTCGCTCACCGCGCTCGGCAGCGACATCGATCCACAGTGGAGAGCAAGCAGACGGTTAGCGCGGGGCGCAGTTGGGGAGCTCAGCCGCCGCTTTGGTTGAGACGAAGTACGAGGGTCGGCTCGTCCGCGATGTTGAGCTGTGGGCACCGAGCCCCCGCACAAGATGGGCGCAAAGCGTCGCCGGGGCGATGCGAACGCCCGCTACTCTCGGTCGCTTCCGCGCTTCCGCGCTTCCGCGCCTTGCACGCGCCCTCCTTTGGCGTTTTCGTCCGTCTTACCGCGGGCCGCCCGGATATGAGTCCCGGTGGGACGGTGGCTTTTGGACTTCCCGACAGTAGCGGCGACGTAGCGAGGACAATTCGGAGTCGCGCCGCGTGACCGCCCTAGAAGCCGGCCGCGCGGTTCGCCTGGCTACCGGCGGGGATGGACTCGTCGCATTTGGACACTGCTCGGCACGGCTATTCGCACAGACGACGTCGTGGTAGCAAGGTTATGCGAGTGGTACGTCAATACTGGCCGCGCGGACGTCGAACGATCATGGCTGCCTCGCGTGGGGCGACCGTGCGGCGTCTTCTGGGTCTCCTTCATTTCGCAACGATGGAACTATCGATGTTGACTTCAGACGATGCTACCCGCCGCCGAGAGCCGAGTTCGGAATGCGCCATGCACGGTCGGCAGATCAAGTTCCGATCTTGTGTAGCTGTTGTCGGCAGCGTGTTGGTGAACTGCTTTTCCGGGGTGTTGCCATCGCGCGCCGACGATGGTGATTCGTTGACCGGCGGTGGGATGTCGGCAGTGTCGGAACCCGGTGATGGGGGCACGAGCTTCCCCATCCCCGTCCAACGGCGACGTAAGCGTGGTTCCGGTGATGGTTAGAGAGTTGTTCCCCCGCACCCGTGATACGACGCCAAGTCCGTGTGCGACCTCGTGATTGATGGTGTTTCCTACCATACGAACGAACGCCCGCATCGCGCCCTGGATGGCCGTGGCGCGGGCGGGCGGAACCACAGCGGGGCTTGTGGAGCTCACCGTTGCCAGCCCGTCGTCGTCGAGAACGACGGTGACGTTGCCGGCGTCGACGGCATCCGTTGCCCCCGAGACTCCGCTCGGGCCCACCGTGCGCGGCGCGGCAACGCCGGGGGAGCCAGCATTGGCGGTCGCGCCCACTCCGAGCGGTGCGAACGTCGATTGAAACAAAGCCTGGTCAGTTGGGCCGATCGATCCCGCGGGTGTGTTGAACAACATGAAGGTACCCGGAAAGGCGGTGATGTCGGCCGACAGCCCGTCATGGATGGCGTAGAGGTTGTCGGATAGCGGTGCCGGGCCGTCGGGAGTGGAGCCGAACATGCCGGATGATCGGTTGCCGCCAACTGACACGCGCATGCAATCGCCGTTTCCCACGGTTCCCGTGAAAAACTTCACGTTGATTCGATCCCCCACCGCCGCCGTGCGCACGGCGTAGTCGCGTCCGCCGAAACGCCGCAGGGCCTCCTGCAGGTCCGCTGAAAACGCAGCGAGCCCGAATGCCGCCAGGTCGGTGGACCACGCCCCATTGAACACTAGGTTCACCAGGGTCGGAACCCCGAGCTGCTGATCAGCGGGTCGGTGCGACGCGAGCGGAGCACCTCCCGACAAGAGCGAAACCTCCTCGACAACGTACACCCCATGTGTGGCGGGGGTACCGCTAGGAATCGCCGGCATGGGTACGGGCACGTCTGAGCCACTGTTGTGATCACGGGTTTGCCTTGCGCTCAGTTCCTGGGCCACCGCGGCGGTCGACCGACCGTGCCACCTGATCGGCACCTCCATGGTCGGGCCGGTGAGTACGACGGGTTGCTCCACCCGCGCGACTCGAGTGAGCCCAGTGGAGGTCGCGCGCCCGATGTCGACGCGCACCACGGTGCTTGGGGCACTCGACGTGAGACCAGAGAGACGGATCAGCAGTTCCGCCGACTCGGCGAGTCGAGGCGAGAAGCTTGTGCCCTCCCTGAAGCCCCCACCGACCGCGACCCGGACCCGCACGAGGCTGATTGTTGGTATCTCGGGTCGCGGCCCGGGGCGCAACACCAAGTCGATGCGCCGGACGTCCGCGTCGGGCCCGTACAAACCCGCACCATCGGGAACCGCCTCAAGATCCGGCGGGTTTTCGGGGTCGTAGAACACGATCTCGACGCGGCGGTTAGCGGCCGAAGCATGATTGTCGACTCCGCTCGCCACGGCGGGAAAGCGCTCGCCACAGGCGAGAAACGGCCGAGAGCCCGTGCTGACACCAGACTGCAACTGTGCGACGTCGGCGTCGTCGACCTCTAGTCTTCGGGCTAGAGCGCGGACGTAGAGGTCGTAGGCGGCTAGCCAGTCATCAAAACTGAATGGGCCCTCGATGGCAAGGCTGGCCGAGAATGTCTCGTTGTAGCGCGTCCGAAAACGCCGGCGCCCCTCCTCGGTGAGCGGCCCCATGACCCCGTCGATCGGGCCTGGGAATGAGTCCCAGCCGAACTCGGCTGTTGCCCAGGTCATGATTGCTTGCCAGTCTGCCACTGTTTCATTCTCAAATGAGATGCTGGCCCAGTTTTCTTTTTGCCCGGATAGGAAGGCGTGCACGGATAGGGCCCGACGCTCGGACAATGCCACGTTGGGCTTGTCGGCCCCCACCGTGTCGGTGTGACCCGCGATCACGACGTGTTTGGTCGGGTGCTCATCGGCGAACAGTAGGGCGATACGCAAAGCGTCTATCCCATCCAAGTCGGCGCCAGCCAGATCAGTACGTGTCCCCTTCCACCCCAAACGCGGCACCGAAGCCGGCCAAGGCGGCCTGGGTTGACTCCGAGCCCGCGTTTCCGTCGAGGTCGCCGTCGTAGAAGCCCAGGTTGGCGAGTCGAGCCTGCACCCCCGTCTCGACGGTGATCGGATCCAAGTGCCCGATGGCCAACGCGAGCTTCGTTCGTGGTGGATCGGTTGTTGGATCCGCGCGAGAGGGCCATAGCTCGAGGCGACCCTCGCGTTCGTCCTCGATCTCTGGCGGCAGCGTTTCCCGTAACACGCCGGCCGCGTCCAGTTGTCCTCGGAATTCTTCACTCGCGACCGTCAGCCGGTAGCTCGCCCCCGCGAGGGCACCATGGCAGCCATCACAGAGGCGGAGCTCCAGTCGGGTGGTGGCCGAGGCGAGCGTGAACTCGTGGGCCTTGTTGGTCTCGCACGAGACCCACTTCGGCTCTCGATCTGGCACGTACACCTGGTCGCCCGGCGCGAGCTGGTTCGGATCGGGACGGCGCTCTCGCAGCTCGGCGTTCTCAGGCAGGGCGTAGATCCGACGCCAGTCCCGGAACCCGTGCGCACGGGCGATGCTCGGCATCGTTTCTCCCGGTTCGACTGAATGAACCCGTGGCATGTCGGCCCGAGCATAGCGTGCTCCGCCGCAAGCCGCGACGATACCTGGCGAGGCGGCGGCAAAACAGCCTTGGCCCGACGACCTCAAGAAACGGTCGAGGCGCGTCCTAGCTCACGTCCTACTCCATCAATCGCGCCGGCGTTTCCACGCTGGCGTTCTTGATCGGTGGAATCCCGCGGATCATCACCGGTGCCTGCACTCCGTCCGAGCCCACTGAGGGTGCGCCCCACCCCGCGTCACTTGTAATCGGATCCAGCTCCCGCGCAGGTCCGAGTCGGCGGTCACTTGTTCACCGACCAATCCGATGATCGGGAGCACGGAGTATGCGAGAATTACAAGAAAGGAGGCGAGAAACGCGAGCCTCCGGAGCCTTGCGCCCTCGCTCAGCTGGGCCAAGCCAAGCACCGCAAGCAGCCAACCAAAGCCGATCACGGGCGCCACGGCGTGGGTCGACCAGATGAACATCAAGAGCAACCAGTCCCTGACAACGCGCAGGTGGGAGCGACATGTACAGAGGTACAATACGGCTAGAGCACCCTCCGCCAGAACCGTCCACGACGTCAGCACAGCGTTGTACAGCCGCCGCGGCATGGAGCAAGCGCACCGAGCCCTGTCGCCGCGCGGAATTTTGGGGGTGTGGTCGTTCTCGGATGACGCCGGATTTGCTCGTCGGCTGCAACGCCAGGGCTTTGAAGGCCGCGTGGAGAGAGTCTCCGCCTCCCGCACCGGGCGAGGTCGCTATCACTACCTCTGGATCGGGCGCCGGCCGTAGCGGCACCGAACTGTAGGCGAGTCGATCGAAGCGGCCGTGGCGTGCCCGCTACAAGACCGCAAGACAAGTCTCAAGGCTCGGCGGCGGATCCGGCACGACGAAGCCCGGCACCACCCGAGCGGCACCGATCGGGAGAAATTCCAGTTTGCGTTGCCTCTGGCCATCGCGGACGGTCAAGCGAACCGGGCGCTCCACGTCGCCCCAATGAAGATCGAACCCCTCAAGGTGCTGCCCGTCGCGCAGCCCAGCCCGGTGCGCGGCCGAGCCAGCCACGACGCCTTGGACCACGTAAGCGTCGAAGGACGCGTCGACGTCGAAGCCCGCCTCAAACTGCGGGCGCTCCACCGACTCAAGGGTGAGGCACGGAGCCAACAGGTCGCGCGGGAGCTCGGGCATCCCTCCCTGCTCCACCAGCGCTCGCAGCCGTTGCGACGTCCGCTCCCCGGCGAGATCCGTGAACGTGGCGAACAGCTCGTCTTCGGTGAGTCGACGGTCTCGTTGCGCCGCGCGTTCGACCAGTTCACGCATGAGGTGATCGAGGCGATCCCCGCCACGCCGTCGAAGCTCGTGTTCCAACAGCAAAGCTACCAAGAACCCGCGGAGGTAGGGCAACTTGTGCACGTCAGGGTCCGACCAAAACCGTTGGGCAATCGTTGCGTTGGGTTCGTCTCTCACCGGACTCGCTTCGTAGGTAGCGAGCAGGTCGCTGATCGCTCGAGCGTAGCCCTCGACCGTCAGATGCCCGAGGCGCACTAAAACCCGCGCCGTGTAGAAGTCTGTGAAGCCTTCGCTAAACCAGTATTCACGCCCGGGTTCACCCGTGGCTTCGAGTCGGAGCGTGCCGCCGTTCCATTGATGAAACATCTCGTGCGCCAACAGGCCCGCGAAACCTCGGGTCGGCGCGTCGGCATTGGCACGCAAGCTGTGACCCGGCGAGGCGAACATCGCAAACGACTGCGACAAGCCGGTCCCACCCAAGCGACTCGATTCCGCGGCGTACCGACCGACCGGCAACAACGTGACGAGAAAGTACGGCGTGCCCGGGTCATCGAAGAACGCACGCTCAAAATCGATGACCTGGACCGCGAGATCGGCGAGTTCATCGTCGCGAAATGCCCACCGACTGTCAGACACGGCGAGTTGGATGCGACCTCGTGGTGTGTCACGCGGTACGAGGCGGATGTCGCCAGCGTAGAACACGGTATGCCTAAACTTGGACAACACCGTGCTGACCGAGAACGAGTGGGGGTGCGCGGACATCGAATGGACTACGGACCACCCCGCGTCCGCGAAGCCGAGCCACTTCACGGTGATGGGTAGCGCTTCGTCGTCGAGGGCCAACGGGTACAGCAACGCGGTCGACCCAATGAGGTGCAAGCGCTGGGAGGTCACCACCGGGCGGTAGTAGGTATCCGAGTCGCCGGTGGTCTCGGCGTGGGCCGAGACCAGGCGATACGTGAGCCGGATGCCGGCATCGCTCGCATGTCGCACAAGCCAGGTTCGCGCCTTGGGTGACGACAGCGACAACGGTTGACCTGCCCGGTCGAACGCGCGGACCTCCCGGACGCTACGCTCCGGGTCCGAAATGCCCCCCCAATCGTCAAGGGACCACTCGGTCGTCTGGCCGGTTGTGCGGGAGAGTGTCACGCCGACCTCGACGGCGGGGGGGTCGCCCGGTAACAAGCGCAGGGAGTACTCGATGCTCGGCGGCGTCGCGACCTCGGGCTCGTCGGCGGCCAGGGCCGGGATCGCGGGCAGCGGAGCCATCGGCGCTGGCGCAGGACGGCAGGACCACTGCAGCAGCAACCCAGCGATTGCAGCCCAGCGCATGGCCAGCACTCGAGCACGACAACTCATGCGGGCGATCGTATCTCAACCGACACCTCGCACCAATCGTCGACACCGACGTAGCCCCCCCCCGCCTGGGGGCGTACGGGCACCCACGACGGCGCCGCGAGCTTCCGTGGCCGGAAAGCGTGCCACCGGTCGCGCATGAACCTGAGCCCACGCGATCCCGCAACGGTCCGATAGAGAGCTCACGCGCAGTGATATGCTGACTGTACAAAGGGTCTCTTCGATTCCACTTCGACTCGCGGACCCACGCCATGAAGCATGCTCCTCCACCCCGCCGTTCCTTGATCGACCGGCCCGCGACGCGGCGGGGCAGGCCTACTGCGAGTACAGCCGCTTCCCGGTCGGAGCTGCTGCCGGACGCCTTCGGAGCGGACGACCTGTCGTAGCGTCGCCTCCCACAATCGCCGGCCGCCCCAGCGGTCCGCGAGCAGGCCGTCCCCTCTCGCCGCGGTGGCACGCACCCAGAGCGAATCGAGGTGCCGCCCTCGGCCGCCGCCGGCAGTGGGATCAAACCCGTTCGAAGAACCCCACCCGAGCCCGGGCGACCTCCGGTCGGTCGGAGCGATGGCCGCTGCTCTGCGGTGTCTGTTGTGGCGAGCCATGACACCCAGATCCACTCCACCCGGCGCAAGTCAGTCGGAGAAACACCGAGCCCCTCCCGCACGATTCGGCCGGCGCCAAGGAGCCCCAGATCGAGCCCCCGTCGCGAACGTTGCGGCCGCTCCCGCTCCGCGCCTCTGTCCCCGGGCGCGTCGGCCAATCCACGACGACCACCGTGCCGCGCCTCAGCGTCCGGCAGCGTGACCGAAACGCCTCCGCCTGGCGCTTCTGCCCGTTGCCATGTGGCCAGCGTCGGAGATGGAGCGAGTAGGGCGGCCGTCGCTGTGATCGTACGGATCGACTTCAGGGTAGCGGTCGACTCGTCCAGACGCGTTGCGCAGCGGGGCGCGAGGCCGGTGAGCGCCCGTTGAACCGCTGAGCCACCGGGCCGGGTGAGGAGGGCGTTGGCCGTCGCTTTGGCGACGAAGATGCGGAGCCCAACCTAGCCGTCGGGTTCGCGGGGGCCGATCAGAGTCCGCGGGACTCAGGAGAGGTTCCGCGAAGCGATGTGCGTGAGCGCGTCGGTGTGAGTCGGTGCTCACTGGAACACGGCAGACGTCGGGAGCTATCACCAGCCGTGCGGCTTTTTCGACAGCCGCGCGTTTGAATCGCGGATCCTAGATCCGCGAACGTCCGATGGAGGCTTGCCTCGAGCTGCCCGCGTATCGTAGGGCGCGGCGGCGTTGCGGGGTAGGCCTCAAGGCGACGTGGTGACGCTGCGACCAGCGTCAACGCGAACGACGACTGTCTCGCCGGTTGTACCGACGTCACACGTCGCCACCGAGCATGGAGCGGCCGCACACGTCAACGAAACCCAGGTATCGCGGGAGTCGGCGGCTATGATGCGCGCGGCGGATGCTCGTAGTACGTAGGATTCATGCAATGACAAGTCGCTGGCTACTTCGCCGAGTGTGAATCGATCGAACTTGGCTGTGGACTGGCTTTGGCTCGGCGACGCAACTGAACCGGCTCGCATTTGACCGAGCAGCAGCATCCGCGACGGGCCAGCCGGATCGTCGACTGGCCACAGTTGTTCGTCGGTCAGACAGGGGGGGGTGCACATAGATCGTTCTCGGAGCAGGACGCCCGTGGCCGACCGAATCTCGACGCGTTGTTCGACCGGCGGGGCCGAAAGGTCGCGCCCATGATGACCGGCGCGCACGCGTTCGGAGGCTGAAAACATCCACCAGTTGCCGTCGCCGGCCGCCGCGAACGACGAGACGCCACGATCGACGATCTCCCAGCGTGGCTTGCCTTGTCCATCATACACCGCCATCGACGTGGGGCTACTCGACGCGTATGTCACTGGCCATGCGATGCCGATGGAACCATCGGACGCGACTTCAAGGAGCTCTGCACCGAGCTCGAGCCGGTGTGACCACAGTAGTTGTCCACGCGCATCGAAGCGCGTCAGCAGCGACGGTCCGGGTTCGGATGGTTGGCGGACCATGCCCGCTTTCTCGTCGGCCACACTTGGCGGAGAGGTTTGCCACAGCACGGTCACCATCGACGCATCGGCATGCATGGCGATGGGCACGGCAGTCTCGGACAGCGTGTGTACGAGCTGTGCGTCGGCAGATGGTCGGCGTGTGATGAGCCGCGCCGCCGCGGCGTGGCCTTGGGGTTGCCCGTCGAGCCGGGTGGACGCGGCGTTCACCCAACATGAGGCCGTCGCCGCGAACACGGTGCGGTCGGGAGCGACCCTTAGCGTCGCAATGCCGCATGGTTCGGTGAGCGATCGGGGCCAGAGGTATTCACTGCCTGCGTCCACGAGATCGCGGAGGAGCCACGCGTGATCGTCACGCGCGACCCGTCGAAGTGAAACAGACCTGGGTGGGGTGGTCTGGCTGCTGGCGACGAGCACCGACTCGTGGTTGGCACCGACGGTGTAGACCGCGGCAACGCCCGCGTCTGAGCACAAGCTGGGGCGGCCGTCAGCGCTCGTCGGCTCAGTGGTGCTCGCGGGCACTCTCGGCGTCGACGGCGTTGGTGTGTTTGACTGTGCGGTCGGGGAGCCACAGCCGGCCGACCACGCGAGCCATAGTCCGACGGTCCATCGTCGAGGTGCGAGGTGGCGCAGCAAGATCGCCGTAGGCCCAGAACCCATCGTGTTTCGTATTCGCCAGTTCACTCGCGCTACGGCGTTGGCTTGGGTTTCGGTTTGCTGGGCGTCCTCGTGACCTGAAACGGCAGCAAGTGCTTGCCCGCGAGGTTTTTGGGGACTGTCAGTCGCGAACGCGCCCCGGGGCGAGATGGTGAGCGACGTGTCGTAGACGGGAGGCGTTGGCTGGCGAGGTAAACGCGTGGTCGGTTGCCCGATGAACGAGGTCTCGCATGCCACCCGGGCCGGGTAGGCCGGCTCCCAACGCGGATGACGATGTAGAGCGATGGCCACGGCCGATCGGGCCACTCGAACGCTCAAGCAGGTAACGGCGGTCGCGCCCTTCGAGAACCTCGGTCGTGGAAGTCGGCCGTTGCGGTCGCTTGTTCATCATGATCGGTTGGTCTACTTGCCAGGAAAGCTGCGCGCCCACAGTTGTCGTAGCTTGGGCCGTGCTGCGACTTCGTTGGCGAGCCGATCGACGCGTGGAAGGTGCTCACTTCGCCAGTCGTTGGCTAGATTCCAGCGGCTCAACACGGCGAGGTAGATATCCGTCGCGCAAAACGTGTGGCCCAGGACGCACGGGCCCTCGTCGATCGCGTTGGCCTCGACGGTGAGCCAGCGTCTGCGCCATATCTCATTGGCCCGTTCGCGCACCCCGGCCCGAGCGGCCTCGTCGGGTGAGAAACGTTCGGGGTAGTCCACGATCTCGATCACTGGGTAGAGCTCAGCGGCTGCGAATAGCAGCCAGCGAAGCGCCCGTGCGCGCTCAGGGCTGGCGGCGGGCGGCAGAAGCCCAGCTTGTGGATGACGCTCAGCCAAAGTCAGCACGATGGCCGCCGACTCCGTCAACGTCTCGCTCTCGGGAGTGACGAGAGTGGGGATCTTTTGATGCGGATTGATCGACGTGTACTCGCCTTCACGCTGGGCATCGTGGCGCATGTCCACGGGCTTGAACGCGTAGGCAGCTCCGATCTCTAGCAGTGCCGCTTCGATGATAGAAGAGCCGCTCCCTTTCGCGCCGTAGAGGGTGTAGGTCATGTCGAGAACCTACCATCGCTGTGGGCGGCTACTGGGCCAGCCCGGCAGCATCCGCCAAGACCTCTCCCGCGTGCACGCCGGGGTCAACATCATCGTAGACCTTCGCCACCTTGCCCTTGCCGTCGATCAAAAAACTCACCCGCTTTGGCATGCCTGCTGTTGTCGGCACCCCGAAGGCCGCGGACCATGTGCCACCGGGGTCCGACACGAGAGGGAACGGCAAGCGATGATCGGTGGCGAAGCTTTGGTGCGAAACATCGTCGTCGCCGGACACGCCGATCACCATCACACCATTTTGCTCGAACTTGTCCCACACGTCGCGAAACGCACACGCTTCGCGCGTGCAGCCGGGCGTGGCGTCTTTGGGGTAGAAGTAGACGAGTGAGACGGGATCGTTGGGGCCCCCGATCGAGACCGGCTTGCCGTGGTGCGAGGTCGTGCTTAGCTGCGGTGCCGGGGCGCCGACGGCCAACAAGCCGACTCCGCCGTCTGGGCGTTGCGTCGGGCCGCACGCCGCTGGTGCGAGGGCGACCGGTGCGGCCAAAATCAGGGCCAAGCTGACGAGTCGGTGTGGCATGCCGCGATGGTGACGTGCATAGCCGCCAAGGGCAAGCGGACACGACCAGCGATGCTTCCGCCGACACCCGAAGTGTGAGCGCACATCGGGTGTCGGATCGCTTCGTTGCGTCTAGTTGCGCCTCGGGAAAGTCGTGCTGAGGCATTCCCGTCAGCGTGCAATCGAAGGGCGCGGCGAGCTGGGTCATCCATCTCGTCTTCCGTCCCCGAAGGGAGGTGTGTCGACGGTCCATTCCGGCGACGCCTGTTCCTTGACGTCGACGGACGAGACGGTGACGAGAAGCGCTCCGCCGTGGGATCTGCGTGCTGCCGCGTGATCTTGCGCCTCAGATTTCTGTGTCATTGCAGCCGGCGTCGTTGCCAAGGGGACCTTGTCGGAGTCCCCTTCAAAGCTATGCGAACGGTGCCGCTCGACGTGGTTTCAACGTCGTCGAGGGCGACCGCTACCCAAGGCGAGGGAGTGGACTTTGGCGCGGAGAGTCCAACCCTTGGCACGCTGGGTCGAGCCCGCTCTCGACCAGTTTGGCAGCCTTGAAGCATGAAGGACCAACTGGACCGAACACCGTGGGCGTGGCTCCTGCTCGGAGCACTGCTGCTCGTAGCTTCCCAGATGCGAGTTGGGATGGGTGTGCTCGCGTGGATTGCGCCTGTTTCGTTTCTACACTACATCCGGCTGACATCTGGCTGGCGATCCCGGGTGGTCTTCTGGCTAGTGAACCTCTGCGCCTGGTCTGCCGTGATGCTCAAGATCACGACTCACCCTCTGCCTGCAATCGCGGCGTTGGGCTGGGCGGTGCCCTTTAGTGTCGTCTTCGTCGTCCCGTACCTGACATGGCCGAGTGTTCGACGGCAACTCGGGGAGAACGCTGGGACGCTGACGTTCGGCACGATGATGGTGGTGGGGGAATGGACCCTCCACGCGGCTTTGCCTCTCGGCGTGTGGGGCTCGGCTGCCAATACACAACTCGATCAGCTCGCGCTTCTTCAGCTCTCGTCCGTGACTGGTCTTCATGGCGTCAGCTTTCTCATCTACACGGTCGCTGCGGTTCTTGAGCGGTTGCTAAACGGTGAGAGGAGCACGGTACGGCGCGCAGCTCTAGTGGCTGCAGCCGCCGTCGCGGGAACCATCGCCTTCGGTCAGGCGCGGCTCGGCCTCGCTTCGTTCGAGGCGACTCCTACCCGGTTGGTCGCCGCCGTTGGGACCGATAGTGTTGTCGGCACAGAGCCAGACCTGCCTACCGAAGAGCGACTGCGGCAGGACGAGCAAGGGCTGATGGCGCGGACGGAGACCGCCGCGCAAGCCGGCGCCGAACTGGTCGTGTGGAACGAGGGGGCCACGATGGTTTGGCCGGAGCAAGAAGAGGCGTGGCTCGACCGTCTCAGTCAGCTCGCGAACCGGCTCGGGATCGACCTGGTTGCGGCCTACGTCGTGCCACTGCAGACCGAGCCCTTGTTCTACGAGAATAAGTACGTCTTCGTTCGCGCGGACGGCACGATCGACCACACCTACTTCAAGCACGAGCCGGTGCCCGGCGAGCCGGCAGTTCGTGGCGACGGCCCAATGCCGCTGGTGGAGGACGCACGCGGCAATGTGGGTGGGGCGATCTGCTACGACTACGACTTTCCCAACCTGGCGCTCGGAAACGCGCGCAATGGTGCTGACCTCGTGGCGCTCCCCTCGAGTGACTGGAGGGGCATCGACCCGATCCATACTCAGATGGCGGCAGTTCGGGCCATCGAAGGCGGCACCTCCGTCCTTCGATCCACTCGATTCGGCCTTTCCGCCGGCATCGACTCGTGGGGCCGGATCCGTGGCTGGCACTCGGCGTGGGATGACGAACAACGAGTGTTGCTCGTTCACCTGCCGCGGCGCGGTGTCGAGACAGTCTATGCGGCACTCGGGGACTGGTTTCCCACGACGTGCGGTCTCTTCTCGTTGTTCATCTTTGGCGTGTCGCTTCGCCGCCGACTGGCGGGGCGTTGAGTGTGAGGGCGACACTGCTATAGTCGGGCGGTGTCCGTCACCGTTCTGTCTGTAGCGACGCGGGCAGTGCTTGATGCCTGCTCCAGGATGGACCTGGACCCCAACGCGATCTTGGTCGCGTCGGGGTTGACGCGTGAACAGGTGTTCGATCCCGACGCGCGAATCCCTGCTCCATTGGCAGATGCGGTTTGGCTCGAAGCCGCGCGGAGGACAGGGGACCCCGACCTGGCCCTGAGCGCGGCCCGAGCACTGCCGTTTGGCGCGTACAAGGTCCTCGACTTCATTGTCGCCAACGCTCCGACGGTGGGGGAAGGGCTGAGTCGCGTAGCCCGATACTTCCGAATCGTCGATCCGCGCGGACACCTGGAAATTCAAATAGAGGAGGATTCCGCCTCCGTCGTGTTCTCTACGGACGAGGGAGAACTCCCCGCGCCAGCGCAGCAGTACACCTTCGCGGCCTTGGTGCTCCGCAGCAGAGCGAGCAGCGGGACTGATTGGCCACTCGCAGAGGTCGATTTCACCTTCGAGGCGCCTACCGAGCAGAGGGTGTACGAGGAGATCTTTGCGAGCCGGTTGAACTTTGGGGCCAGCAAGGCACAGCTCGTCATCCCCCAGTCGAGCTGGAAGCAGGCCGTCCGTGGCGCGGACGGTGCCTTGTTCTCCGTCCTGGACGACCACGCTCGTCGGCTCTTGGGTGAGGTGCCCGAGGACGAGCCTGGATTTCTCGACTCGCTGCAGGCCGAACTACGAGGGCGCTTGCGGGGCGGAGATACGAGCGTCGGTGTCGTGGCCAAGGCGATGGGCATGAGCGACCGAACGCTGCAGCGGCGCCTTGAAGAGTTGCAGGTTTCCTATAGTGATGTCCTGAACCAGCTTCGTCAGGAGCTCGGGCGCGAGTATCTTCGCGAGCCCGACGTTTCCATCGCCGAGGTCGCGTTCTTGCTCGGCTTCTCAGACCAGAGCGCCTTCGGCCGAGCCTTCAAACGCTGGACCGGATCGAGCCCTCGCGCCTGGAGAGTCGCGCAGAGTCGGATGCAATAGGCCAGTCCCCGGCGTGCGCTTGAGAGCGGCGTGAAGCCCCTGGAGCGCCAGGTCGGTACAAAGTGTTGCCGGCTGGCCGCGCGTCCAGCAACTCGGCGTCGACCGTGTAGAGGGGCTTTTGCTCAGTTACGGCTTGCGCGACGCGGTCGTTGATCTCGAGCTGTGTGAGGCCCTCGGGGATGATGCTGCCCGTTGCTCGTGGTAGCCCCATCACCGACTCAGGCGTATCGCACTCGTGAGAAACTGCGCACAGAAGATGGGCGATCCCAAGCTCGCCGGCCAATTCGGTCGCCGAGGGCAGCAAACTGACGATCCTCATGCGTCACGTGACCTTCCCCGGCACATTGCCAGGCAGTACGGCATTGCACAACCAGGGTCGAGCCTTGACGGCATGCCATCTCCGTATCGACAAGCGTGTTCGGTGTTCTGCTCGCGACCTAAGCTCGATGCAGATTGCGAAGGAGCTGACTCGAGGCCCCCTTGGTTTGGCGAAGAGATGCTGCCGGCCAAGACGGCGCCAACGGAATGACGTGGAGACTCCGTCATCGCCGCGTGCCACGCACGAGAATCAACCTGCCCTTTCGACAGCAGCTCGGTACAACGGCGTGCATGCGAGCGCGCCGTGTAGCTCGATACTGCGTCACCACCCTGCTCGCCGCGAGCAGCTGTCTATATCGAGGAGGAGGGGGCCGAGACCCTGATGTAGCCCCCGCCAACACCGGCACCGGCACGATGTTCCGTGCCGTCGTAATCACCGACAGGTCACCGTGAATCTCGCCGGTTTTTACCCGCGTGATGACCATAGCCGATCAGCTCCAACAAGTACCGAGTCATCGGCCAGCGTCGGTCAACACGCGTCCAGTAGATCAACGACGGCTGCCCCACCTTGCCATCGTCGTACTCCTCCTCCGACGGCACACGTTCCCATTGCACCATGCTCTGTCCGAACCAAGGCGTCGACTTGGCGTTCGCGGCCAACGGTCAAACACGCTTGAACCGCATCGTGGGTGTCGTTGCCCCCGTCGGCATCGTCCAAAATCTTGCGGATGTCCGCGTCGAGCTGGCGGACCACCGCCTCCAGCTCGTTCATCGACCAGGGGGGAGCACGATAAAACGTCGGGGAACCGAAGCGAGGGCTCTCGAACAGGCCATCGAGCACCAAGATAAGGCGTGTCTATCCAGCAACGAAGAAGAAGAAGAATTTCTGGGCTGCCTTCCTGTCCAGTCGAGTAAGCGAGGCTTTGTTGGATATTGCCGAGAAGAGCCTCATGGTGGCATTGGTGCTTTCTTCAGCAAACAGGGGGCCGACTGCGTACCGTTCGGCTACTGGCTCTGTGGATCTGGAGACGAGCCAGGGGCATTTGACCCCCCTCTGCAAAGTTGTGCGGAGACCGAGTATGAAGAACGTTCGACCCGGCGTGGCGAACGTCCAAAGCCTGGTGATCGGACGTGGCGTTGTCGAACCATGTAGCGGGCGAGGCCGGGCTATGGCTCAGTTCGGACGGAGCGCCC
>QKPP01000148.1:9888-14989 GCA_006508105.1 Myxococcales bacterium FL481 | reverse complement strand
ACGACGACGACGACGACGACGACGACGACGACGACGACGACGACGACGACGACGAGGAGGATGGCCCGAAGTTCGATATCGGTGGGTATGAGACCGGCGAGGAGCCAGTTCCCGACGGGAGCGGCACGGGCGATTGTGAGATCCCCGAACACGAGCCTTGCGACCATCTCGACGACGACCTGTTCCACGCGCTGGGACTCAACTGTGACGGCGAGCCCCAGGTTGACGGCACCTCGCTCGGTAGCGACGACGCTTTTGGCGTCCGTGACCACTTCGGTGACACGGAAACGTGGGATCCGACGGAGGGGGTCAAGTACGTGGTTCTCGGGACCGGCCACGTCGAAGATCTCGACCTAGCGGGCCAAGAGTACCCGGGAAGCGCTCTCAACTGCAGCGACGACCTCGGGCCCGAGTGGAACCTCGACGGAGATCTTCCCGCACCCATCGACGTTACGATGGTCGATCCCGGCGGCGTCACCTGTGATGAGGACCCGTCACTGATCGGTACCGGAGACTGCTCGAACTCGCTGCAGGCGCAATGGGACGCCGCACCCAACAACGGATCTACGGCGTTCGACTACACTGAGATGCGATTCACGGTGGAGGTCCCGCCCACGGTCATCTCGGTGGCCTACGACTTTGCCTTCCTGTCCACCGAGTACCCGTACTACTGGGGCTCGCCCTACAACGACATGTACGTGGGCTGGCTCGAGTCGCGCAACTGGACCGGCAACATCTCGTTCGACCAGCAGGGCAACCCCATTTCCTTGAATGCGGGCTTCCTCGAGTATCGAGACGTCCCGAACCCCAATGCGGGAACCTGGGGATACGAGGTCGACCCGGACTGCGACGAACCCAACGAGTGCGTCTCCCCGGAACTGCACAACACCTGCATGCAATACCGCGCCGGAACCGGCTGGCTTACCACCAAGATGGGCGTCGAAGAAGGCGAAGAGATCACGATGGTCTTCGCCGTCTTCGACCTCAGCGACCCCATCTTGGACAGCTACGTGTTTCTCGACAACTTCCGTTGGGACTGCATCCCTCAAAACGTTCCCGACACCGAGCCCATCGAGTAGCCGGCGCCGTCGACCGACCGCCCAAGCCCCCACGCCGCGTGGCACGACCCCGCCACGCAGGTCGGGGGTTAGCCATCTTCCTCGATCAGGCGATCCAACTCCATCACCACCGGCACGTCGGCGTCCTCATGCCGTGCTTTGTGGGCGTAGAACCGAGCCCGCTTCCGGTCCCCAACGAGCAGGGCGATCCGCCCTTGCCGAGCGAACGACTCGGCCCGCAGGGACGACGACGCCTCATCCGAAAGCGTCACCGTCCGCAACGCCCGCGAAGCCAGCTCCCAAGCACAGGCCGTCTCCGCCGCAGCCGCCAACTCCATCGCGACGTCCAGATTGTGCCGATCGCTCGTGAGAGCGTTCTCAAGCCATTCCAGCTGCGCCTCCCGATCACCGAGCATGTCCGCCAACGTCGCCCGCTTGCGCTGGAGCTGCGCCAAGTCGGCTCCGCGTCGCCGCGTCGCAGAAATCGCCACCTCGATCACGCTCGCCCCCTGCACCACGTCGCCACATCGCACGTGCGCATCGACCAGGGCCAACACCCAACTCGTCTGCTCCGGCCGCAGCGCCACCGCTCGGCCCAAGAGGTCGAGCGCCAACTCCGTGTCTTGCCCCGCCACGGCCAACTCCCCCGCCCGTCCCAGTAGCTCCGCGCGCTGCTCGTCGTCCGGCGCCGTCTCGGCCTCGCTCACCAACAACTTGGCCAAGCGAACATCCGCTCCGGTCACCTCGTAGTGAGCGATCAGCAACTCGCGCGCCTCTACGCTATCGGGTTGCTTGCGCCGAACGTGCTCGAGTCCTCGTCGAGCCAACTCCGGATCGCCGTGGGCTCGCGTGCACCGATCGAGCCACCGAGCCGCCTCCACCTGCGTCGACCCACTCGTCACCGCGACGAGTTGGTTACTCGAGGCGATCGCCGCCTCCCAGTCTTCGTCACGGACGGCGAGCTCGACCACCCGACCGAGCACGTCGGTATCCTTGCGATCGCGCTCGACCCACGCCGCCAGCACGGCCCGCTCCTGCGCCAGCTCGCCTTGCGACGCGTGAATCTGGGCCAACATCAAGGTGAGCTCGCGCAACGCCGCCAGATCTGGCGGTTCCTCGCGTTCCACCTCGGCCATGCGCCCAGACACCACCCGATACAGCCGCTCCGCCAACGTTGGATCAGGCGTCAGCCGAAACGCGCGCTCGTAGTCGACCAACGCCGCCGCGAGATTCCCCGCCTCTTCCAGACACTCCCCACGCAACCGAAGCAACCGACCTTGCGCCGGACTCTCGTCGACCTGACCCGCCAGCGAAGCGGTCAGCTCTGCCAACACCTCCGACCCTCGATCCATCGCGCGCATCACATCGCACCAGCTGACCAGCGTGTCCAGGTCATCCGGCGCCTCCTCGCGCGCCCGCTCCAGCGCCCCCAAAGCCGACGGTCGATCCCCGACCTCCAAAAAGCAAGCCGCCGCCCGTCGCAGGCGAGCCAACGCCTCGGGGCCGCGAGCCGTACTCATCATCAGCTCAGCCAACGCCGCGGCGTCGTTCATCGCCACGAACGTCTTCTCCAGCTGAGCCTCGATCTCGGCTTGCGGCTCGCGAGGGTCGTAGACGTCCTCGAGCACCCGTCGCGCGGCGGCGAAGTCACCGCTCGCCACGTGACGCCGTCCTGCGAGAACCGCCAGCACCGCCCGCTCGTTCGGATCCTCCTCGTAGTCCGCCAACCGCTCATAGACTCGCGTGAGCTCCGGCCCGTCGTCTCGTCCTTCGAGGACGCGCCGCAGCGCGAGCAACAGCTTGCGACCAACCGCCCCCCGCCGCGCCGCGTCGCGGTAAAGCTCCAAGGCTTGCTCGATGTCGTCCGCTTCGAGCAACGCGCCCAAGCGCAAAGCCACCGCGGCCGCACGTTCCAACTCGTCGGCAGCGTACGCCACGCTCAGCTGCTCTCGTAGCAACGACACCAGCTTGTCGGTATCCCCCGTGCGAGCCATGCACTCGGCCAACAACTCCTGCGCGGAACCGTGATCGGGGTCTTCTTCGAGCGCCTCGTTCAGCCGCTGGCTCGCCTCGTCGAGATCCTCTCCTCGATGGACCAGCGCACGCGCCAGCACGCAGCGCAGCGTGTTGCGATCGTCGCGCGACGGCAGCCCATCCACAATGTCGTCGTGCAGCAAGCGCAGCGCCTCGAGGTCACCCACCCGCTCGTAGATCCGGGCGAGCGGCTCCCAGATCTCGCGCGAGGTTGCTTCGACCTCCAACCCGCGCTCGTAGATGCGACGCACGACGAGCAGATCCGCGTGGTCGGTTCGTTCCGCGTCGGCCAAGCGCCGCGCGAACGCATACACCGTGGACCGATCAGCCACGGCCAACACGTCGAACACCGCGAGATAGAGCTCACCCGCCGCGGCGGCGTCGCCTCGATCCAAGCACCGTTGCGCCGATTCGAGAAACGCCCAGCTACCGCGACGCAGACCATCGGGAGCATCACGACTGCATTGCACGGCCCGCTCGAGAAGCGCGTTGATATCGTGGTCCCGCGACAGCTTCACAGCTAAGCGGTAGGCTTTCTCCACCTGCTCCGGTTCCGCATCCGGGTGCAAAGCCATCGCACGCAAGCAGTGGAGCAGTCGATCCTCGTGACCACTGGCCCGAGCGATCCGCTCGTACAGCCCCAACAACCCCCAGTCGACGGCACCGGTGGCCCCCAGCCCGTCGCTGGCGGCCGCCAAAATGTCGAGCGCACGGGTCTCGTTGTGGCCCTCCTCCAGCGCGCGCTCGAGGGCCGCAACCCCACGACTTGCCGTCTCCGGCCGGGCAAAATGCACCTCGGCCAATGTGTACAACGCAGCCGATCGCGTACCCTCTTCCTCTTCGCCAACGTTCGCCAAACGCTCCAGTACCTCGGCTTGGCGCTCCCGATCCCCGATCAGACCCGCCAGCCGTGCCTGGGCACGCCACACATCGATGACCCGCACCTGCGTGTGTTCGGCCAGCGCGTAGTACTCCGCCGCGCGCTCGGGCTGCGCCAGCGCCTGTTCGAACAGTTCGCCGCGGCGCAAGAGGACCTCGCAGCGCGCATACGGATCGCTGGCCGTCTCCGGCGAGTCCAGTAGGGCCGCGAGTGCGTCGCCGTAGCGTTCGATCTCGTCCGCTGACTCCGCGCTGGCCCGGGCGGCAGCGTGGTAGTCGGGACTCGCCGGCTGCTCTTGGACGACGCGCAACCAAACTGCCAGCACGTCGCCCGGGGCATCCCCTCGCGCCTGCTGTAGCTTGGCCAGCTCGGCCCATCGCTCGGCCCGCTGTGATGCCTGGGTCGCCGCCGCGGCCTCGGCCTCAAGCAGCCGGGCGAGCAGATGCTTCTCGTCGCGATCCCATAACATCGCGCGAAGGCGAGAGGAGCCTCCGCCCTCGTCCATCGCCGCGTCGAGGGCCGATTCGGCCAGCTCCTGCGCTTGATCGTCGTGCCCGCGAAATCGGGCAATCGCGGACAGCTCGACCAGGACCTCCGCCCGAGAACTGGCCAACCCCTCGTCGTCGCCAACCGCTTCCGCGTGTCCCCGTCGACCCAGCGCCAACAGCAACATGCGGTAGGCCCGTTCCGCCGTATCCCAACGCTCGGCGAGCACCGCGATTCGCCCCAATCGAGCCAATGTCGAGCCTCGACTCGCATCGATCTGCACCGCGGTTTCCAGTTCAGTGATCGCATCATCGACGCGCCCCAGCTGCTGCAACACGCGAGACAACGAGACATGGGCACGGGCTCGCTCCGGCGAGCGGCGGCGACCGAAACGAGCGATGAGGTCCAAGAACACGGTGTGCGCCTCGTCCAGCTCACCCGCCGCGGCGAGACCGTCGCCCAGCGTCTGGGCGAGTTCGTCATCGTGTTGAGCCAGCGTCGATGCTCGTCGCAGCGCCGGCAGGGCGGCCTGCGGGCGGGCGAGATGCTCGGTGGCCACGCTCTGGGCTTCTCGAGCGTACGCCGCGACCGTCTCCGCATCACCGATCGCCTCGCTGGCCCGGGCCAGCCCTTCAACCAAGGG
>QKPP01000148.1:0-9878 GCA_006508105.1 Myxococcales bacterium FL481 | reverse complement strand
CGTAGGCAGCCTCCTCGCGCAAGCGGGCCAAGTAGCGCTCCCGCACCTCCCGGTTGCGGGGCGCCCGGGCGAACGCGGTGGCCAGACTCTCCCGAGCCTTGGCATCGAGCCCCGCTTGTTGCTGCAAGGTGGCGAGACGCAGCAAGATCGCGACCTTGTCCGCCTCCGTCGCCCCGGCCAGCTGCTTGGCCAGCCAGTGCGCGGCACTAGCCGGGTCCTCGAGACCGACGTAGACCTCGATCAGCTCGCGGATCCGATCCGGATCTGGATCGAGCTCGCACGCGCTGGCCAACGCTCGCGCCGCCGCCGCGCGGTCGCCAAGATGCGTGCGCTGAACCTCGGCCGCCCGCGCCCACAACTCGGCGGAGGCCGCGGCTTGACCACCACCTCGCAGCGCGGTGGCTTGGTCCTGCAGCACGCGCGCAAGCTCGGCGAAGTCGCCCTGCAACGTGAGGATCGACGCGATCTGAGCCAACGAAGCTCGATCTCCTGCCCGCTGCTCCAGGTTGCGGCGCAGCAAGTCCAACACGCTGCCGTCGACCACCGACCCCAAGGTCAGTTCCACCACGGCCAAGCGGGCACCCAACAGCTCTTCTTCGTCTGAGCTGCAATCGATCAGCCGCCGGTACGCTCGCAGTAGATCCGTCGGCCGGCCCAACGTTCGGCACAACTCGATCACCTGGCGGCACCAATCAACACGCGACGGGTTGGCTGCGCTCAAGTCCTCGAGTAGCTCGAAAGCGGCGGGTCGCTGATCGGCGGCCAGCCGTGCCATGGCGGCGCGGTGGCGCAACTCGTTGGCGGCCTCCACCTCGCTGGTCAAACCGGCTTGCGCAAGTCGCCACTTCGCCGACGCCGGCAGATCACCGTCCGCGTCGGCGAGCTCCACGAGTCGTGCCGCGGCCCAACTCTGTTCGGCGTCCTTGGCCGCGGTGTCGCTCCCTTGCCCGCGTCGCCCGGCGTCGATCTTCGCGAACAAGTCGCGCAAACAACTGGATGCCCGGGTGCTCTGCACGGCCAAAGCCGCCTCGGCGGCCTCGCGCAGATAGGTCGTGACATCCGGCGAACGACGGTCGAGCTCGATCAGCACCTCGATCAGCACCTCGCCGCGGTCACGGCGATGCACGGTCGCCGCTTGCTCGAGCACGTCGCGCCGATCCGCGAGCCACTCCCGAGCCCGACCGATCCACCGGGCCGCAGCCTGAAGATCGCCAAGCCGCTCGTCGGCACAACGAGCGAGCCACAGTGCCCACTCGCCGCGAATCTCGGCCCGATGCTGGCTGTCCCGCTCACAGGCGGCGGCGATCGTGTCGACCACCGCCCGCCACGCGGCAGCATCATCTCCGCGCGGTGACAGACCGTCGGCGTTCGCCGCAGAGAAATGGCCTTGCAGGGTCGAGAGCATCCAGGCGGCAGATGCAGCCTCGGACCACGCGGCCGTGGCCAAGCTCGTGTGAAACCAGCCCTCGGCTGCGACGACAGTGGGGCCATGTTCGTCGACGACGAGCGCGTACAGTTCGCGGGCGTGCGACGGCGACTCCAACCGCTCCGCGTACACCCGGGCCGCGGCGAGGCGTAGCTCCTGCCGACGCGTGTCGAACGATGCGGGCAGCGCCGTCGCGGCTTGTTCGAGCGCCTCGGCGTGGGCTTGATGGCCGTGCGCGACGGCCTCGGAGAGCCGGCGCAGCTCGTCTTGCGTGTGCGCGTCGGTCCCGTCGACGACCAAGGCGCGGGCCATCAGCGCCTGGGCCCCCGCCACATCGCCGGTGGACTCGACGTAAGCGGCAGAACGCCGCAATAGCTCCGCTTGCTGAGGCGCTCGCGTCTCGAGCTCCAGTCGGGGCTCGAGCAACTGGTACAAACCAGCCGCGTTGTCGACTCGCCGGTACGCCTCAACCAACACCTCGACCGCTCGCGCGCGCTGAGTCGACTCTTCGACCAGCGCGGTGACGGCTTCGGCCGCGGGCCCGTGTTTCGGATCGATCTCGAGCACGGCGGCGTAGACATCGAGCGCCTCGCCGGGCTCGTCGAGCTGTTGGAGAAAAATCTCACCAGCTCGCGACAAGCGATCGACCACGTCGCGTCGTCCCGTATCTCGATGCCGCAGCACCTCGGCCAACTCTCGCCAGCGCCCGAGATGCTCGAGCAGACGAGCCAACGAGGCGAAAGTGGTCGCGTCCCCGCCGGATTCGTCGTGGATCCGCTGCCACACCTCGGTGGCGCGAACGCGGTCGTCGAGTTGCTGCTCGGCCAAGTGGGCGACCCGTTCCAGGTCTGCGCGCCACTGATGCCCCCCCGTTCGAGCGGCTGCCCGTTTCTCCAGCGCGTGGACCAGTTTGGCCCAGTCCTGCTGCCGCTCACACGCCGCGACCCACTCGTCGAGTGCCTCGGTATCCGCCGGGTCGGCGGCCACGGCAGCCTCCCACACCACCACCGCTCGCATCCCATCGTCCAACGCCATCGCCAATGTCGCGATCTCCCGGCGACGACGACGACACGCGAGCGGCTCGGTCTCCAGCTCGAGCAGGGCCTCCAGCGCGTCCAACTCCTCGGTTCGGCGGCCCGCCTCGTGCAAACGATCGACGAGGTCTCGGTACAGCTCGCGTCGCCGGGTGCCTTGGGCCGCGTCCATGCGCAACGCCCGATGCAGCAGTTCCACCGCGAGCTCGTCGTTGTGTTCCACCCGAGCCGCGATCGATGCCGCCGCCGTCACCAACTCCAGCCCGATCGACCCGCCCTCGCGCTCGCCCGCGGCGACGAACGCATCGATTTGAACGCGATGCGCCCGCGTCTCCTTGGCCAAGCGGGCGAGCTCCTTGCGTGCCGAGACGTCACCGGGCAGCTCCAGCAGCAAGGCAGCGTAGTGGCGCATCGCGGCCTCGCCTTGACCCGCGATGGCCCGGCGGTTGGCCAGCTCGCGCCGCAACTCCAGCCCGACCGCGTCTGGAACGACCTCGAGCAACTGCTCGAGTACCTCGGCGAGCGCTTCGAGGCGACCCGCCTGCTCATGGTTCGAGCGCAGCAAGCTGAGCGCAAAGTGGCGCGTGTCGGCATCGATGGCGCGATGAAGTACAACCCGTTCGAGCTCGCGGCACGCCTGGGCATCGCCCGGTACGGCCGTCAACCACTTCTTGAGCTCTTCGAGGGCACCGATCGGTTCATCGAGCCGATCGAGCAGGCATGCGACCATGTTCGCCCACAGCTCGCGCCGCCCCTCCCGGTCGGCCACAACCGCACGGACGCGCCACGCTTCGACCAAGTCGTCCCAGCGTTCGCGCCGCTGGGCCCAGCGTTCGAGGTTCGTGGCGAGCTTGCCATCGTGCGGCTCGAGCCGTAGCAGCTGCAGCAGAAAAGAGATGCCGCGCGGAGCGTCGTCGGCAAAGTCTTTCGCGATCTGGGCCCCATCGCGCAGCAGATCGCGGCGCCACGTCTCGTCGACATCGCGAGTCAGCACATGGTCGTAAAGGCCCAGCAACGGCTCCCACGCCTCGTCCACGGTGAGCGCCATCGCCAGCCGATCAAAGGCCCAGCGAGGCAAGGGATCGCGGGTCACGATCTGCCGCAACAGCGCCCGCATCTGTTCGGGATCGTCGCCCAGCCACTCCTCGCAATAGGCCACGGCCGCGTGCGCCATCGTGTCGGCCACCCCGTCGGCCAACGACTGCGACAGCATGGAGCGATACACCTCAATCACGCGCTCGGGTTGCCCGAGCCGGTTTCCCGCCATCTCGAGCTCCGTCCAACCGGCCGGCTCGTTCGGTTCGCCGCGCAACCGTTGTTCGATGCGAGCCAGCTCATCGGCTCCGGCCGCCAGCAGGTGAGTCGTGCCCTCGTTCGGACTCGCTTCGCTTGTTCTTTGCCCCATGGTGCTCCGGCTCGCGCGGCAGCGGACGGAAGCGTGCCGAGAAGTGACCCGATAGAGGTCGGCGCGGCCGTCAGACAAACGCGAGTTCGTGTAACTTCATACGCCGAGAACGTCGAACCGCCCGGGAGGAGGTTGGCACCAGTTTGGAGCACCACCGCGACGAACTGGCACGAAGGCTGACACGGGCCGAGTGAGGGTCCGTGGGCGCAACTGGGGCCCGCCCCGGTCAACTCATCGCGCCGAGTTTCCCGATCAGAACCGTTGGCCGAAGCCGAGTCCCGCAAACCTCGGGGTCACCACCGGCACGAACGACGCCGACGCGGCGTCTTTCTGGGGCCGCCCGGCCAAGCGAAACAACAGCGTGCTCACGAGGACGGTCGCGCCCAAGGTCACGCCTCCCAACGCAATCATCGCGTTGGCAGCACGCAGGTCGTTTTGGGCGTCCCCGCGCGCCTTCCGTTCGACGAACCCGGGGTTGGGAATGTCGTCGTACTTGTCGAGCGCCGCCTTGGCGTCGCTGCGACGAGGAATGGCGAAGGCGATCAAGGTGCCAGCCCCCGCGGCGCCGCCGATCGTGGTCAAGGTTCCGGCCCAAACCAATCGCTTGCGCTGACGCTCCGCATCCGCGTTGGCACGAGCGACGGCCCGCTGCTCTTGTTCCTCATCGGCCCGAAGCGCTCGGCTCCGATCGGCGCTCGCCGTCCCCAGCTGGTCTGTCGCTCGCGCTCGCTTTTGTTCCAACGCCCTTCGCTCTGCTTCTCGTTTGGCCTCTCGCTCGGCTTCCCGTCGCCGGCGGGCCGTGGTGGCCGCGTCCGAGACGTTGAGCACGCGAGAAATCGAGATCTCACCGAACGCCCGCAGCAAATCTTGCTCGTCTTTGCGTTCCTCGTAGGGCCCCAACGTGGTGGGGACAGAAAACAGGCTGTAGTCCCCCGCAGGAATGCGCTCGGTTCGTGGTGCCTCGTCATCGAAGGAGAGATCGACATCGATCTCGAACGGGTACGGGTTGGCGACTTTGATCTCGCCGACGACGTCGTACTCGTAGGTGAAGTCCTGGACAAACTCGACGATCGAGACCTCCCAGGGGCCCCCGGCGTTCATCTCGAGTTTGATGGTGCCGCCTTCGGTCTGCTTCGCCGCCCCCGACCCCGAGCGCTCTTGCTCAGCCGCGGTGCGGAGCAGCTTGCCGTAGCTATCGACGACGTAGACAAAAAAGCTCCCGGTGGCGAACCACCGCAACTCCCACGGAGCATTCACCACGAACGGGCGCTGCTCGTGTTGACCAATGCCACCGCTGAAGGATTCGACGACCTGCTCGTTGGTCTCCAGTTTGCGCTCGCTGTGTTCGAGCAACCGCAGCGACAAGCGGGCCTCCTCTGAAAAGCCGCTCACACACCCCGGCGGCGCCGGCTCGATGCCATCCCCCGCGGCCCACGAATCACACTCTGGCAGCCCGTCGACGAGCTCTTGGGGCGGCTCCGCGGCAGCGACCTCACGTACCGCGGATGGCCACGCCAGCGAGCAAGCGATCGTCCAACAAACTCCGTGACGCGTCACGCAGCCAGAGTAACCCAAACCGCCGGTACGACCCAACACGGCGTACAACTTCGCCTGCGAACGGGGTGGTTGAGTGGCCGGCCCGCGCGAGGACCGATGAATGCAACCTTACATTGCTCCCATCGCGGGCAGGCTCGCGCCGACTCGCCACCGGCCCTTGGACCCATGGGCGGCCTTGCGACCGGCAGTGTGGCCGTCGAGCGGCTCGGCCGGGCACCACAAGCCGCGTCGACATGGTGTCCTCGCGGTATCGCGACGTGATGGGTCTGACGCCGCAATCACGCGCCGCTGTGAGATCCGCCACGGGCCCCGCCGGGTGTCCGCACGAGCACCGATCGATCGCGCCACACAACATCGACGCGCAACGGCGCAAGCCGACTCCCGTGCCCCACGGCCACCGAGCGACCCAGAACGACCCAAAACAACCCAGCCAGAACAACCTAGACCAGCCGCTGGGACAAGCTGAGCCGCTCGCTAGCGGACCGCGCGCAGGTGCGGGCACGAGTTTGCCGGGCCGGTCCGACGCGCTCGCGTTGACCCCATCAAGGGCCCAACGGTAACGTGAAAGGCGTTTTCCACGGAGACGATTATGAGCCCCGACGACGAGCAGGATCGCTGGATAGCCCCTCCCGACGGCCAGATCATGGGCCACCCCAAGGCCCTGTGGATGCTCTTCAGCGCCGAGTTTTGGGAGCGGTTCTGCTTCTACGGGATGCGAGCCATTCTCGGCCCCTACGTCGCGGTCACGTTTTTCGCCCACCTCGGCGACCAGGCCGATGCCCAAGCCAGCCTGACCTACGGTGGCTACACCGCCATGGTGTACATGACCGGCATTCTCGGCGGGTATGTAGCCGACCGCGTCCTCGGGTACCAGCGTTCGATCATGCTGGGTGGCGCCATGATGGCGGTGGGCATGTTCATGCTGCTCGCTCCCGATCTCACGACCTTTCTGTTGGGCCTGGGAGTCATCGTCGTCGGCAACGGACTGTTCAAGCCCAACGTCTCGAGCATGGTGGGCAAGCTCTACGCGCCAGGCGACGTCCGTCGCGATTCGGCATTCACCGTGTTCTACATGGGCATCAACGCCGGTGCCTTCTTCGCGCCGATCGTCTGCGGCACGGTGATCGGCGCCGTGTTCGGCTTCAAATGGGGGTTTTTCACCGCGGGCATCGGCATGCTGCTCGGCATGCTCGTCTTCCAGCTGCTCAAGGCTTGGCTGGGACGCGTCGGCACGGCGCCGGCCGGCAAGACCGGGTTTTCGCCGTTCGTCCGGGTCATCGGCGGCTACGCGTTGCTCTTGGCCCCCACCTACTTTCTACTCAGTCACAGCGACTGGCTGGGCTACCTGCTGCTGGTGATGATGGCGGGCCTTGTCGCGTACTTCGTGTACAGCGGCTCTCGAGCGGACAAGGTGCAACTGCAACGCTACATCGCCATGCTGATCCTGTTTGCCGCGAACTCGGCGTTTTGGGCCATGTTCGAGCAAGCCGGCTCGTCGCTCAACTTCTTCGCCCGCGACTATGTCAACCTCGACCTGGGCTTCGGGGAGGTCAACTTCACGATCTTCCAGTCCGCAAACGCCATCTTCATCGTCACGCTCGCCCCGGTGTTCGCGGCCATGTGGCCCAAACTCGACAAGATCGGACTCAACCCGTCGATTCCCCGCAAGTTCGCCTTGGGCCTACTGGGGGTCGCGGTCGGATTCTATGCGCTCGTGTTCGCCATCGAGTTCATGCAAGACGACGCCGGCAAAGTCCCCGCGATGATGCTGCTGCTTTGCTATCTCATCCACACCATGGGTGAGATCTGCTTGTCCCCCATCGGCTTGTCGATGGTGACAAAACTCGCCAAGCCTCGCGAAGTGGGCTTGGCCATGGGTGGCTGGTTTCTCTCGGTCGCGATGGGCAACTACACCGCCGGGCTCATCGCGGCCGTCGCGGCTGGCGGCGGCGAAGGGGCCGGCGAAACCGCGGGGTCCATCGCCCAGTACGGCGACGTGTTCAATCAACTGTTTCTCACTGGCATCGTATTTGCCGCGGCCTTCTTTGTGGTGTCGCCGCTGGTCAATCGGTTGATGCACGGCGTGAAGTGACCACGAGGTTGTCGCGGCGACTAGTCGCCGCGTTTCGACCGCTTACGCGCCCGCCAGTAGGCTCGGCGCACGTCCTTGTTGCTCGGTCGCACACGCATCGCCTCGCGGTACGCCGCGGTGGCGTGCTCCCAACGTGACAATCCCGCCAGCGAATCCGCTCGGAGTCTCAGCGCCGAGAAATCATCGGCCTGCAAATTGAGCAGCTCGTCGGCAACCGCCAAGCTGGCCTCGTATGACTTGCGACGTCGCAACTGTCGACCGTGCTTGCGCAACGCCGCGACCAGGTCGGTTCGCACATCGTGTTCAGGCCACACGCGCAGCAGATCGCGGTAGCTCGCCGCTGCCTGCTCCCAGCGTTGGGCCGCGAAGGCCTTGTCACCGCGCGGCTTGAGGGTCTTGGCCGCTTGTCGTCGTAGCTTGGCCAGCTCTTCGTTGCCGGGATCGATCAACGCCAGGTTGGCCAACGCTAGCGCCAAACTGCCGTTCGCCGGCTCTTGCCAGTGCTCGCGAGCCAAGGCCGCCTTGGCGCTCTCGACCAGATCGGCCGGCGCCTGGGTCGGCTGGTCCTCGAGAATCTTGGCCGGGGCTGGCGGCTCGACCGACGGTACAACGGCCCGGGGTTTGGCCGCGGGGGGCGTCGCGACCGGGCGACGGGCGGGCACGGGCACGGGCTCCGCTGCGCCGGGTTCGGACTCAGACGCCCTGTCGTCGGTCACCAGCCACATCCCACTGCCCACGACCACGCCGCCGAGCGTGACCAGCAACCCGGTCCGCAGCATCAGCCAAGCGCGGTGGCGCGGACCGAATGCGGCCTCCTCTGGCTCGAAACTCGTCGCGGACACCGTGGCCGACATCTCGCCCTGCACGGCGTAGACCTCGGTGTCGGGATCGTCGTCCTCTGACATCCGGGCTCCAGCCTGACTGGCGGCGGCCGGGTGGGGCAGCGCGGGCTCGCTCACCAGGGCCGAGCCCAGGGACTCCGAACCGGCGCTCGCACCCGCCATCGCCGACGGCTCGAGAAACGGGTCGCTCGGATCCGGGGTGAGCTCACGCGACGGTGAAAGACCGATCATGGCCGCCACGGCCGTCGCTCGGCCGTCGACCGCTCGGGTGAGCTCGTACTCGAGCTCCCGCATCGACTTGATCCGCAGCGCCGGCTCGCGCTCGAGACACCGAGCCACGACGTTCCCCAGCGCCACGGGTAGCTCGGGCCGCAGCGTATCGAGCCGCGGGGCGCCACGAGCCGCTTTCTGCATCAGCACGTCGATCGCGTTGCGCCCCTGAAACGGCAACTGAGCCGCGAGCATCTCGAACAAGATGATCCCGAGCGCGTAGACATCAGAGGCAGCCGTTGCCGACACCCCCGCCGCCTGCTCGGGCGCCATGTAGTCGGGCGAACCCATCACCATGCCCGGCGTGGTGCGAGCCGAGTTCGTCGCGTCGACCTGACGACAGATTCCGAAGTCGAGTACTTTGACGAAGTCCGGGTCTTGGCCCCGCGCGGTCAAGATCACGTTCTCCGACTTGAGATCGCGATGAATAATGCCCGCTTCGTGGGCAGCCCCCAGCGCTCGACAGATCTGAGTGGCGATGTGCACCGCCCGTCGCACACTCAACGGGCCTTCTTGTACGACCACCGACGACAGCGGCGTGCCCTCCAGCAACTCCATCACGAAGTAGAGATCGCCCGTCTCCATCGTGCCGATGTCGGTGACGTCGATAATATTCGGATGACCGGTCTGCGTGGCCGCCCGGGCCTCTCGCATGAACCGATCGATGATGTCGGGATCGCGGCCGTAGATGTCGTGCAGGATCTTGAGCGCGTAGTTTTTACCGAGTGCGAGGTGTTTCGCCTCGTACACCGCCCCCATGCCCCCCACGCCCAGCAGGCGCTCGATCCGATAGCGCTGACCGACCACCAGGTCGATGCGCTCTCGGGCGGCGCGCTCGAGGGCCGCTTGACTCGGCCCTTGGTCCCAGGCCCGCCGAGGGGAACGCGGCTCGAGTTCGTGAATGTCACTGTCAGACAGCGGCACGCTTTCCGTCTCGCCCAGCCCCATCGTGTCGGTGATCGACAATGTGTCGGCTCCCTCGGCCGCCACGCGCACGTCGGAAAAGTCGGTGCGCACGAACGAGGCGTACTCTTGGGTCTCGAGCTTGAGTTCGCGCGCAAAGATCTCGCGCATGAACGCGGCCACCCGATCGACGTCGCAGTTGGAGTAGTGGCGATTGAGCACCTCTGACAGCGCCTGGCGCAACTCCTCGGCGGTTTGGTAGCGATCCTCGCGCTCGGCGGCGAGCGACTTGAGCACCACGTCGTCGAGCCCCTCGGCAATGCCGGGCACGATCGCCGATGGCGGCTGG
>QKPP01000063.1 GCA_006508105.1 Myxococcales bacterium FL481 | reverse complement strand
TCACCGACACGTCGCCGCGGTAACCCGCGTCGATCGTCCCCAGCGACACCAGGAGACCCCTCTTGCTCATGCTCGACCTTGGTCGGACCTGGGCCTCGAACCCCACAGGAAACTCGATACGGAGTCCCGTACGAATCGTGACCACTTCCCCTAGCCGGTCCAGCCGAATCTCGGCGTCGTCATCCGGCAGGTAGGCGTGCAGGTCGAAGCCAACATCTCCCGGATATTGCGGCGAGCTGAATTGGGCGCCCGGGTCAAGAGTGTAGTCGAGGGTAAAGAGTGCACTTCGGATGTTATCGTGGTCCATCGGGTGCCTTACCATACGAAGACTCCATCGCTCACAAGTCGAGCGCCGTTGTGATCGGGGTATCCCCCCATGTGCCAATCGCTTGGGTAGTTCACCACCCCTGATAGCGTCGCACCGTCGATCCACATGGTGGTCGAGCCGCCACCATCTAGGTTCATCGCCTCGTCCATGCCCCACAGCTGAGCCACCCACGCGGCCTCCTGCAGCGTCAGGTCAAGGCCGGCCTCGGTGCGGCCGTCTATGGTAAGCATCCCGATGTCGCCGTCCGGGAATGTGCCGATCGCCGTTCGTGGGTGGCGCTGCCCATCGTCATCCTGCTCGAGAGTAGGAAGCAGTCGAACGCTTCCTGTCAGAGCAGACGGGCCTGACGCATGGTCGATGTCCGAAACCTGCTCGATGTACCCACTGGGGAACGACATTGCTGGCCGGGAGTTGTGGAGGTCGCCTTGGGCGTACCCGCTGTAGCGGATAGCGCCCCCGTCCGGCCCATGCTGCAGACATGTGACCGGCCACGTCCTTTCGTAGAATGTCCCATTGATTCCCGCGATGGCTCCCGAACGTCGACCCATGCTCGACACCGAGCGACAGCGAGTGTCGTCGTCGTACACATCGACGCTGTCGAGAATGCTGGCATCGACCCGAAGCATGTTCACCGAGTAGCCTGGGTTGTGACCGATCTCGCGCGTCCACGTCACGCCTGGTGCTACTGTGCGCACTAGGGTCTCGCCGTAGACGTCGTCCTCAATGACCGCACGGCCAGAGGTCCCGTAAAACTTGATCTGGTACCACCCGGCAGGCAGACTGCCGCGGTGAACACGACCACGGCCACGGCTCACGTAGGTCGTGGTGCCGCGCCACATGGTGAAGTCGCCGCGCTCGGCCTCAATCGCAATCTGTCCGACCCCCGAAAGGTAGACCGCCCGGTAGTCGGTGCTGGGCGTTAGGTTGAACACGCGCCAAGTTGTCGAATTGAGCACTCGAGTTTCTCCGGCGGGCGCGTCTTGCACGGGCGACTCCGGGGCCTGGCAGGCCCCAAGAAAAAGGATGGCTGTTACGATGTTTCGCATGATGGAAATACAGTGATCCAAGTCCAATCAGATTGCAACACGGTTCCGTGTGCTCTGTGGAAGAAAAGTGCACGCTGAAGGCGCTTGCGTGCTTTTCGGCGTCGGTTTCGGGACGGCTTTCGGCTCATCGATGCCACCCCTTCGTAAGCACCACGCGCTCCTCATCGGTCGCCACCTGCCAGATGCGAAACGTCGATGGCTGCGACGTCGCGCCGTAATCGATGTCTTGGGCCAGCAGGTATGTGATCCAGTGATTGTTGTGTTTCCAGAACGTCCCCTCGATTACGTCTTGCTTGGCCGTCTAGAACACAAACGTCGCCCCAGCATTCTTTTCATCTGCGCATCGCGCCATCAGCTTGGGTACTAGTTCTTCGTACGTCATTTCGATCTCCTCTTCTGAACATACACCTGCACTTTGTTCCACGCAACCGCGGCAGCATCGCGTGTCTCTGCAAATTGGGACGGTAGCACCTCGTCGCACTTGGTGCGCGGGCAATACCACGCCACCAGCCCGCCCGCGACCCACAGGAGCGGGCGCCTACCACACGCGGTGCATGACATCGGAACTCGTGTCATGCGTCGAGCGCAGCCCGTAGCTGCGCAATGGTGCGCATCAGCTTCGCGTTCTCGAGGGTCAGCTTGCGGTTCTGCTTCTCGAGCGAATCGGTACGCATCGAGTCGGCGCGCGACTGCGCCATGATCCCGATCGGTGAGCTCGTGGGGACTAGGTAGCCGTCCTGCGCCCCCTCTCCTGGGCTTCGTGCGAGAACCCGCTTCACGGTGCCCAGTTTCGTGCACCGGATCAGGCCCACGTCCGCGAGTCGTCGTTTGGCAGCAGTCAGATCCTCAGGGCTTGGCGACCCAAGCTCCGGCCAACGCTCCAGGAGCTCCACAGACAATGGGGTTGCGTCTAGCCGCGGCTCGCCGGCCTCGCGACAGGATTGCAACTCGCAACTAACTCTCAGCACGCACACACTCAATGCGCCGACAGCCCGACCGATCATGTCGATCGGCGCGAAGACCATCCAGGGGGTTAGATTCGCATCAGACATCGTTTCCTCGTGTTCCTTGTCCCACACCAGCATCACCGTGTCAACCGGGTCGCGACGTAGCAGTGTGGGGCCGCCAGCCTACTGGCGCGGCCCCCGGGGTGTGGTCACTGGGCGATGCTCGTCAGTCGCGGCCGAGATGCGTTCGATCGCGTCCTGCGTCTTGAGTGCCGTCGCCGCCTGGATCACGTCCTGAGTGGGTGCGCGGCTGAGGTCTGAACCGAAGCCGTCGGTAGGCGGCTGCGCGATACTCGCTCGCCGCGTCGGCAGCAGCGAACCGCCGGAGCGCTTGTGAAGCACGAAGCAGCTGTGAACCCCGTACTCGTCGGTCACCGTCCTGCTCCCCGCCTCCCCGCTCACCGTGACTCGCTGTTTGCAGTAGCGGCAGACTGCGCTGCGTGACGTTGCCGTATTACTCGAATGTATCATACGCTGCCAAACCCTACAGGATTTGGATGGCGGGCGCAACACTTACTTAGCAGGACCGGACCGTGTGCGTACCACTCTGCTTTTCTTTGCATTTTTCTTGACAATCTGTCATACTGGTATGTGGGGTCCCAGCCCCTGGAGGATTGAATGACGCAAGCCGCGCCTAACCCACGACCAGTGCTCGTGTTTCTCAGCACGCTGGTCCCCGTGATCACCCTCCTGGTGCTGGATCTCGCCGGCAAGACGCCCTCCGGGCCGCTTCTTGCTGCGCTTGGCACGTTCTCTACCGGAGCGGCCATCAAATCACTCACCAACTTCCGCCGCGAGACGGATCAACGGAAGCACAACAAAGGCTAGGCGCATGCCCGCACCCGTTCTCAACAATCCTTCCCCGGCATTGGCGCCCAGCCCCGCGGTTGTACGCGACAGGGCCGCCGGGGTCATTGGAGAGCCAGTGTCGAACGCACTATATTGGGCGTATCTGCTCGTCCCCGTGGTCTCTATGGCTGTTCTTGGTGGGGTGACAATCGACGTGGTGCTCGATCATGACGCCGTCCAGCAGTTCGCAAAGGCGGTGGTTGCGCTTTGGAAGTAGATCTCTGGATCGCTTTCGGCGCCGCAGTTGCCGGCGTGCTCGTAGCGGCCCTTGAGGCCCTTCGCGCCAGAGCTGACGCAGCACAGTCCGAGCGGATCTCGCTGCTCGAGACGCACATGGCCTACCTCAGCGAGCGTGTGGCCGCGCTTGAGCAGTACCAATGAGCCGCACCAGCCGCCAGATCATCGGGGGAAAACGCGGGGTGTACCGCGGTCGCAAGCGCCAGCCGTACGGTGGGCGGGCTGCGGGGTTGTGGGGTGATTGTGAGCAGTGCAAGTGCCACCGCACCGCAGAGCGAGCGAGAGGCCGTGGCGAGGCGGAGGCGGGCACACACGAATATATCGAGATGATGGACCTCGAGCAGGAGTAGAACGACATGCCATCCAGCCCATACGTCAAGACATATTCCGGCGGCCTACCCACGGGTTCTGGTACGTTCTCGCTCATCAACACGGCCACCGAGGGCATCGACATCGTTGCAGAGGGTATGCGTCAGCTCGAGATCGACATCTCCCATGACGAAAACTTCACGCTGAAGGCATATTGGTCTGTTTCGTCAGACGACACCGGGTGGGTCCAGTTCGATGAGCGCCCTGCCCCTGCGCCCGGCGCTGGCTCAACGACATACGGGCAATGGTTGGTGGCTGGGAAGCGGCAGGTCAAGCTCGAAGCCGTGAACGGTGGGACGGATCAGACGACATTCGAAGGCACCATTTCTTTGGACAGCCGATCCTGATGTTCCCCGCAGATCCCACTCGCTACGCGCAGCGGTTCCCGGCTGTGCCCTGGTGGCAGCCCCACCCTACGCGCCCACTTGGCGCACACTTTCCTCGTAGCGTTGATCACACCGTTGGTCAGGGGGCGTTTTTCACAGGGGCGGGATGGTCGACATCTGGAACCGGCGGCGGCGCCCTGAATGTTGTCGACCCCTCAGCGCCATTCGGCGGATACTTGCAGATCGACACTGCGGGGACGAACGCTGTTTTTGAGGTGCGATTCGACGGTAGCGCCGCAGGCTGGGGGCCCCTCGATCTGTCTGATCACGATCTCGTACTGGTCGTCGCCAGCGACGACATGGCCGGGTTCGACTCGAGTGATTTTGTCGTTGACGTGGGTGAGCCGGGTTATTCATCTTTCGTTCGGTGTCGCCAGTACTCGACCAGCCAGGCACAACACCTGATCCCGCCCCACCACACACTCTCCGGCGTGGGTGATTGGGTCATCCTCGGGGTTCACCTATCCGGCGACGGTACCACGAACGGTCCGCTGACCAAGACGAACGTGCAGGACGTCAAGGTCCGTGTCAACGACAACAACCGCAACATTCGTGTGCGCATCGCCTACATTGGGTTCGCGCGTAAGTCCCAGGTCTTGACCGGGTGCAAGCTGTGCTTTGCGTTTGACGATGGGCGCACCAGCCAGCGCACGTTCGCAGCGCCAGAGATGCGCAGTCACGGGCTGTTCGGAACCTACTTCATCACGCCAAACATCCCCGCAGGCTCGTCAATCGAGCCTCCCGATACCGTGATGACGCTCGAGCAACTCCAGGAGTTGTCAAGAGACTACGGCGGCATGATGGGCTTCCACGCTGACACCGCCGCTCTGGCTTCGTCAGACATGGGGTGGTCCGCAGCTGGCCACCGGTTCCTCGAGTCTGAAATCCGATCGGCAATGGCGTGGATTGCAAAGAACGGACTCAACACTGACGGCGGCTGCGCATCGGTGCGGGGGGAGTACAACAACAACAGTCGATACGAGGACCCGCAAATCTCGGGCCACAGCAATGCGCTGCCTGTGCTGCGAAAGCATTTTCGCTATCACCGAACGGTAAACGAGGGATTCGAAACCGCCCCCGTGATAGACCCCTATCGTCTGCGATCGTTGTCGGTGCAGGGGTCACACACCCCAACCGAGATCATGGACCGCATCGGTGAGGCGGCCGCCGAGAACGCGATATACATCCTGTCCTTCCACTCGTTTGTAGACGGTGCGGGGTCGGGAACGCAATACAGCGAAGCCGATTTCGCCAGCATCTGTTCGCAGGTAGAGACTGAAGTAGGGAACGGGAACGTTCGCGTCATGCACATCGGTGCTGCGATCGACTCCTGTGGCGGGCCGCTCTACTTCGATCCAAAGGGCCCCATCACGTAAGAGGCAAAATGCGACGACTCATCGATCGACTCCTGAAACTCATCAACCGCCGCCGCGTCCGCAAAGGCAAGGCCCCACTTAGCCTCGAGCGCGCAGAGCGTGCGCTTGACGTGGCCGACGACGCCGCGGTTCTTGCCGATGGCTTACTTGCTGACGCCATCCGCGTCTCCCGTGCAGTTCGCGAAGGCCGGGCCCCGGCCGCTGACGACGTGGCCAGCATGATCGCCGACGCCGAAACCCTCTGCCACCTTTTGCGCAGCATCCGCCGGTAGCCCGTGACCGAGACCGTTCAGATTTACGATTTCTCGTCACTGGCAGCGCCAGTCACGAAGATCGATGACAACGGGTTCCTGACCTCGCGCGTGCGGATTAGCCGCACGGGCGTGCTCCGATACCGCCAGCCCGACGGCTCTGTGCTTCGGGTACTTCGACACCCCGACCACGTGTTCGCCGATGGTGCTGTTGAGTCGGCCAAGCGTTTGCCGGTTACGATGGGCCACCCCAAGGACTTCGTGACGCCCGAGACAGCGCGACAGCTCACGGTCGGGTTCCTCGGTGAATCCGTGGATCGGGTCAAGAACGGGCCCGAGGAGAGCCCCGAGCTGTCCGTTACGCTCATCGACGCCGAGGCCATCGCCGCCGTCCAGTCCGGCCAGAATCAGGTGAGCATCGGCGCACGGGCCGAGATCCTGGACAAGTCCGGCACGTGGAACGGCCAGGCGTACGACGCAGTACACGTCAACCTTTCCCACAATCATCTCGCAATCGTCCCGGCGGGCCGGGCAGGTCCCGGCGTAGCCATCCAGGACGGCGAGGATTTCGACGGGGCTTGCGCCCCTGAGCCCAAGGACCCCGACATGGCACAAACCACCGAAGAGGTGCAGGACTCCGCACCGGACCCCCGCGATGGCGAGCTCGCTGAGTTGCGCTCGCAAGTTGTAAGCCTAACTGACAAGTTGGACGCGGCGACCGCCAAGGCCGACGCGCTAGAGGCCAAACTGGCCGAGCCACCAGCACCAAAGCCCAACATCCTAGCAGACGCTGTTCGCGCGTTCGACGCTGCGAGCCTGATCCTCGGGGACGCGTTCACCGCCGAAGCTGACGGCGGGAGCATCCGCGACCGCATCTTGGCCGTGGACGAGTCCGATCTCGTCTCGGAGCTTCGCAAGGCCGTCGTGCTCGCCAAGTGCGGTGAGAATGCTGTTGCAGACCAGAGCGAAGCGTACATCGCAGCCCGGTTCGACATCGAGCTCGAGAACGCCAGCACCCCCACCACCACCGAAGCCGCGCCAGAGCCCACCGAAGCCGTGGACGGCAGCGACATTTTGGAACCCGCGGCCCCTGCCGCACGCTCCACCGCCACCGGTGGATACGTTGACCCACTCAAGCGCTTTGCGCGCTAAGGAAACCTACCATGGTTCAGATCCCACAAACCGACTACGCAGGCGCGCAAAAAGTAGGGTTCGCCGGACAACTCGTCTCGCGGCCTGAGCACAGCGTGATCGCTTCCCGTTACTGCGCCACCGAGCTTGGCTTCGGTGAGGGTGTCCTTCGCGAGGCCACCGACGCACAAACCGTCGAGCTGCCGTCGGGCACGTTCGCGGCCGGCCTGTTCGAGGGCGTCGTTCTCAAGCACGCCCAGCACAACTCGGCGACCACCAAGGACGTCGATGAGGACGAGTTTTTCAGCTGCCTCCGTGAGGGACAGTGCTGGGTGATCGTCGAGGACGCGGTGAGCCGCGGCGATCAGCTGTTTTTGCGCCATACGGCGAACGGCGGGAATGACCCCGGCGGTTTCCGTTCGGACGCTGACACCAACCGCGCCGTCCAAGTGCCTGTTCACGTCATGCAGGACGCCGCTGCCGGGGCCCCGTGCCTTGTTGAGGTGCGCCGCGCGTAGGTGCAGCGAAATAGGAGGACCAGACCAATGACCAAAGAGACCATCGTCATCGACGCCGTCCGAGCCCCTGAGCGGTACGACGTAGCCGCCCGCTTCGACTCCTCGAAGCACTTCAACTATCGCCGGATTGTGGGCCTGAACGACGCGGACAACGAGTTCCTTGAGAACGAGCTCGTCCACATGATCCCGGGGATGCTCGAGTACAAGTCGGCGGAGCCGGAGGCTCGCGACCTGTTCCCGGTATACTTCGCCAACGACCCCGGGGCCACCCGCGCTCGATGGGGATTGATGGAGGCCGCCGGCGAAGCCGCGGTGACCTCGGGCATGTCCAACGATGAGCCCACCATCGAAATGAGCGCCGCCTCGTCTGACAGCGCTGTCGTATCGATCTCCATGGCGGCCGCGTGGTCGTACATCGAGATTCAGGCGGCCCAACGCGAAGGCCGGGACATCGACTCGTCTCGCGTCCGCGCTGCCGTACGCGCGATTCGCAAGAAGGAATCCGACTTGGCGTTCGACGGCGGGCATGGCGTCAAGGGCCTGATGGACAACACGGACATCACGACCGACTCCGCCGCTGGCACCGTGGCCACCCGCACCGCGACTCAGAACGTCGACATGTTCGCCGATTTCTTGAACGCGTGCTCGACCGCGACTGACCACCATCTGCAGCCGAACATTCTCGCGCTGCCGCACGACCAGTACAACATCCTGGCCAAGCAGCGGTACGACGACTTCGGCGACTTCGCACTGCAGATTCTTGCGCGCGCTGTCCCGAGCCTCGAGCAGATCGTTCCGATCCGACGCCTCAACGGTGCCGGTGTTGGTGGAGCTGACGTGGCGCTGTGCTTCCGCCGAGACACCGACGTTCTTCGCCACATGGTGATGGACGAGATCCGCGGGTTCGAGCCCGTCGACCAACACGGCGTCGTGCGCGTCAAGCTGCACTCCCGCTACGGCGGTTTGCTCGTCCAGCAGCCCGCTGGCGTCCGACTCCTGTCGGGCATCTAGTCCCACTCGGAGGCTCACGGGGGGCACAGCACCCCACCGAGCCCCTCCCCTTTGGCGATCTGGGCGCCCTGACCTGCCTGGCTAGTCGCCTGCTTATCGGAGACACCGACCATGCGAATCGAGAACCTCACCAAATGTCCCTTCCGAATCGGCTATGTCTGGCTACCGGTCGGTGTCTCCTCCCTTGATCTCCCTGACGACCTGGCGTACGCCCTGCGCAACGCCGTGACGTCGTCACGGTGCCGAGTGCTGGCCGAGCCATGCGAGGATGAGCCCGTGCGTGAGGCACCCACGACTTCCCCGATCCCGCCCCTGGGACGCAAGAAGTCTGGCAAGAAGAAAGCCGCGCAGAAGGTGGCCGAATAGTGGCTGCTGCGACCGTCGCCACGGTCAACGGGCTGTTCCCGGCGATCGATGCGTCCGTCACCACGGCGCAGATTCAGGCCATGCTGGACGAGGCCGCACTTAGCGTGGGCAAGACGTTCGGTAAATGGCAGGAGCAGGCGCACGCCCTGTACGCCGCACATCTGATCGTGACCGGCGGTATCGGGACCCACACTCCAGACACCACATCTCCCGCGCAGCTCCTGAAGCGCACCAAACTCGGCCCTTCCGAGAAAGAATACCACACCCCCGGCGCCGACATGAGCGACGAGCTCACCTCAACTGTCTACGGCCAGCGGTTCCTAAAGCTCAAGAACCGCGCCATGCGGGCCTACCGCGCCGGCACCATCGGACTGCTCGCTTGGGAGTAGCATGCCACTGATCTACAAGGACCACCGCCGAAAGGCCATCACAGCGAATCTCGAGTACCTAGATCGGCGCCTGGTGTCCGTGGGCCTTCAGGGCGACAAGGGCCGCAAACTCCGCACCGCGACGTTCTCGAACGCTGCCGTAGGTGCCGTGCATCACTTTGGCCTGGCCGGGTTCCGCCGGCGCCCGTGGATGGTGGACGGCGAGAAGCGGCTCCGCGCGACCACCAAATCGCTGATGGCTAGGTGCTACTCGGCTGCGATCCGCGGCGGGCAGTCGCAGATTGATTCGGCGCTGGGCGCCCTAGCTGCCCACCTGGTGCTCGCGACACGTGCGGGTGTCGACATGTACGACGTGATCGACACCGGCGAAATGCGGGCCTCGATCACCGCGGTGGTGGGGGATCGCGCGTGAGCCATTTCCTCGACGTGCTCGCGGACCACGTGACGCACACCAACCTTTCCGCTGCCCGCAACTCGGGGCGTGCTGTCGTGCGTTTCCGAGAGGTGGAGGGTGCGTGGTCTACCTACACCATCGACCGAGCCGCAGTGTTCCCGATGGACGAATACTCGCGCCGACAGCTCCCCGAGGGCGTGCGACACCGCGCGACGCTGCGCATGGGCACCGACTCAGATGTGCGCCCCGGACAGCTCGCCATGACCGGCGACGCTCACTCGCCAGGCGATGTTGTCGAGATCGATGGTCGGGTTTACTGGGCCTACCGCGACGCGGACTGGGTTGGGCTGGGATTCGGCTGGCTGGTTCTGGTGCTCGTCGACCAACCGTACGACTCGATAGCCGATTTCATCGCCGGGAGGGGCCCGTAGTGTCCGTCGGTTACGAAATCGAGCAACTCGAGTTCGACATCGCGACCGCGCTGGCGTCGAACATTCCTCCCGGCGTCTCGGTTCGCTGGACCGGTGATGGTTTGGCGGCGCGAGTTCCGGCTGTGGACATCTCATGGCTCGACATGCCTCATGGGGCTCGGCCGGTCGAGAAGACGGCCGCGAAGTCCGTCCCCGCTGAGGGCCACGTTACCTTCACGGCCGATGTCGCTAGCGAGGGAGCAAAAATTCGGATAAACGGGCGCGTAATCGAGATTGCCCACGATCCGGGCCAGCCTTTCGTGACCTACTACCGTGACGCGGTTGTCGCCGCCATCAACGACGAGCACTTCCCTGTTGACATAACCGCGACACCCAGCGGAACGCAGGCGGGCCGAATTACTCTCACCGCCAATTCCCCGGGGGCGCTTCGAACAGTCACAGGCCCCCATCAGGATTGGGTCGAGACCTCCTCGCAGATTGTGCGAGACTATCGCCGCCAGCTGTATGGCCTGTGCGAGGTCCGCTGCCGATCCATCACGCGACGTGGTGTTGACGCGCACACACTCGCCGCTCGCTGCCACCTGGCCCCTTCGCTCCCCGCCGCGCAGGCAAGCATGCTCGCTGCCGGGATCTCGCTTTCCCCCTCGGGCTCGCCCCGCGATCTGTCGGCCCTTGTCGACGGCGCCCGCGAGTCCATCCTTGTTGCCGACTTTCGGGTCGGTGTTCGACTACTTCACTCCGAGCTCGTCGAGACCATTGATCACGTCACTGTCGATGGCACCGCCGGCGGCGTGACTGGAACAATCACCATCGACTAGCGGCGCAGCCGCCAAAGGAAACCCACATGTCCTACTCCGACATCATTGACTCCAGCATCTCGCTCGCGGACTCGGGCGTGTCGCGGGCAAACTTCACTGTGCCGCTGTTCGTCTCGACGAACACCGTCCTGACCGGTCGCACCAAGCTGTACTCAGGCAGTTCGGCCCTGGCCGACATGCTCACGGACGGGTTTGTTACTACGGATGCGGCTTACAAGCAGGCAAGCGCCGCGATGGCCCAGAGCCCGCGGATCAACAAGTTCAAGATCGGGCGCGCCGCTGTGGCCGAATCCGTGACTGATGCGTTCAACGCCATTTTGGCAGAGGACCCCGACTTTTTCGGTTTCTGCTTCGACGATCGCGACGCTGCAGACATTCGATCTCTGGCCGCGCTTGCCGAGACGAACCGTCGGCTGTACCTCTGTCAGACCGCGGCCACAGAGGTCCTGGACGGAGACCCTGGCAACGTGGCGGAGGATCTCCAGACGTCGTCATACACCCGCACGGCACTCTACTACCACGACGACGACACCGAATATCTTGACTGCGCTGCGTTGGCGCGAGGTCTCGCTCGCGATCTTGACGCCCCTCGAGGCCAGGGGACGTGGGCCGGCGACACGCTTGCGGGCGTTCCAACATCCTCGATCACCGCCGCTCAGCGCGCCACGCTCCACGGCTACAGCGTCAACACGTATGAAGAGCGCCGCGCCGGGCGCAAGATCGTTCGCGAGGGGACGGTCTCGAGCGGAGAATACATCGACACCATGACTGGCCTAAGCTGGCTCGAGGTGCGGCTGCTAGAGGATCTGGACGTCGCCATGCACGGCAACCCAGACGGCCTGCTAATGAGTCAGGAGGGTATTGACGCACTGGCGCTTGCCATTCGAGCTCGCCTGCGCATCTCACAGCAGAACAACGTGCTCGCACCGGGATGGACTGTGTCGGCCCCGAGGTATGAAGATCTGTCCGCCTCCGACATCAGCAATCGCCATGTTCGCACGTTTGAGTGGGACGCAACCATTCAGCACTTCATCCACAAGGTCTCGGTCAAGGGCCGGATCAACATCTAGTTCGGGAGTACACGCAAAATGGCCACAAAGACCTACGACCCCGCACGAGTCAACGTCATCATCAATGTCGCCTCGGACTCTGGCGCGGAGAACAAATCGATCGTCGTCTCCGGCTACGCAGCCGATTCGTTCATCGACCTGACATACACCGCCGAGCAGTTCGGGGCCGCGCGAGTGAGCGCGGACCGCAAGACCATGACTCGGACCCATAGTGGCAACGATTCCGGGGCGCTGTCCCTCGTCCTCATGGACGACTCCGAGACCAACGACCAGCTTCTCGACCTCCTCAAGAGCGACAAGGACGATCTAAAGGGGCTGTGCGCCGTCTCTGTTAGAGACAACAGCGGAGACAAGGGCCTGTTTTCCGAGATGGTCGATGCTTACCTTGCTGGCGAACCCCAGATGGGCGCCGGCGCAGAGGCCGGGTCCTACACCTGGACATTTTACAGTCCCAGCGTGACGGTGAACAGCCTTAGCCGCTAATGTACACGTACGACCCCGCTCAAGTGTCCGTGCTGGTCCTGACGCCAGCCAGCGCCATACTCGCAGTGAGCAGCGAGGGAGAGCGGGGCGACGGCCCCCTAGGCGACTCCGTTGTTACGGGGTTAGCCGCCGGCACGTTCGTCACGGCGCAATTCACAAAGCCGCTTTCGCGAACATTCGACGGTGTCGATGGGGAGGTGGCTCGGTCGCTGACGTCGTCTCGACGAGGGTCGATCGTGATCACACTCGAGGCGGCGTCACCTTTCAACGGCATGTTCTCCCGAATGGCTGAGGGGGACCGGGCCACCGGACTCGGCCTCTCGCAGATCGCCATCTCCGACCGGGCCGCCCAGCGGCCGCTGGTGTTGGGGATCGGGGCTTGGGTCAGGACGATACCCAAAATGACTCGAGGCACTGAGCTCGCCCCCGTTGCCTGGACGTTCGACGTCGGCAACTTGTCAATCACTCACCGCGTGAGCGAATAGTCGCACACGAAAGGCCCATAATGTCACTCCAACTAGCCCCCGACGCCCCGAAACGAACAATCAACGGCAAGACATATGGTCTGCAGCTCTGGACCGCCTACAAGGGTGTGACGTTCTTCGAACGGCTCACCAAGATTGCCGGGCCATCCGCGGCCGCATTTCAATCCGAGTATCGCACCGAGTCGGTGCAGTTCCTGCTAAAGGGGCTCTCGGAGGACGGTGGCATGGCGAAGCTGATGGCGGACGTCCTCAAGGATGACGTGTTCGAGGTACTCGAGGATGGCCTGTCCCCCGTGACGCTCTCCGACTTCCGGGGAAGTCAGGGGATGAAAGACGCCATGGAGCTGGCGTGGTGGGTGCTCGAGGAGAACGTATCCCCTTTTACGGACGGCATCAGCTCGATCGGCGCGGACCTGGTGCAGTTTTTGCGAGGCGCCTCGGAAGAGTCGACGACGGATCCGGATCAAGTCAAGGCGATGGCGGCCTTGCTTACACAACTCCAAGGAACGTAACCGGCATGCGTGCCCGACTGCTGGGCATGTGCGTTGGGGCCAAGGGGGCTCTGAACCTTGCCAACCTCGCTGCGCTGAAAACGGTCGTCACCGTGAGCGACTTCCTCGACATCGAGGAGCTCGCCGTTTGTGAGTCCGACCGCGCCAGTGCGTTCGAGAAGTACATCACGGAGCACCCAGACATTCTCCGCGGTGTTCAGGGCGTTGCGCCCGGGAGCGAATAGAGCATGGCCAAGGTCACCGTAGACGAGCTCGTATCCCTCTACACGTGGAAGGAGAAGGGCAACGGCGTAGCCAGGTCCAAGAAGGAACTTGCAAGCCTGCGGCGCGCGGCAGAGCAGGCTCTAGACGCGGTGGCGCAACTCGACACGGAGCTAGCCGATATCGGCAAGACGGCCCGTAAGACGGGGGAGGGAGTCAAGAAGGCCTCGGATGCCGCCGCTGACGGTCTCGATAAAATGGGGGATGCGGCCCGTAAGGCCGGTGATGGCACCAGAAAGGCAGGTTCTGCCGCTCGTGGTTCTGCGCGGGACATCGACAAGCTCAAGGGCAAGGTCAAGGCCGCGACTTCTCAGCTGAACAACATGCGTCGCGCCATGCTCGAGGCGTTCGTCGCTCGCGGCATCGTCGATGGCATGTCGGCCACCGCGGCCGGGGTCGTAAAGACCACTTCAGCTTTCCAGACACTCAATGCCCGCCTGCTATCGCTGACCGGAACCCAGGCGGGGGCCACGAAGCAGATGATCCGGATGAAAGAAATGGCAGTTGCAATGCCATTCACCATTCAGGAGATCACCGACAGCTTCATCCGACTCGAGGTGCAGGGCATCCGCGCGACAGACAGCTTCATGACGTCGCTAGGTGACATGGCAGCCGCGAACGGCAAGACACTGGCCGACGCGGCAGAGGCCGTCAAGGACGCTGTGGTCGGGGAGTTCGAGAGGCTCAAGGAGTTCGGGATCAGGGGCAGCAAGCAGGGCGACGTCCTGTTCCTGAACGGTCGGAAGGTGAAGAACAACGCCGCCGAAATCCAGGCTGCCCTGCAACAGATCTTCGACGATCGCGCAGCGGGCAGCATGCGCCGACGGATGAACACCATCGAGGGTGCGTGGTCCAATTTCCAGGACACCGTACAGGGCCTTGAGGTCCGAATCGGGGAGAAGGGGCTGGGCAAGGCCCTGACCCGCGCGCTCCAGCGCTTCACCGGGATGGGCGATGAGCTGGGCCACATCGCGGACGTGATCGGCATCGCGCTAGCGCCAGTGGTGGATGACCTGGCGCAGGGGGCAATGGACCTGGTCGAGCAGTTTTCAAAGCTCGAGGCCGAGGATGTTCGCGAGTGGCTTGACGACGTGAAGGATGGCGCTGAGTCGGTGTGGAAGGGGCTTTCGCAGGTGTTTTCCGTGCTGAAGTCCGTGGTGGACGGCGTTGGCGGTGCAGGTAATGCGTTCAAGCTCCTCGCTGGAGTGTGGGCCGGCATGCGCATCGCCAGCCTCGTCGCGGGTATTGTGCAGGTCACGCAGGCCGTGCGCGCGATGGGCATCGCGGCCTCGGTGGCCGGAGGCCCGTGGATCAAGTTGGCCGGTGCCATCGCCGGCGTAGCGGCTGTCGCCGCCGCGGGCGGGCTTGAGATCGGCCAGGGCGGGGAGTTCCAGGTCGCAGATCGAACCCGTCAAAACCGCCGAGCTCGAGCGAAGGTTCAGGATGATCTGAATCGCGGGCTGATCTCCAAAGACGACGCAGCCGGCGCATTTGCTGCAATGGATCTCGAGGACTCGTTGCAGGATCGAATCAACATCCAGCGGTCTTTCCGCGACGCCGCAAAGAGCGACCGGGAAAAACTGGAACGCAAGAACGCCATTTCTGCACTCGAGTCGCAGCTTATGGCCGCGCGGAAGGACAATCAGCGGTTCAAGGATCGCGCGGCGGACAACGCGGCCAAAGAGTCCCGGCGGCGGGAGTCATCCGCACGGGAGTCAGGCGTGTTCGCTGCGCGCGCGGAGTCGGGGTTCGCAATCCCATCGGAGCTCAAGGGCAAGCAGCGTGAGAAGTTCGAGCTATCCATTCGGCGGCGGCTCGGCGACGCGGAGATTCACAAGCTGCACGGTGACGCCCGGCAGAAGGCGATCCGGGAGGCTACCGTTCGGGCCATCGGCGACGCGAAGAGCGGCGGCGGCAGGGGCAAGAAGGGCCAGCTGACAGGATTTGCCAAGGAGGTTCAGGACGCGATCAACAAGCAAGCAGAGGCGTTCGCGGCCGTGCAGCGCCAGCGCGCAATCGACGCCGGGCTAGCACAGGCTGAGGTGACTGCTATCTACAAGGAGCAGCTCAGGCTCAAGAAAGAGGAGCTCAAGATCGCCGCGCAGGCGGGCGACTGGGCCAAACTAGGCATGCAGTCGGTCGGATCCGCCTCCAAGCAGGTACTCGAGGCCAAGGCGCAGTTTGTTAGCCGCCACATGGACGCGTTCGTGTCCGGCCAGCTCGCTGCGCGACACGGCGGCATTCTAACACCGGAGGGCGCCGAGGCGGAGCGGAGAGCGGAGTTGGCGGAGCGGCAACGACTCCAGGGGGAGGCCGACCATCTCGCGGACACAGGGCAGCTGGGCGCTCTCGGGCTAGACCCCGGTCACCAGCAGGCACTTGCGTTAGCGCCTGACCTCGAAGGGCAGATCACGGCGCCAGTGACGTCCATCGTAATCAATCAGACCGACATCGACGTGCAACCCAGCCCGATCACCATCGAAGGTGGCGACCCCGACGCGCTGGTCGAGGGGTTCGCTGGGCGCGTCGAAGATGCGCTGGCCGAGGCGGTCAACCGCACGCTCAGCACCCACAATCAGCCGAGGGTACGATAATGCCGCTAGGAAGCACACTCGCAGGCCTGTTTGGGTCTTTCCAGGGGACGATGATTCAGCCCCAACCGACGGACCCAGCCCCCACGCTGCCGAACCGAACCGATCGGACGGTGGTCTACCTCGACGCCTGCACGAGTCGCGAGCTCACGAGCCAGACCAAGGTGCTGCACTACCCGATCCTCGACGGAGTCGCCAGCGACAACATTCACCAGGGGCCACGCCGCCTGCAACTGCGGGGGGTGATCTCCGACACCAGCCTACACCCGCTGGCGATGGCCGAGATCGCTGCCGGATCGCTGCTCGACTCTGGCTATGGTGCCGACAAGGCCAAGGCCACGCTTGAGGAGATGGACGCCAAAAAGGACTTAGTGCAGGTTGTGACCCCGCGCTGGACCGAGTCCAACATGGCAATTCAAGGGCTTCGCTTCTCGGAGGACCCGAACACCGGTCGGGCATACCGCGTCTCTATTACGCTGGTGCATGTCCCAATCCTAAGCAGCAAGCTCGATCTCGGCGGATTGCTTGGGTTGGCCAGTCTCACCGAAGCGGAAAAGGGCGCGCGGGGCACCTCTGATCTGGGCCTTCAGGCCGCAACGAAGGTTCGGTAATGGCCACCTACAACATGCCACTGTTCCCCGCCTTGTCGCATTACCGCTACAAGCTTGTGATCGACCCGGCGATCGGTCAGTCGGTTGTAGAGATCCACTGGAGCCCAGCTGACACAACCGCCGGCACAGACGGTGCGTGGCACATGAACCTGTTGACCCCGGGCGGTGACCCGCTCGTGATGGGAATCAAGCTCGCGCTGGGCAAGGATCTACTTGCGCGATACCAGTACGACTCCCGGGTTCCCAAGGTGAAGCTAAATGTCGTCGAGACTGGCGGCACCGGCCAGGAGGCTGGTCGTGACGACCTGAAGTCGCGTGTTCTCGTGCAGTTCGAAAGGGACGAGTAGTGCAGTATTGGCATCGCAATGTTGAGGTTCGGCTCGGCGACAGCGAGCCGTTCGTGTCGTCGGTGGACGGGGACGGCCCCCGGGTGTCGTTCTCCACGCGATCACACAACCGGTTCGAGCCGAATGAGGGCATGGTGCGTGTGTTCGGTCTCGGCGCTGACATTCGCGGGGCCATCTCGGACCAGTTCCACACCGCAGAGCAGAAAATCCTCGATGCCGGGGGCACTGGAATCATCACCCCCCTTGACATCTACATCGGCGACAGAGACGCCACATCGAGCATCTTCCGTGCGGGGATCATCTCCGTCTCACACCAGTATCGCGCCCCTGGCTGGATCACCGAGATCAAGGCCAAGGAAAGCGCGATCCCGTTCGCCAACACGTTTCTGTCCAAGAGCCTGCCACCGGGCCACCTGAACGCCCTAAACATCGTCAAGGCGCTCAAGGATGTTGTGGGACCAGGCGCTGATATCAAGCTTGGGGATGGGCAGCAGGAGCTTTTGCAGGTGTTCATGAACACGCCGGCGGCGCGCAAGGTCGTGCAGCACTGGACCAAGACGGGGCTCGTCCTGCAGGGGTCCTACGCCGAGGTGCTGCGGCAGATCTGCGAGCCGATGAAGATCGCCGCCACTCACCAGAACGGCGAGCTGCACTTTGTGCGATTCGACGTCAATAGCGACGAGCCCCCAGTGGTGGTGAGTCCCGAGACGGGTTTGCGACTCAACGGGGTAGAACAGTTGCGCATGGGGCGCCTCAGGCTGAAAACGACAGCCGACCCTGCTTTGGTGCCAGGCAGAAGCGTAAGCGTGGACACCGGAACTCGGGATGAAGTAAATGCGGGGTTCGCTGTGAGCGGCGTGTACCGAATCGACGAGGTTCGGCACCGAGGCGACACGCACGGGGGGGGATGGGAGAGTGAGCTGTGGGTACGTGACGCGGAGGCTATACATCGGACGCCGGATCAGGTAGTATTGGGGTTCTGATGACAGAGACAATCCACCAGAAGAACGCCTGCCTCGTTGACCTGTCTCTCGTGACCTTCTCACAAGACTTCGGGGGGTCCCGCATTGTCCAGGGCACCGCTCGCTATCGTGGACGAAACTACATGATTGTGGGCGACGGAGTGCCAGACTGTGGCATGTCGGGTATGGATCGACTCCAGGTCGCCACGCCTCGCGGTAGGTTGGCGGGGATGAACGCGACGCACGCTATCCGACTGGCGGTGGCCGAAAGGCTCCGGGTGCAGTGATGGACGCTGAGCAGGTCGTACTCAACATCTGGAAGCAACACTTCGCGTACATGAGCCTGGGGCAGTTACTGCTCAACTTGTCGCCGCCCCGCGTTTCCTACAGCGAGCACCCCGACCAGCACCTGAAGGCGTGGCTTTGGGGCGCCAACGGAGAGATCCTGCTGGCACAGACCCACCAGCTGATGGACGAGCAGGGAATCCCACGTGACTAGCCCGACCAACGACGACCGCATGCACGGCCCCGAGGGCCGCGACGTAGGCGACCTGCTGCGCCTGTTCCTCACGCTGGCCAAGCGACAGATCAACGTGTGCCTGCCCGGCAAGGTCGTGGCGGTCCACTCGAGCGCGGGCGACCCGGTGACCGTGGACGTGCAGCCGTCGTTCCTGACCGTGAACCGGCTCTACAGCGGCGAGGAGAACTCGCAGCCGTACGCCAGGCTCCACCGATGCCCCGTGGGCTCAGTGCACTCGGGCGGCTTCACAGCCGGCGTGCTGCCTGTGGTGGGGGATTGCGGGTGGGTGGTGTTCCCCGACGTGGCGATCGGTGAGTGGTACGACGCAGGGGGCGACCCTGTCGACCCCGTGAGCCCTGAGAGCCATGGGCTGGGACCTGGGCTGTTCCTGCCGATGGGCTCGCCTGGACCCAATGCTCCTGAACTGACCGACGCGTTCGTGATCCGAGACGCGAGTGACCGCGGGTTCGAGCTCGACACCAGCGGCAACGTGACGATCACCGGCGCCACCAACGTCACAGTCCAGGCGACGAACGTGGACGTGACCGCCAGTGGAGACGCCACCGTCAGCGCCGTAAACGCGACAGTGACCGGCACCGCGACCGCTGAGATTGGCGCGCCGGCCGTGACGGTGTCGGGGACCGGGACGGTCCAGATTGACTCACCATCCGTGACCCTGGCCTCGGGCTCACCACTTGGCCTCCACCTGACCACACTGCACGCCGCGCTCACAGCGTGGGTGCCGGTACCAACCGATGGCGGAGCGGCTCTGAAGGCCGCACTGGCCGCCTACATTGCACAACCCCCGCCGGGGTAGCAGGGTGACGACATGAAGGATCTGAACATCACCGACCGTTTTGCGAGGGGCTGGGACATGTTCCTCACGGATGATGCCCCTGGCGGTGCCCGTGCGATGATAGAGGACCCCAAGGGCGACTCGCACTCACTGGACATGTCCCCCGCGGACATTCGCGCCATACGGCGATGGTGTGCCGACCGGCTGCGAGAGCTGGGAGAGGATGTAGGCTAATGCCCACCACGACCAAGATGGACGGTACCGACCTCGACATCACCGACACCAAGAGCTCGACCGTCACCGGCGGCGAGGCGGTGGCGGCTATCGTCAACGCCCGAGTGCAGACTGCGGTGGGCGAGTGGTACGCCGACCGACACGCGACAGGGCTCCCCCTGTGGCAGTTCTTCCTGATCAACAGCCCAAGCCCACACCTGATGGAGAAGGCCATCACCGAGGCGATCCAGGGCGCCGACCCGGCGCTGACGGTCACCAACGTGGTGCTCGACGTGGATCCAGATGACCCTCGGACGCTCAAGGTGACGTGGGAGGGCGAATATGACGGCGCCACAATCGGCGCGGAGATCGAGACCTGATGGCAGACTTCACCATTGACGCGACCGGCGTGACGGTCGAGACCCTGGACGAGCGGATCGCCAAGCTCGAGGCCAAGCTACGAGAGCCAGCCAACTTCGGGCCCGACTTCTCGCTCGACCCCACCACGCCCATCCCGATGCTGGTGCGCATCTTCGCCGCCGAGATCGTCGAGCTGCAAAACAAGGTCAAGGCCGCGGTTGACGCCACGATACCGGGCGCAGCCCGGGGGGTGCACGCTGACAACATCGGTGCGATCACCAACACGACGCGCTACGCTGCGACTGCATCGACGATACCAGTGACCTACACCGGTACGGCCAGTGCAACGATCCCGTCTGGGCTTCAGTTCCGGCACACAGCCACAGACACTCTCTGGAGCAGCACAGAGGCCGTCGTGCTCAGCGGTGGGGGAACTGGCACCACAACCCTCACAGCGGACGAGACGGGGCCCATAGACGTGCCAGCGAGCTCGGGGTGGGAGATCGTCATCGGCGACGCCGACCTGACCTCGATCGCCTCAACAGCGGAGTCGACCCAGGGGCGGAATCAGGAGACCGACGTAGACTACGAGGAGCGACGCAAGGCCACAGTGTCCATCATCGGCACGGCCACCGTGGGCGCCGTACGTGCTGAACTCACGAACGAGCTGACCGCACTTGGCGCCGTGAGCGTGCAGGTCTATCACAACCCCTCGAACTCGATCGATGCCGCTGGGCGGGAGCCACACACGGTTGAGGTAGTGGTCGAGGACAACGGCGTCATCGACGACAACATCATCGCGAACAAGATCTGGGCCGTGGTGCCCGCAGGCATCGACACGCACGGGGCCGTGAGCGGCACGGCTACCGACTCCGAGGGCGGAACGCACACGATCCGGTTCACTCGCATTTCTTCGGTCGATGTGCATCTGCGAATCACGGTCAGCACAGCGGGCGCCGAGGTAGATATCGTCGACCAGACGTCTCTGAGCTCCGTCATCCGGGACGAGGTTGTTCGGGTCGGCAAGCTGCTACCACCTGGGCGTGACGTGATCCCGCCGCTGTTCGCTTCGGCGACGATGACCAGCATCCCGTTCGGACAGGCCACCTCGGTCACCTGCGAACAGTCGACAGACGGCCTCTCGTGGCTCACAACAACACTTGCAATCTCCGACTATGAGACGTCGGCGTTTTCCACGGCCCGCGTGACCGTGAACTACACGAGCTAACATGGCCTGGACAGTCATCGACATTGAGGGTCGGGTGCGGCTTCGGTTCCTCGAGCGCTACGATGAGGCACCCAACATTGGAAAGCTCGCCGACATCCTTTCCGCGTCGTTCCAGGAGGTGGAGGCCGGGCTCAACGTCGTGCAAGGGAAGACGCTGGAGTTCGCGGATGGCACGTGGCTCGACCGATACGGCGCAATCGTCGACAGACCGAGACGCAGCGACTGGACCGACGAGCAATATCGGGAGCAGATCGAGCTCAAAATCAAGGCTATGAGCTCCCGCGGAACACCTGAAGACATCATCGACCTGGCGGAGGCAATGCGTCCCTCCGGCAGCCCCGGCGTGGTGCAGTTCTACACTGTGCCACCCGCTGGCTACGGTCTCAACGTCCCAGTGCCCTCGCTGACAAGCGAGGAGGAGGACTACTACGCATCTCTGATTGGCCTGGCCACCCCAATTGGCGTGCAGGGCACGCTGGTGCTGTGGGAAGCATCGAGCCCGCCGTTCACATTCGGCGGCCCAGGTGGCACAAACGGATTCGGCAACGGCGTATTTGCAAACACCCGCACAGTATTCGGAGAGTAGACAATGGCAACACGACCAACAAAATACACCCGCTGGGCCACGGCTGGCGTCCGCACGGAGCCAACAGACCCCAAGAAGGACTCGGGGCACCTGGATGGTGAGGTGGCCGACCAGGCCGAGTTCAACTGGAACATGCACAACGACTACCTGTGGCAGAACTACCTCGACGAGCGAGCGGGGCCGATGTCTCGAGGGAACGTCAACCGTGGCGAGGGGCTGGAGTTCGCTGTGACTGCCGGGCGCACGGTCACGCTGTCCGCGGGCACGTACGTGATCGATGGGGTCTATTACGAGGTCACGGACGCCATCCTTGCGGCCGAGGGCATCGACAGCCGCGAGTACACCGCCGACCGAGACACGTTCATCTACTATCGCCCAAGCACACAGGATTTCGGGTTCGACACGCGGGTCAACGGGGCAGCCGCGCCACCCCCGGCCACGGGCTGGTACCACGTCGGGATGATCTCGTGCGATGCCACGGACGCCACGATCGCTGAGCAGGCGTACTACGTCCCCGGCACCATCCCTAGCGGCACATCGCTCTCGCAGCGCTTCGCCATTGAGGCGGACACCGATGATGTCATGCTGACGCTAGCGCGCATCGGCGCGGGCAATGCCACAATGGATTTTCGCACAGAGACCGAGCTCCGTGCACAGTTCGTGGCGGCAGACGGGTCGTTCACGCTAAAAACCTGGGACAACGGGTCGCTGACCCTGAACTCGATCGTGGTGGACACGACCAGCGGCAACGTCAGCATTCCTTCGCTGACCGGTACCGTGGCGCGCTTCGACACGGAGCGAGTGGGCCTTGCGAATGACCACGTAGAGGCATCGCAGACCAACGGTTCGGTGAGGTGGACATGCGTGTCTGGCGGGTCACCCACCGACGAGAGCTTTCGGGTGGACCTGGCCACGGCCAACGCCCGGTTCAAGGCCCTGGGATTCGAGTTGCTCGACGAGGGCAACGGCTCGACCTCCCGCACCCTAGACTTCTCGGATAGCCAGTACATCGAGCTGCGAATGACCGGCGACGTCGACATTACGTTGTCAGCCACATATGACGGGGAATACACGCTGATTCTCGAGCAGGACGGCACAGGTGGCCGGCTGCCGACGTGGGACAACGGCGACGTGGTGCACGGCAGCTATAAAATCAACACGCTGCCAGACCAGAAAACCCTGGTGAAGGTGCACAAAATCGGCAGCACCTACACAGTGGAGGCCAAGCCAATCGGGCTCACAATCCCGCAGCCGATTCAGGCGGTAGTGAGCGATGATCTCTCAGGAAGCATCTCGATCGCACCGAAGGTGGGTAACTGTGTGTTCTTGATAGCTGCGGGTGGCGGACCTGCGACTCCCAGCGGGTTCACCGAGATTGCCGTGGCGTCCCAAGGATCAGCTTCGATCAAGATCTACTACCGGAACGTCACCTCCATGGGGGCCCCGCCCAACATCACAATCTCGGGGACATCGCGAGCGGTGGCTTTCGAGTTTGAGGGGCATGCCTCAATCTGGTCCGACGGAACCGCGACCTCGTCCTCGAGCAACTCCCTGACCACATCCGGCGCGTCCACCGATTCCGCACCGAGATTCGTACTTGGTGCCGCCTACTCCTCAAACCGAACGATGACCGGGCGTGCCTGGACAAACGGTCTCGTCGAGCAGGGCCACGTGTCGATCGACGCTGTTGGTGGGCTTGCATGGGCGCTTACAGCGTTGACAGGTGACTCTGATTTCCAGTTCTCGCATGGTCAATCGGCAGGCGATTTACGCGTGATCTGCCAACCATTCCGACTGAACCCGCAATGATCATTCGACCTCGAACAGATTGGGACCGCGGGCGGTGGCCACGCGGTCGGAGAATGACAGAATCGCAGGGGGCATTCGTGCACTGCAGTGCGGGGCGCTTGGTGGAGGACGAGGAGGACGCGATCGCGGCCCTTCGAGCGGTCAAGAACTGGCACCTCAACAAGCCCCGACCGTTCCGCGACTTTGGGTACTCGTTCGCGTTCGACAACACCGCGACGATCTGGGAAGGGCGCGGGTGGGGTGTAGCTGGTGCGCACACCCGGGGGTACAACACGCACTTTCACGGCTTCATGTGGTTGGGCGGCGCGAGCCTGGACCACAAGCCGTCGCAGGGCGCCCTCGATGCCCTCGGTTTCCTAGCCGAGGAGCACGCGCGGCGGTACGGGCCAGACCTGCTCCGCTGCCACAATGATGTTGCACGCAAGTCGTGCCCGGGGCCGGAGCTTACAGCTTTCGTGCGCGATTGGAACGCACTGAAACTGACATAGCTGCAGCGTCCCAATTTCACCTGGCAAATAAATTGTACGTCGATATCACAAAAACTTCAGCCAAAGTAACGACTCGGAACGGTGTTTCTGGGCGGTTGCGCGCGGTTCGCAAAGACACTTCAACCCCCTCCCCGCACCTCTCCCCCGAGCTACACGAGACCCCACATTACTAACCCCAAGGCCCGCGGCCGGCAGGCAAGCGGGCGACGAGACGAACGATGAAACGCCCCAAACTTTCCCGAGTCCTGAACATCCTGCTAATCGCCGACATTGCGATCACGCTGATCGGGCGTTTCGTGCGCAAGTGTGAGAAGTGCCGCAAGCGTCGGTGCCGGTGCCGACGGGCCCGCTAGGGCGCCGCTGCGCCACGCTCCGCGGCGATAGATAGGGCGGAGGAACGGGTGCCGGGGCGGCCTAAAGCGTCCCACGAACGAGCACAGAGCCATGACTGACACGACAACACGACGACCAAGACTGCTGCCTGATGGGGTGCCCATGGTGGATGGTGGCAGGGATCCGGGGCCAGCCACGGCGCTTACGCCAGCGGTGATCGAGGCCATCGAGCTTGGGCTCGAGGAGGGGCTCCCGATGACAGTGATCTCGCAATCTCTGGGTTTCCGCCCCACGCGGATCACCGCTTGGCTGTCTAAGGCCAGGCGGCAGGACAGGGATGGGATTACTGACTCACCCTACATCGACCTGCTGAACGTCTACCAGGCGGCCCGGGCCAGGGGTCTGGCGAATCTACACAACACGATCCGACGCGCCTCCAACAAGGACTGGAAAGCGGCGGCGTGGATTCTAGAGCGCGTGGCCGGCGAGACGTACGGCAAGGAGGCCCTGGAGCGAAATGCATACGATCAAGAGGCGCTCGAGGGCACCGATTCGGAGCAGCTCCGGCAGCTTTCCGACGAGGCTCTCGCTGAGCTCGAGGACAAGCTGCACACGCAGACCAAAATGCTGGAGGAGGCGAGCGCTGTTGTGGACGTAGAGGCCAGTGATGGATAGAGACGAGAGGATCGCGCGGATACTCGAGCGCGGGCGACAGCTCAAGCGCATGCAGCGGGATGTTGCCCTCGAGAAGGCGCGGCGAAGCTTGCTGGGTTACACGTTGCACGTGGTGCCGAACTACATCCCGTCATCGGTGCACCGGGTCATCTGTGACAAGCTCGACATGGTGCTGGAGGGGCTGATTCGGCGACTGCTAATCCTGATGCCACCGAGACACGGGAAAGCCCTTAGGGAGGACGAGGAGGTACAGACACCTAGGGGCTGGACGAAAATCGGAGACCTGTCACCTGGGGATCATGTGTTTGGGCCGGACGGTCTGCCAACCAAGGTCGTTGCGGTTCGTCGCTTTGAAAATCGACCCTGCTATCGTGTGGTTTCGGACGACGGGGCGTCGCTGGTTGTGGACGAGAACCACGATTGGACTGTCCGATTGTGCCGTAAGCGTGCACGGTGGTCAGTCAGAAGCACGAAGTACCTTGCTGATCGGACGAGCCCTAGGCGGCCTCTTATACCCACCTACGCCCCTGTGCACATGACGGAGGCAGACCTGCCCATCGACCCATACGTTCTTGGTGTTTGGCTTGGTGATGGGCGCTCGAGTGGGGGCACCATCACCATCGATCCAACCGATCAGTGGCATGTTCGGAAGCGATTTCATGCCGCAGGCCAACAGACAACAGACCACTCAATATCGACGAACTTTGGTGTGCCGGGCTTACAGGCCAAGCTTGGGCTGCTTGGACTGCTCGACAACAAGCACGTGCCAGGGCCATACCTTGTGGCATCAATCAAGCAGCGCCAGGCGCTGCTGCAGGGGCTGATAGATACGGACGGGTATGTCGCTCAGGATGGTCAGGTGGAGTTCTGCAACACAAACCGACAGCTCGCTGTAGCCGTGCGCGAGCTGGTACATAGCCTGGGCACCAAGGCGTCCTGGGTAGAGGGCAGGGCCACTTTGGATGGCAGGGACTGCGGACCAAAGTACCGTGTAATGTTCTACATGGCTGGGGCGGCAAGCCTGCCACGCAAAGCGTCCAGGTGCCGTGACGGTGTCAAGCATCCAGGTAGATTCCTGTCATTCGAGAAGGTCGAGAATGCTAACACGGTGTGCATTCAGGTTTACCGAGAGGATGGGCTTTTCTTGGCAGGTCGAGGGTACATGGTAACCCACAATTCAACACTTGCCTCGCAGGCCTTCCCCGCCTATGTGCTCGGAAAGCGGCCCGAGACCAAGATCATGGCCACGGCCTACTCGGAGGGGCTTGCTTCCGACCAGGCTCGAGAGGTTCGGCGCAACCTGAAGTCGCTCGAGCACGCCCAGCTATTTGGTCACACCATCGTCCGGCGCTCCAGGGATGGGCTCAAGGACGATGAAACCATCGACCAGGCTCGTCACTTCACCACAAGCGCTGGCGGTAGCTACTACTGCGACGGCCTGCGCGGCACGCTGACGGGTAAGGGCTACCACATTGGCGTGCTCGACGACCCATATAAAAACCGCGAAGAGGCCGACAGCGCGACCATCCGCAAGCGAACGCAATCGGCATATGACTCTGCGTTTCTCAACCGAGGCCAGCCTCGCCCGTGCGGAATGCAGCCGGCGATTGTGATGATCCTGACCCCGTGGCATCACGACGGGCTGCAGAACTACGTAATCCGCAAGGGCAAGGACTCCGGGCTGCCATGGGAAGTGATCGACATGCCTGCCATCCTCGACCGGGAGCCCTGTGCGGGCGACACGCGGCAGCAGGGCGAAGCACTTTGCCCGGAGCGAATCCCACTCTCGGAGCTTCAGATGCTTCGAGCGAGCATGGACCCGCGGGAATGGGCCGCGCTGTACCAGACCCGCCCGGTGGTCGAGGGCGGGGAGCTGTTTCCGATGAACGCGTGGAAGCGCTTTGATTGGGGGGATCTTCGGTAATGCCACCCAAACCACATTACTTTGGCACGGGGCAGCACTATCACCCGTCGTTCTTCACCGAGTTGTTCATCACGTGCGACCTCACGTTCAAGAAGAGCGGGCCGTCGAACAACGCCATGCTCGTCATGGGGTACAAGCGCGATCCCCGCGTGCCGGTCAAGGTCAACCCGTACGGCGACGTATACGTGCTCGACAGGGTCTGTCGCTCGATGTCGTTCACCGAGTCCAAGGCCGAGCTGATCCGGCTTGCGACCGAACACCCTGCAGCTCGCATCAAGCTGATCGAGCGATTCGCCAACGGAGAGGCCATGCTTGACGATCTCAGCGGTCTTGGGGGCATGACCGCCTGGCCGCCCCGCGGCAAGAAGAAGTCCAGCAAGCACGTCTGCTGGGCTGTCGCCGCAGACGTTCACCGTCGCGGCCAACTCTACCTGCCCAACGAGCCCTGGGCTGACGACATGATCAACCGGTTCTCTTCGCTCACCCCGGGTGACGCAGGGTCCGGTGACGCAGACAGTGCCGACGCAATGGCGCAAGGCATCCAATACATCGCATCGCGGCGTCTTGGTACGCGGCGTGCTCTATTCAGCTAGGAACCCAAAATGGAAACCCCAAAGAAAGCACAAACCTTCGTTGACGCGTACTCCAACAGCCTTGAGGGGCGAGGCATGGAAGGGCGAGACCTCACTCGCTACGACCGCCCGGCGGAGCTCAAGAACTTCACCCTGCGCCAGCTAGAGCGAGCATACAACGGTGGGGGACTGCACGCCCGTGTCGTGGACATCTTCCCCGAAGAGGCATTGCGCAATGGCTTCACCTTCACCGTGGATGGGGACGAGGAGCTCGGCCAGCAGGTGTACGACTACATGGAGACACGAGGGATGTTCACCGCGCTTGCGGACGCTTTGGTGCACTCACGGATCTACGGCGGCACTGCGCTGCTGCTAGGAACGACCGACACCGATCTGCGCAAGCAGCCGGGGGAGGTTGCTTCCGTGCGATGGGCTCGGTCGCTGGGGGGCGGTGTTCAGCCGGACAGGGACAGCGTCGACACAGACCTGCTGTCCCCCACGTTCGGCCAGCCGAAGTTTGTCACAATGCGGCGGACCGACGGCACTACCACCGAGATCGACGCGCGGCGGGTGGTCCTGCTGCGTGGTGAGCCTCGCGCGGGGGCTCGGCCTCACGAGCTGGGGGTGAGCTCCATCGAACGTCACTGGGACTCCGTGAGCGCTCTCGAGACCGTGGTGGGGTCGATGGCTAAGATGGCCCGGGAGGGCGCGACCAAGAACCTGGAGATCGACGAGCTCGACGACATCATCGAGGCGGACGAGGGCAAGACGGCCATCCAGAACCGGGCTCGCAATCTCGAGTACGGGGCAGGGGCGTACAACGTTCTGATCACGCAGAAGGGCAAAGAGGCTCTGCAGTTCATTGCCCCAGATCTCAAGGGCTTCCCCGCCAACATCGACAAGCTAGTCGAGCAGGTGTGCGCGTCCGTCGGGGCGCCGGTGACCGTGCTGTTCGGCCAGTCGGTAGGTGGACTCGGCACGGGGGCTGACGAGAACCGAAGGTGGCGGGACCGGGTGCGCAGCTACCAGACCAAGACGGTCGAGCCGGCGATCCGGGCGATGTTCGAGATCTGTTCTCGGGCAGCTGACTTCCCAGCACACGGCGTCGACCCGCTGTCCTTCTCCGTGACCTCTGCTCCGCTTGATGTGGAGAGTGGGCAGGACAGGGCCGAGACGGGTCGTCGGTGGGCCGAGGTTGCGACTGAGTTGTTCGAGGCGGGGCTAGCCAATGAGGATGAGGCGAAGGCTATCCTCGCGCGCGGCGGGCTGCTCTAGCACGCTGCGATCGTGTACAGCTCGTCGAGGGCTACGCGTCACCCGATCAGGGGGCTATTCCGCATAGCACGCGTCCATTCGCCGCTCACACGAACCCCACCCGAGCTCACAGGCCGCCCACGCCTCCGCTGCCTCAGCGACATGCCCGGCGTCGAAGCGGGCGCGGCAGTAGTCGCAATGCACGTTTGCGCCGCAGTTGGTATCGATACACTCAAGCGCCCCTGCGCACGTGGACACATCAGGGATGTCATATGGCGTGACCTCGGGGTGGGTGCCCGAGGCGCAGCCCAGGGCTATCAATGCCGTCGCAGCCGCAGTGATGGTGAGTAGGGTCCAACCTGGTTTGGTGCCGATACCGATCTTCGTATCCATTACCACTCTCCGTTTCTGTTCTTTCCGATGCGATCGACCAGCGCCGCCCGCTTGTTGAGGATGTCGGCCGCTTCTTGCGGAGAGAGCCCGTCGGCCAACAGGTCGGGCACTTCCTTGATGTAGGAAATCGGCAGGTTGCGCACGGCGTCTCGGGCCTCTTCCGGCACATCCTCGAGCGCGCGGTTGATCACAGCGTCGTCCAAATGCACCACCTCGATGAACACAGAGGCTCGGCGGATGATGGCGCGATCCAGACGCTGCACGTCGTTCACCGTTGCCACCACGCACGGAACACTCGCCATCATCTGGTCGACCACGTGCAAACACATGTCGCCTCGGAAGCGGTCTAGGTCGTCCATCAGAACGGCGTCGGGGGCCATGCGGACCACCGCGTTGCAAGCATGGACTTGGTCGAGGGATCGGGGGTCCATGGCGACCACGCGCTTGTTTCGAAGTGCCTGCATTGCCGCAGAGCTCTTGCCAGTACCGGGTGGTCCATACAGGAGCACTAGGATGCCCTCCTTGCGTCGATCGATGGCCGCCGCCAACCGGTCGGCCAGCGCAGATGGGAAAGCCTGTGACGTGCCATGCGGCGCCACACGACATCCGTCGTGGGTGCCCGTCAGGCGGATGACGTCGCCGTAGAGCTTCCACAGCAGGCCGGGTATAACGTCTGTCATCTCCCCCACGCTTGCCGTATGGGACTCAAGCCGCGCGGTGCGATCGGCGTCCATGTTTACCTGGGCCACCTTGCCGCAAGGCAGCCGTATGGACGTCCTGGTGCGTGACGCATCCTCATGAGTTGGCCGACCAATACCCAAGTCGCTCATGACGCTGTAGAGGAACGTGTCCCATGCAGTGATGATCATTGGATCTGTCCGGGGCTCCCGAGAAAGATACATGCTGAGCCACGACAGTGCTTGGCTGGCCACCATGCGCTGCCACGCCTTAGGCAGCATGTATCCCGCGGAGCTTGCCAGGCTCATGCCGTGACTAACGAGGAACTTTCGGATGTCGGGGGCGATAACCCGCTTGATGGGGGCATCAGGGACTACCAGGCTCTCGCGCAGGGCGGTGATCTCTTCGTCGGATAGGACTACGGCGGACATTCTACTCGCTCTCGTGGTAGGCGTCCCAGCGCCACAGGGCGTCGGCTCGGCAGTGATCCATTGGCCAGGATTGCGTGACGTCGCACCCTGTGCACTCGGTGTACACCATCTCGGAGTCGAACCGCAAGTAGCACTTACCCCCGCAATGGCGGCATGGGGTCGAGCTGCCGGCGTCGTCGCGCTCTTCGTCCACTAGAGATCCTCCTGGGCGTCTCGCCACGCGTCCTCCGCCTCGTTCCTGGTCCAGCCCCACAGGCTCCCGTCCTCGCCGTCCCAGCACCCGTTTGGACAAAAGGCGCGCACGATATTTGGGCCGTAGTACGTCGTGTCCGATTCGTAGTTCGGATTCCCTCCGCAGTGTCTGCATCTGAGGGCACGTGATTGGTTGGCGTTTACCATCTACTCGCCTTTCGCCTTACGAAGCAAGTACGGGAGCCTGTGCGGCGAAACGCTCAACGGTCGGCCGTTGTGGTCCGTTAGCGTCGACCACTCGCTGCGGTATGCTGCGAGCGGCCTGGCAGGCTCGACATGATCGCCGATGAGGCGGCAGTAAGCCGAGTTGCGAAGGATGTCAGAATGGATCTTGCCTGTCAGGCTGCCGGCGGCGATTAGCCCGGCAACAAGGCAGGAAACGATGATGGATGCGATCAGCATGATCTGAGATTACCTCGGTTGGTGATTGCGCGCAAACCCAGCTCGACTAACGCACGCGGTGTTGGCGCATCGCCAGAAGCATTCGTCTACGCGCCAGGGCGTCCAGTCTAGACCGCCTTTCGGCTTCGCCACCGATCACGTGCGCGAGAATGCAAACCGGGAGAAGCCCGAGTCCTGCGAAAATGAGCACTACGGCCACCGCGGTGGGGATAACGCCCCCGATGAAGAACGGGGCGATGCCAAAGAACAGAGAGAAGACGACGAGAAGATCTAGTGTGACGCGAGCCATGATCACCTACTCGGCAGAGATGCCGGAATCTTTAGGCCACGCAGCAAGTATTTTGGCGTCATCGAGGGATATTCTCACATATTCAGCCCCAACCTGAAACGAAAAGTGATTCGGGAGCTTCCGCACAACGAGCGCTTCTGAGCTGCACACGTCTTGTGACGGCGATTTCCTTGCCTGGCACAGCATGCGCCCCTCGTATTCGACCTCACGGCGCACACACAAACTAAGGCAAAACGCCACGTCCCCCCACTGGGCCGATGACAAGATCACCTCCCCAGCGCAGCCTGTGCCATCCTCAGAAACATCGCCGACGATGACCTGGACCTCTCCGGGTATTCGAAAATCGAAAAGCGCCCCAATGCTGTAGTCGTCGATCCCCAGAGCGTCGACGTCGGGGATTATGAGGGTTTTTTTGTCCGGTGAGATGTACACGACCCAGCCTATCACGAAGCAACCCGGCGGGCAAGGTCCGCAGCGCACTTTTTCACTCGCGCCAGAGAAGGGGTTGGATTCGTGGCCCGTTGGTTTCTTTATTGTTTGTTGAAGTCAAATGCAAAGTCATATTCTGGCGCCTGTAGCTGTTGGACCCACATGCGGAGTACGGCTATATCAGGATGGCCGCCAGGTTCGTGTTCTTTGAACAATTCATCACCGGGGCCACCTAACCATTCATTGACAGTAAGTGTCGTGCGACCGATCTTGATGTGATTTGGCGACAACCACAAAGCCGAATATTTGATTAGCGAAATTCGAGGTGGTTCGACTTTCCAGGTACCAAATTCGGTTTGGGCGCCGTAAAGTTTGGCGTAGCGAAGGTCGGCGCCGCTAAGGTTGGTGCCGCGAAGGTTGGCGCCGCTAAGGTTGGCGCCGCTAAGGTTGGAGCAGTAAAGGTCAGCGCCGCCAAGGTCAGCGCCGCAAAGGTTGGCGCAGTAAAGGTCAGCGCCGCCAAGGTCAGCGCCGCAAAGGTTGGCGCAGTAAAAGTTGGTGCCGCGAAGGTCAGCTCCACGAAGGTCAGCGCCACGAAGGTCGACGCCGAGGAGGTAGGCGCCGTAAAGGTTGGCGCCGCGAAAATCACGATCGCCGTTGTTGTATTTCTCGAGCAGATCTTTGGTGTTCATTTGGTGGTTTCCTCTTTGAAAGTAGCACTGGCCGACTTGCTGTCAATTTGCACCTATTCGTTCTCCATTGTGTGTCCCCAGCTGGGCCCGATTGCGATGTCGACGCCGTGCGGCACGTTGAAATGGCGCGCTGGGACAAGCATGCACCGCTCGACCTCCTTGATGTCGGCCGCACTGTGGCACTCGGTCAGCACTTCGTCATGAATCGTTGCCACGATATCCACGCCGGCATCGTCCATGGCGATAAGTGCTTCTTGCATCATCGTCATCGACGTGCGCTGGATAAGCCGGCTAATGGCGATGTGGCAGTACATGCGCTCACCGGTCTTGGGATGGCGGGGGAACCGGCACCGGCGGCCGACGATGTCCCGCACGTAGCCCCGCCGACGGGCCTCGTACTCGAGCACGCGCGACAGCATGCGCAGGTGCGGTGCCTTGGCCTCGAACTCGTCGATGATCGCCGTGGCCTCCGGCCCAGCGGCCAGGTACTCGCCCCGTTTCGTTTTCTTGACGTAGGTTGGCAGGTGCATTTGCGCCGCCATTGAGCCCCTGCCCATGCCGTACACATACCCTAGCCCGATACTCTTCGCACGCTTGCGGCCTTCCTTGCCGGCCCAGCCGATCGCGTCGCGCACCATGGCGTGGTAATCCGTGTTCGGGTCATCACGAAACGCCTGTGCGTACGCTCGAGCCGTCTCCTCTGCTCGGAGAGTGAGCGCCATGAACGCGTCGCGCTCCTCGCCCTCTAGCCAATTGGGGCAGATCTCCGCGGCGTAGTGCGAGTACTTGGTGACCTCGCAATAGTGCGCCGTCACCCGCGGCTCCTGCGATTTCCAGTCGGCACTAACAATCTCGCCACTGTCTGGCACGTACATCTTGCGCAGCTCGACCGCGATGTCGGACCGCCCCGGAACCTGCTGGATGTTGGGGTTGAACGACGAGCTGCGCGTTACAGAGCCCTTGTTGTCTCCGGCCTTGGCTTGGTCGTTCGCCGGTGAGCGCGACATCGCGTAAGACGGGTGCACACGGTCGCCCACCACGTGCTGCATGGTGCCCTTGATAAAGGTGCCGATCATCTTCTCGGCCCGCCTTGCGGCGGCCAGCGCGTGGGCGGGGACCGCATCGAGCCCGTCCAGGAACTCGTTGTTCACGCTCTCCTCCTGCTTCTTGGGGGTTAGCGGCGGAGTGGCGCCGAGGAGCTTCACCATACGAACCTGGGGCTCGACGTTCGTGATGTCCTCCCGTGACATGCCGATTCCCGTCCAGTGCTTGATGCACTTCAGCGCCGAATCGATCACCTCCGCCAGCCGGCGCTCAACCCGGTCCATCTGGTCAAAGTCGACCTTGAACCCGCGGCGTCGAATCCCGCACAGCACTGGGAGTAGGCGCATGTCGAGATCGTAGGCTTGCTCGAGCTCCTGCTCACGGATGTCCACCACCTGCTTGGCGAAGATACGCAGCGGGAGCTCCACGTCCATCTCGCCGTACTCTCCGACAGCCCACGGCGGGAGGCGCCACATGTCTTTCTTTGGATCGAGTCCGTACGCAGCTGCCACGAGGCGCAAAACCGCCTCCGACTTGCATGGCTCCCCGTTGCGCTTTGCCACCGCGTCTAGGTTGTAGGCGAACTGATTCTCGTCGAGCAGGGCATCGACGGCAAGCACGTCATGAAACTTGACCTCGCGCCGGAACTCGAGACCGCACGAGCGCCACCAGGCGATCTCGTAGTCAAGCTTGGCACCTACCACGCGCCCCGTGTAGCCCCGAAGGTTGCCGGCCAGGTAGCGCAGGACGCTGTCTCGGTCCATGTTCTCGCCGCTCTCGTGCCCCACTGGCAAGTAGTAGCGGCGGACGCGCTCGCCCTCGAGAAACGCCAGGGGAAACCCTGCCACGTGTCCGTCGCCCCGAATGTCCCCCGGCCCGAGCTCCTTGAGCTTCGGGTCGTTGGTCTCGGTGTCGACAGAGATGGTGTCGTAACGGGACCAGTCCTGCGGTAGGTCCGAGATCGCAGGGGCATGCCACCCTGTATGGGCCAGTAGGGGCGCGCGCATCAATCCGCCGACACCGCAGTATCCATGATTCTGATTGCCCTGCGTAGCTCCTGTGATAGCTGAACGTTCACAGCCGCGTGCTCAGCCAGGAGGGCCTTTACTGTTGCTAGCTCGCCTGCTAGTCGGATCAGCTCCGATGCTTGAGCGGCCGCCACCGCGCGTAGGTATCGTTCCTGCTGGTCGTTCATTACGCCACCTTCACGGCCGGCAGCGCATCGAGCATTGCTCTGACTTCGCGTGCGGCGCTTAGCTGACGAATGGCCTCGTTTGCGTCCCCACGCCCAGCGGCCTCGGAAGCGGCGCGGTAGCATTGTCCTGCAAGTTTGATGAGATTGATGCGGTCCGTGTCCATGTTGGGGACATCGGTGGCGCGGCGGTTTTCTTTAGACATCTGACGCCCTTTTCTTTCAATCAGCGCGGCTCAGCCGCACGTGGTGCATGGCGAGTTGGAAAAAAAGAACGCGACGTAACCCTTGCCTCCACACTCGGGGCAAACCCCATGTATCTCCTTGGGAGGGGAACCCGGACAGCGGCTGTCGTCAGACCCCTCCCAGGGCCACCGCCCTACGTCCACAACAAATCTGTATCCAAGAGCAGCTGCCTTGTGAAGATCCGTACCACATACCCTAACCATGGTCCCTGGCTCTAAGCCCCCGTTGCTGTCCACTTTCCAACTGACAAATACTCCATCACCCCCATCATAGGATACCCAAACACCGTTGGCAGACACAAAATCTGGTCTAGGTGCCAGTCGTGCCCGTTGCATTTTTATCAATGTTTTCTCCGCCCTGTATGTGAGATCGACCATGATTGCTTCCTTAGAACACCTGGGGTGGCGCTTCACTGAATCTAGTGAACCTACCCTCGAAAGTCAAATCAATCTGAGCGCCCACGTCGCCATTGCGCGCCTTGTCCACCAGCAACCGCGCCGGACGCTGACGCGCCGTCCTGTCCCCCTCCATCCACAGCAGCAGCACCGACGCCGCCCTCTGCCACAGCTGCATCCCGCCCCACAGGTCGCTCGAGCGTGGGGGCCGCTTGTTACCGATCTCCTTGTCCTTGTTCAGCTGAGACAGGGCTATCACCGCCACGTCGAGCTCCTTGGCGATACGGTTGCACAGCGCGATGGCCCCCTGCACCTGAGACACGGTGTCCTCTCCGTCCTTGGTGTCGAAGTGCTGCAGGTGGTCGACGATGACGAGCGGCACGGGTCCGTCGTGCTCCACATTCCGGTGCCAGGCCGTCACGGTGGCGTGGATCTGCTCGGCCGTGTGAGCACTGTCGTCGACCTGAAACAACTCCGGCACGTCTGCCAGCACCCGCTCGATGTCCTTCGCGTACCGCGCGTCGCGCAGGATAGCCTTCGAGTTGATGCTGCCCCGTCTCGATGCTGACCGCACAGCGAGTAGAATCGCCGCCATCTCTAGCGACACGAACAGCACGGGGTGGCCTTGCTCGGCGGCGAACTCGCCCCACTGCTGGGCCAGCGCCGACTTGCCGTGCCCCGGGAGCGCCGCGACGATCATCACCTCGCCCGCGCCGATCGAGCCCATCATCTCGATCTGACGCCACGGAGCCGGCAGGCGACGGCCTGGTCGGGCCATCTGCTCCTGAAGCGCCCTTCCGACCGCCTGGAGCGTTTGGTGATTTCGATGGCCCGTGGGCCCAGGCATCCGGGAAAGCCCGGCAGAGAGGAGCGCAGGGGCCTCCTCTGGGGTGGACTTGGCGATGGCTCGGCCCAGCTGAGCCATCCGTCTCTCGATTTGCGCGTCACGCAGCGTGTCCACCAGATTGTGTGCTACCGCCTCTAGCGGCGCAGCATCTACGTACTCAGACCAGGCAATCAGGTCGTCGCCAACGACATTCCGACTGGCGCCCATGTGGTCCATCGCGGTCATTGGGGAGATCGCCACACCGTCAAGCTCGAGCTGCAGACAGGCGTCAAACACCGCGAGCTCACGCTCGCCAACGAAAATGTCACGGTCGAGACTCGAAGGCCGCAGGTACCCCATCAGGATAGCTGCGGCCAGTGAGCGCTCGGCGTACTCGTTGTCACGCACGGACGGCGCGTCCATCTACCCCTCCAGCTCGAGCAAGAACAGAACGTTGCAGAGTGCGTGGGCCAGGTGTGGTAGACTAGAGTCTGAGTCCATTTGGTCGCCGCCCATGTACGCCAGCAGGTGACGCATCAGTGCGTCGCGGTATCGCCACGGCCCGACCTTGCGCCAGTTGAAATCGCCGTACCTTGCCGCGCCCAGTGTGAGCACATCGGCGACCTCGAGCAGCGCAGTCGACGTGCCTATGTCTGCGTCCCCCATGCGCAGGTGCAGGATACTCGATCCCAGCTGGGCCATCCCTTCGCTATGCCCGCCGTTCAGTACCTCCAGGGCGCCCACCACCAGCTCGTCGGCATCCATATCGCGGGGTGGAAGATCCAGGAGGGCAGCGGTAGCTGCCGGAAGCAGTCCTGCGCGGGGCTTGCCTGTGTCAAACTTCCGCCCCTCTTGCTGCGGCTCCACTTGTTCTTGAGGGGCAGTGAATCGTCCTTTCATCAGGATCTCGCGCTCGCGCTCAGTCGCCACGTGCCAGATTACTCGCTCGTAGGGTGTGCTGATGTCGTTGTAGTCTAGGCCGAGGTTTTTGACAGCGGCCCGGTATTTGCCCCTGAACTCATCAGGAAACCGGCACGTTGGCCACTCGCCGTCATTCAACTCTTGAGGCACACGATTGATCAGTTTTTGCACCAGTGATTCGTACGTCATTCTGTCTCCCCAATAAGCCGCCAGAATTCCTCGTCGGACATCGTTACGAGTGTATCTCCCCCGGCCAGCTTCGTCCACACAATCGGTGGCCGACCATCGGTTGCTTCGGTCGCTTGCCGAAACGCAGCTACGGGGTTGGGGTGGCGAACGCTGCTGTACTTCGTCTCGACCCACCACGGGGTCCCCTCGACATCTGCAGCTTCGTCGCCATCCCTGGACTGAATACCCCGCCGAGCCTCGAACCCGGCGGAGCGGTACTTGCGGGCGATCTCGCGCTCGAAATCGTGCCCACGTCTGCGACTACTTCGGCCGCGTTTCGATGCTGCGGACATCGGCTAGAACGGTAGGTCTACACCACTGGGGTCCTGGTCGAAGCTCGACGGCTGCTCTTCGACCTTGTCGATACGCCACCCGCTGATCGAGGTGAAGTACCGAACCTCGCCCTTGGGGCTAGTCCACTCGCGCCCACGAAGGTTGATGCGAACGGTGACTCGATCGCCTTCCTTGTGGAAGTTGAGTTTGTCGCCCTTGTCTTTGGGAAACTCGACCAACAACGTTTGGGGGTAGTCGTCGTCGGTGACGAGCACCATGTCCCGCTTGCTGAAGGTGTCGGTGATTTGCTTCTGGTCAAAGATTTTCTGAATCGTTCCTGTGATTTCCATGCTTCTACTCTCCTGCTCGGATCTTCTCGATCTCGGCTACTTGGTCCTTTAGCGACAGCCCCATGTCGACCACACCAATCAGCGCCCCCTGCTTGCCAGGGCACTCGTCGATCGCATGCCGGATGGCACAGTCGACATAGCGAGTCGGGTCGTCCGTCACCTCAGCGAGCCACGTGGACACGCACACACGGTCCTCGACATTGCCTGGGTCGAAACCGCCGGCCGCTCGCTGCAGGGCCTCGAACGTTGCCCCGGTCGCAAGCATCACCTTGCGAACTGCCTCGCGGAACGCGTCGATATCTGCCGGCTTATCGATCGCCGGTGGTGGAGGCTCGTCGGCATCGACAGCATTCTCCGGCTCCTCGGACGCCCTGCTGATCGCGTCGGCCTCGGCAGCTCGAGGAGGAGCCTGTTTCTTGGCGCGGGACACCCTGGGTACATCAGCGGGAGCAGGCTGATCATCAGGCACAGGACCGGCCTGCTCCATCTCGTCCGCGGTGTAGAGCCCTCCAAGCCCGGCGAAGGCCATGCGATGACACACCGCCTCGCAGCACTTGCCTAGCATCACGGCAGGCTTGCTCGACCACTGCGGGGTGCCAGGATCGTAGTCGTCCCAGTACACCGTGGCTGTGTACTCTTCCTTGGGTTGGTCAGGGCCGACGTATTTGCCTCCAGCCCAGCGGTAGACAGTCATAGTGCAGGAGCGAAGCTTGCCCGCCTCGTCGAACTCGAACGTCTTTGGGCCGATGCCCGCGAGGCCGTCTCGGCGAGCGAGAACGCGGAACCCGTCAATCTGCGTTAGCGTTGAAAACGTTGTTCCCTCCTTCTTGCTCCTGAACCGTTGGAGGTAGATCTCGCGTGAGAGCGGACTGAGCCGCTTCTGCTCACACTCGAAAAAGAATCGGTCCATGTGTTCGCGCGTGAGCCCGTCCCGCCCATACTTCTTGCGATACTGCGCGATCACGATTTCCTTCTCACGCTCCGAGAGCTCGTAGCTACCGGACTGATTTTCGTTGCTCATCTTGCTTTCCCTCCCGCGTGTCAGTGCATGCGCGGTAGACCGTAGCATACGACAGTCCGACCCTTTTTGCAACCTGACGATAGGTGAGCCCTGTTGATCTGAGCGCGACGGCCTCACGCTTTTTTGCATCCATCCCCGCCGCCTCGTGTTCAGGCATGCGCGTGCATCCCCTTCGCCGGGTAGGCAACGCCATCAGGTTCCAGATTGCGCAGTTGGCCCGGTCGCCGTCCCTCTGTGCCACCATGTGGCCCTCCGGCACCTCTCCGGCGAACGCCTCCCACACAAGCACCTTTACCGCGACGTTTTGCTGAATACCGTCGCCCCAAAGCCGCGCGCGCAGGTCACCGCAATCGGCTGGCGCACCGGAAATGACTCTCCATGCGCCGTGTCGCTTGCTGCTTGCAACGCGGCCGTAGTTCGACACCGCGTATCCGGGGAACGTCACCACGCCCCGCCACTCCTCTGCTAAAGGCTCCATCCCATCATCCGATCTTCGGCAAGGGCGCCGAGGCCAACCAGGTTCGTCCTGCGCGCGTAGTCCAACTCCTCGTCCGTGAACTCGAACGGGAACACGCTGTACGGTGCCTTGTTGCAGACGACGAGGAATATGGCCCTGCGGGCGGCCACGCCCGTCGCGCGTAGGCCAGCGAGGTAGTGCGCGGCCTGGTAGGCGTAGCCGTACTCAGCGCCGCTGTGGGCGAACCCCAGCATCGTGGGGTGACGGCTGGTCTTGAGGTCGACCAGGATGGTCTCCCCGTCGATCTCACACACCATGTCCACCTTTGCCTTGCACGGGATGATGTGGCCGTCAACCTCCTCGGCCCACAACACGACTTCCTCCCGGCGAACTGCAGCGTGGAGGAGATCTGTGGCCTCATGGCTGCTACGCAGCGCGTCGTGCATGGCCTGCACGGCGGTGCCCTCTTTGCCGTTGAGCACCATGCCCGGCAGGTTGTGCTCTTGTGCAAACTTTCGCGCCCCCCGCAGGTCAGTGGGGCATGCAGGGCCGTACGGTCCCCCGACACCTATGTGGTCCGGATTCCGGGGGTCATAGCTGCACGTCCACGAGCTAACGGGCTCGACGCCCTCCAGCACCCACTGATGCAGCGCTGTTCCGATCGCCATAGCCCGGCTGCTACGCCCCTTCGACTCATTGGTCACGTACCGCTTGATGTACTCGTCGCGGTCCTCGCGGTAGAGCTTGAGCATGGACGCAGATACATACTCGCAGTCCGCGAAGTAACGGGCGTCATCCCACTGAACCCACCTGGCCCTCATTTCGATCTCCAATCGTAGGTTACCATCATCCACGCAGCAAACACAGCCAAGACCCAGGTTGCCAGCCACACACCTCCGATGATCATTGCAACTTGCTCTCAATCACGCGACGAAACGCCGCGGTGTACTGCTCGACGTCCACTCCGATGTGTGGGGGCAGCGCATCTTCGAGAGCGTCAATGGCGTGTCGCATCGCAAGGTGGATTCCCTCCCGCGTGACGACCGCGATCGCCGATGTGACGACTGCGAGCTCCTGCTCACGTGACGGTGCGCACTGGTCGTGCAGGTCGTCCAGTACAGCCAACACGGCTTGCGCCGTGACTGCCGATCCCTCGAGGTGGAACGCGGGGAGGACGACGTCGGGGGCTCGCTGGGCGAGCTCGTCGACTGCCATCTCGACGATTTTTTCGATGCTAGCCATGTCTAGTACCAGGCCCGGTTCACCCGGCCCGTCTCCTGATGGTAGCTTACCACCGTCGCACTGCGCCCGGCAAGGTAGCCGGCTTTCGCCGCGTGCGCGTCGCGCGGCGCCAACGTCCGAAGCAGCTCAACAAGGACGCCCCGGTCTTCAAAGGTATGCACCGAGTGCTTGTGGCCGCCCCAAATGTCCTTGCACTTCGCCGCAGCGAACTCGGGATACTCCGTGCAGTAGATCAACGGTAGGCGCTTGATGGTAGCCTTGTCGCTGTGTGTGGTGCCGATGCCGCACGCACCCCACATTTTGATGCGATACTCCGCCGGACTGGTGTCGACGAACACCCGCGGCTCGTTCCGGTACCGTGCCCACAGCGCGAGGCGCAGCGCGATTGTGGCCGTAGGGTCGTGATTTCCTTCGACGAAATCGAGCTCGACAGTCTCGTGAGTCTGCAGCGCGAACTCAGTCATGTGCTCGAACAGCTCGATCGCCGCACGCAACGTGCGGTAGTGTCGCGAGTCGCAGTCGAGCTGGTGCTTACTGCGTGGCGTGGCATTGGTCTGGTCGTTGGCGTGAGTCGTGTCCCCGATCGTGGTGATACGGGCGTGCGTACCCATGCCCTCGCTCAGGAGATACTCAGCGGCCTCCCTGTGCACTCGAACCGAGATGTCGGTGTCCCAGTTCATTCCTGCTTCCTCATGGTGCGCCAGCATCCCGATGTGCATGTCCCCGAACAGGACCTGATCCAGGATCAATGGGTCCTTGCCCCGCATCGCCGGGGCCTTACGGGCTTTCACCGGCTTCACCTTCGCGTCTGCTACCGCCCGCGTGATGTCGTCTGCAGTCATCGCCCTCGGCCGGAACACCCGCCGCCGAGTAGTGGGGTTCCACTGGCCAGTCTCGGGATTGTACCGCTCGTTCACTGCTGGCACCACCCACTCTTCGTCAGAGTCTACCTGGAGCCTCTGACGCGCCTCGCACATCAGCCCGCGAACACGGCTTTCGGTGATCCCCATCTCCGCGGCTGCGTCAGCGTAGTTGTCGTGACGCGACAGCGCGTCCAGTGCTTCTGATTGTCGTGGCGTTAGCTTCATGCGTTTCGTTGCTCCTTGTGCCCGTCACCGTCAAGGGTGACTTTGAAAAGCTGCTTCGATTGGCGGTGGTAGATGATGATTCCCTCCGGCCTTTCCCACCCCTTCACTGCTTGGCTGCCGAACTCGCGCAGATCATCCAGTGCGTTGCGAACATAGTCCGATGCGCCACCGAGCGGAACAGCCTTGCCGTAGATCATGGGTACAACACCACAGCACGTTGGGCGAGCGCCTGCATGATAAAACCGGCTGACATTGAACAACGCGAAACGCCTGTGGTCTAACCCGTACCCTCTCTGAATCCCGCGTCCGTACCATTCGCCATGGTGGACGCCCGCGCCCAGCCCACGTAGCTCTTCCTCGTTCTGCGATACCCACTCGGCGAATCCGTAGTTGTCTGCGCCCTTGCCAGCCAGACGCTCGGGGAAGATCTCGCGGTTCTTCGATCCAGCGCGCACGCGGCCATCCTCATCCACGATCACGCACGCGTTCGTGCCGTCGATCTTCTCGGTTATAACGACCTCGCGATAGAGCCGAGGGATCTTGGGGAAGGGCTGGAAGTCGATCGCCATGCTACTCCCCCTCGATTTCGTCCAATACTCGTAGAAGCTGACGAATGTGTCGCCTGACCTTCGCCGGCGTTAGAACGACATCCGATGAGTTGCCGTTGTCCGTTATCCTCACGTTCGCGAAGTCTCCTTCGCGCGTGACCTGGATGTAGTCTTCTGTGAAGAAGGAACAATGTGTTGACCGCTGCATATCTTTCCTCTACTGCAAATCATCCGGCAGCTTCGGTTCCTCGAAGCACCGGCATCCGATTGGCTCCCCGGGGCGCTCACCATTGATGCCCCGATCGATTCTGTACAGCCGCCCATTGCGGCCACGATGCTTGCTGCGTACGCGGGTGTCGCCCTGCGTGACCCATTTCGCCCACCTGATTCCCACGTGCTTGTACTGCGCATGGCGCAGCCGGCTGCTTAGCGTGAGTATCTCGTTGTTCGCCACGTTGCGAACCTTCCGCCGGATTCGAGTGTCGCCACGCGAAAGCTGCTCACGGATCATCGCCTCAAGTTGCTTCACGTCGCGACCGACTCGCGGTGTCTCGCGCAGCAGCTTGTTCATCGCACGGTGCTGCCGGCGCCCTGTACGCACGAGCAAGATCTCCTGCTGCCTTACGAACTGGCGCTGCAGCTTCGCCACCTCGGCCGCTGGGAACGACTCGAGCGCCTCCCGAAGCTTCCTACCCCCCGCCCCCTGGACACTGAGACGCGCCGCCCTGGCGGCCTTCTCAGCTGCCGCTCGAGCGATGGACTGGTACTCGTCCGAGTCCGCCAGGCGCTTCCACCGAGTGACCAGTTCTCGGCCACCGACCAGCCGACGATCGCCGCGGCGTGCGGACGCGACGGCTAGGTCGCGCAGCTCACGGTTCACGGGGCGGATCAGCGCCATCGTCTTGCGGGCAAGCTCCCGTGCGGCGGAAGTCTCGCGATGAAGTGCGTCGGTCACAGACGGGGGCGGGGGGTGGTGTCGATTATGAAGTAGTCTGGCCAGGCGTCGGTGCGCATGGCGCGAAGAACAGAAAGCTTCGTTCGCGCGAGCGCCCGAAGTGATTGTTGTCGCAAGCTTTCCTGCGACCAGTAATACCCAAGAGTGCGCCGTAGGCGTTGGGGCATTATCGCGCCGTGGTGAAGGGTGAGTAGCTCCTTCATCTCGTCCTTAGATAGGAGGATTCTTCCTATGGCCGCCATGCGTCAATCCATTTCACGAGATCGAGCCACTTCTCGAAGACCGGCATGTCGTTTTTCTTAGCCACAGCGATCTCGTTCTTGGCGCCGGACGACGATTGCCAATACTCAACCAGCACAACGGCGTCGCACGCGAGCATGAGGTTTAGCGTTCCGTCTAGCCAAAAATCAGCGTCCTTGATGTCTGTGAACTCAACCGGGGTGTTCGAGTGAGGGATGACGGGCATGGCCCCCCACCGCGCCACATTTGCGCCGAGCTCCATGGCTCGCTGAATGTTGCGGCGTACGCCGAGAAGTGTTGACGCGCGGTACGGACCCGCTACGTATACTAGGGGTAGTGGTTGCATCTGTCCTCCTAAGAAACACTACGCGCAAACCCGGCGCCGGTCAATGGCCTATCGACCAGTGCTCCCGAATCCACGCTCCCCGCGCGTGCTGTTCGACAGCTCGGTCACTAGTCGGCTCTTTGGCAACCCCACCAGACTGAACACCAGTTGGGCGATCCGGTCACCGCGGCGGATGGGTGCCTGCGGATCCGGCAACGCCATGTTCCACCCCACGCGAGTCACGATCACCGACACGTCGCCGCGGTAACCCGCGTCGATCGTCCCCAGCGACA
>QKPP01000005.1 GCA_006508105.1 Myxococcales bacterium FL481 | reverse complement strand
TCGCCGCGCGGTCGTGGGGCGCTCCGTCCGAACTGAGCCATAGCCCGGCCTCGCCTGCTCCAGATGTAGCTGGCGCAAGAACGGTCGCTCAAATCGGGCGAAGTGCACGACGGTCGCGTGCGTGCAGCGAGCGGCCGCTTCGATCCGCCGCCACACCTCCTCGCGGGACCGAGCCGATGCGATCTCTTTGCGGGTGATCCCGGTGAGGCGCAGGACGTTCGCCGGCACGTCGTGGTCTGCGGGCAGGGCGACGACGTGCGACTCGATCGGTAGCGCGTCGATCGGCCCGGTGTGACCGGCAGACGTGCTCGTCCACCCGAGCTCAAGCAAAGCCCCGCGGGCGGGGTTGGCTCCGGTGGTCTGTGCGTCGACGATGAGGACGTTGAGATCCTGGAGCGAGTCGATCCGTTCGCGCGAGGTGACCGAGGCGTTCGGCGCGGGGTCACGGTCGTCACTGTCACGCGGGGGCACTGAAAATATGTACAGTATTCAAGTTTCGAGGTCAACTCGGCGGTCGCACCCGCCCGGATCGCGTCGTTGGGGCGTGACGAAGGCCAGGCGGTCCTCGGGTCCCGGTCCGGCGCCGGGCGCCCAGCGGGCGGGCCTCACCATGAAGGGCGGACGGGCTTCACCGTCAGGGGCGGGCGGGGCTCACCGTGAGGGCGCCGGCGGGCCTCACCGTGATCGGTGGACGGGCCTCACCGTGAGGGACGGACGGGCTCCGTGCGGGGCTCCTCGGCGGTGTGGTCGGGTGCCGCCGGACCGAGGCGGTACGGCGAGGCTTCACCGGTTTGGGCTGCAACGGGGCCGAGCTCGCGGATCACCGCGCTCGCCACATCGAGCGCCAGACGGCGAGACACGTACAGGTAGGGGAGTGTCGACACGGCGAAGCCGATGGCGACAACCAGTTGAGCGATGAGCGCCGCCGTGAGAACGGTCCCAGCTTCGCCGAAGATCAGCTGACAAGTCGCGAGCAACGCGAGCAGGCCGGCAGCGACGAGCTTGACACGTTGCGCGGTGGGGATGGGCCCGCGATGCAGCTCGGCTGCGACGATGGTTTCGTCGGTGCCCTTCGGCGAAAAGCGCAGCTCGACGGCGCCGTCACGGGGCCGCACGCGGAGACCCGGCCCGATTGCGGGAAGTGAGGCGCAATGACCCTCGACGGTCATCGTCTCCGCCGTGGTGGTGACGCGGACCGTGCGGCTTTGCTGCTTGGTCACCGATGGTTCGATCCAGGTGAGCCAGCGTGGGGTCGACCGGGACGGGAGTTCGGCGCCGTCGAGCTGGGCGATGCGCTGTCGTGTCTTCGCCACCCCGAGTGCGACGACGATCTTCGTTGGGCTGACGACCCGCTGGTCTGGACGGCGGGCGGGCGGTGGCGGGATTTTCGACATGGGGGAGCCGGTCGTGGGCGGCCGTGGCGGCGATCCGGCGTTCGCCCGGAACTGTAGGAGGTCTCGGCCCGGGGGTACCGGGTTCGGCGGATCCCGCTCGCCCGTCGAGAAATTTGCCCGCGCAAAATACTGAAAGTATGTACAGGTTCGGAGCGAACCGCCGACGTGCCCGTTCTCCTCGACCTGCACCGATCGAGCCTGCGAGCGTCCATCACGGATCTGGTCGCCGAGGCCCGTGCGCGTGGCCGCGGGGGGGTCGGCCCGTTGCCCGGCGCCGTCGCCCGGCTGCGCGCTCACTTGGGGCAACGGGTCCACGTGGCTTATCGCCGGGAGGCGGAACATCGGTACGGGTCCGCGTTCGCGGCCGAGATGGCGGTCGAGTTGCGTCGGGACGTGGACGGGGTCGCCGTGCGCCTGCACGGTCGAGTCGATGGCGTGCGGCGAGCGGGGGGGCTGGTATGGCTGGACGAGGTGAAGTCCGTGTCGCTCCCCGGAGCCGACCTGCGCCGGGCCGAGGCCAGCGAATTCGCGCTGCATCTCTTCCAGTTGCGACTGTACGGGCTCGCCCTGCTCGATGCTGGTCATCCCGCGTCGGCGTTGCGGCTGCGTTTGATGCTTGTATCGCTTGCCGACGGTGCGCGTCGCGAATGCGCGGTGGCCCTTGACGTCGATGGGACGATGCGACGCCTTTCGGGCGTGGTGCGAACGCTGGTCGCCGGCGCCCGTCGCCGACGCCAACGCCACACGATGCGACGCGAGTCCGCCGACGCCGTCGTGTTTCCGTTTGCCCAGCCGCGCGTGCATCAAGACGCGTTCATGGCCGCGGTTCGTCGGGGTCTTGGCGAGGCGCGACCGGTGCTCGCGATGGCCCCCACCGGCCTGGGCAAGACGATCGGCGCATTGGTTCCGGCGTTGGGCGACGCGCTGAGCCGCGGGTTGCCGGTCGAGTTTCTGACCGCCAAGCGCACGCAACGGACCCACGTGGCGCGAGCGTTCGAGCGGATCCGACAAGCTTCGGGCGAGCGGGGACGGCAGTGGCTGGCGGTGACGCTGCGCGCCAAAGCCGATATGTGCCCCGCGGCCCATCTCGTGTGCCACGCCGACGTATGCCCGTACCTCGAGGGGTTTGCCTCCCGCCGAGAGCCCGCCGCGGTCGTGGCGACGTGGGCGAAACGCGGTGGGCACCTCGACGCGGCTGAGATCTATCGCGTTGGCGTGGCCCGCCGGCTGTGTCCGTTCGAGCTAGCGCTCGACGTGGCCGCGATCGCCGAGTTGGTCATCGCGGACTTCAACTACCGCTACAGTGAGTTGTTGGCCCATGTGCCCGAGCCAGGCCAGGCGGTCGTGGTCGTGGACGAAGCCCACAACCTGGCCGAACGCGCCCGCGAGCAGCTGTCGCCCCGCCTCCTCCTGGCGGACATCAAGCGAGCCCTGGCCCGTGTCCGCGCACGGGCCGAGACCGCACCCAGTCGCTACGCGGCTCAGTTGGGCTTGGGTTGGCCCGGCTCGCCGTCGATGGCACAGCGGGGTCAAGGCTCGCTGCGGGTGCTTCTCGAGGACCTGGTCACCTGGGCCGAGGCCGGGGCTCGGGAGTCAGCCGCGGTCGTGGGGGGGCAGCTCCCGGACCTGGCGCGACGCTGCGCGGCCGCCCTGTTCGAGCTCGCTTGGCAGGCGCGTCGACGGGGCACCGCTCGTCGCCCGGATGTGGTGCACGACGTGCTGCGTGCGGTCGTGCGAGTGGCAGAGGTCGCGGCCGTCGCGACCCCGCAGCTCGAACCTCACGTGTACGGCGAGCGGGACTCGGATCGAGCGGTGGGCATGATTTGCCTTGATCCCGCCGGGTGGCTACGGGCTCGTCATCGGGCTTTGCGTCGCGTGATCGCGATGAGTGCGACGCTCTTTCCGTTGTTGCATCATTGTCGCCGGCTGGGACTCGACGCCCTGGCCCCGGTCTGCATCGAAACGCCGTCCTCGTTTCCCCGCGCCCATCGTCAGATCGTCATCGTACCAGGCATCGACACGAGGTACCGACGTCGCGCGGAACATCATCGCCGCATCGGGGACCTCATCTGCTCGGCGGCGGCGGTGCGGCCTGGCAAGTACGTGGCGTTTTTTCCCAGCTTCGCGTTCCTAAACGGGGCACTGGCCCATCTGCGTCGATTCTCGGGGGAGGTGCTGCACCAGGCCGCGTTGGCCCCACTGGCCGAACGCGAGCGGTTGCTTGCGACTTTTCGCGACCACCGTGGTGCCGCGCTACTCGTGGCGGTCACGGGGGGGGCGCTCGCCGAGGGTCTCGACTTTCCCGGGGAGGACCTCGTGGGTGCGTTCATCGTCGGTCCGGCGCTCCCCCCCGTCGACAGCGAGCGCGAACGCATCTCGGCCTACTTCCAGCGACGATCCGGCGACGGCTTCGCTCAGGCGTATCTTCATCCCGGCATGCAGCGGGTCGTGCAGGCGGCCGGCCGCGTGATCCGGACCAGCCGCGATCGCGGGATCATCGTGCTGATCGGCCAGCGTTTCGCTCGGGCCCCGTACGCGACATGCCTGCCGCGGCGTAGCGAGAGGATCGAGGATGGTGCACCCTGCGACCAACGGCGCCGAGCTAGGAGGCCGAGCGTCGGTACAAGCGTCGCCGACAGAACCAAAGCATGATGCCGCCGAAGATGGAAGGTGTGGCAAGCCGCTTCGTCGAGCAACCGCAGCCATCATCATCATCATCATCATCATCATCATCATCATCATCATCATCATCATC
>QKPP01000074.1 GCA_006508105.1 Myxococcales bacterium FL481 | reverse complement strand
GACGCCGATCAGGTGACGGATCCTCCTGCGAGCGATCCGGCGGGCTGCGGGTGCGCGGCTGCGACCTCAACGGAGGGCCCGGGGCTTGCCATCCTGGTTTCGTTCGGGCTGTTCAGCGTCGGCGGCCCTGTCGTCTCCAGGCGGCGCGCCTAGAAGCCGTCTCAAAACCTCCGCAATACGATCAGGGCGCAGGCGATCTGCAAGAATGCGCGGAAGATCCGGGTCTCGTAGGGGGTCGGTGGGGACGCATCGCCGGCGCTCGCGGTGGGTGCAAGACGACGATTGCGTCTCCTACCCCGCGCATTCGCGGGCGTTTAGGTTCCCGACGGGCGCGGACGGTGCCCAACTGCGTGGGCGGTTCGGGATTTTTGGCGTCCGTTCCCGCTGCGCGGTGGTCTCGAGCGTGCCGATTCGGGTGCGAAATGTCATCTTGCGTGGGGATGGCTACCAGGGACGACGCGGATCAACCCGGCTCAGCACCACGTCACGTCACACTCGTGGGGCTCCATGTTCATGATGACGCGCTCTACGACGAGTACCGCGCCGGCATGTCACCCTTGCTCGAGCAGTACGGCGGGCAGTTCGAGTACGACGTGGTCGTCGGGCAGCTGCTCAAGAGCAAAGACGGGGCGCTGATCAATCGCGTCTTTACCATCTCGTTTCCCGACGCGAAGACCAAGGCCCGGTTCTTCTCCGACCCGCGGTACTTGGCGGTGCGCGAGGAGTTCTTCGACGCGGCGGTGAGCTTGGTGGTCACCATGGGGGTCCTCCATCGCGAGTAGACGCGATTGGACGTGACGCGGCGAAACGCAGGCGTCCAGTCGGGACGCTGCGTCGCGTCTCAGGGTTGCGCCGCGTGTGGGGTCGCCCACTCGCGCCCGAGCATGGCCAGCTTCCGCGCCCGGCTCCAGCGATAGTCGCTGATCTCCCCCGACGCTCGAATCACGCGATGGCAGGGGACCAGGTACGCGAGCCGATTCGCGCCCACGGCTTGGCCGACGGCCTGCGCGGCTCCCGGTCGCCCCACGGCGGCCGCCAAGTCCCCGTACGACGTGCAGCAACCCGGGTCGACATGCAGCAACGCGCGCCACACCTGCAAGCGCAACGGACTGCCCCGCAGTAGCAAGCCCAGGCGACGTTTCGGCGCACCGCCAGCCATGCGCGTTGCGACCTCACTGGCGACCTCCGCCAGGCGTGGTGGCTGGTGCTCAAGTTCGGCCTGCGGCCATTCGCGTGTGAGTTCTTCGAGGCCCTGGGCGTCGTCTGCCACGAACGACAACTGGCAGATGCCGCGTTCGGTAGAGGCAAACAGCGCTGGTCCGTACGGCGTGGGGAACGTGGCCCACGCGATGCGTAGCCCGGCCGCCCGGGCTCGGTACTCGGCCGGCGTCATGCTTTCGACTCGCACGAACAGGTCGTGCAACCGCGACGAGCTCGACAAACCGAGCTCGAACGCGGTGGACATCAGACTGCGGCCCTCGTCGAGAAGGCGACGGGCTCGTGCGACATCGAGGTTTTGCGTGAATTCCTTGGGTGACACCCCGGCCCACTCGACGAACACGCGCTGCAGGTGGCTGGGGCTTAGGCCCACCCGCCGGGCGAGCTGCGAAAGCGTCGGGCGCTTGCCGTCGCGGTCCAGCAGGTACTCGATGCAGTCCGCGACGACTCGGTAGTGGCTCGCCGCGGTTGGCGCTTCGGACGGTGCGGGCGGACCGGCGGCGTCGGCGGGCATCAACGTGTTCACGTTACTGCGCCCGACGGATCTCGCAAGCGAAGCAACCGCGAGGTTGGAGATGGACGTGCAGGTACGCGGCTTCAGTGCGGTCCAACAGCGCGTGAACCTGCGCTGGGGCCTCGCTTCCGTGGACCAATACGGCGTCGATCATGTCGTGTCGCTCGTCGTACAGCCGCAGTGAGAGCGGGCGCCGGCTCAGCATGTCCGGCCATTCGTTCACTTCGGGCCGAGCCGGGCGGGTGTCGCTGACGAAGACCGGGCCCGAGGCGCGGTACGGCGACCGGTCCGGCAAGTGCTCGTAGCTCAGGGCGATCAGTGATTCGCCGCTGCGAACGTCCCGCAATCCCACCCGGCACGGATAGCCGACATCGGCTTGCGCGGTGACGCGACGGGCACCGTGGCGAGCGAGCTCGCGCTCGTCGAGCGCGAACAAGGGGCGGACCCGGTCGACAGGGAAGGGCTGGATTTGGAAACCGCTCATATACAGGGTGATGCCTCGTGCCGTGCTCCGCGGCGATCCGGTTCTTGCGGCGTTCGGTCTTGTGTGCCACGAGCGCGTTCCTCGTGCGTTGGTCCGGCAGCGTTGTCGCGAATTCTTGCTGCGGCGGTCGCTGCCTTGTGGCCGAGTCTGCGGTGCGGCCCCTCGTCGTCGGAGCGCCAGGCTGGCCGTGCGGCTCGCCGCGAGCTCGCGCCGCCGCAGCGGACGCGGTTTCCTCGGCGCCAGCGGCCGTATAGGATGGTGACACGTACGCGTGAGCGCGGAGACGCGGGCGATCCCCACCGGCGTGAAACACCTACGACCCGAGACGTTCGCCGAGCTCAAGCGCCACCGGTACGTGCGAGTGGGCTTCGGCTATCTCGTGGCCTCCTGGTTCGTGCTTCAGATCACCGACGTCGTGTTCCCGATGTTTGGTCTCGCCGACGCCGAAGGCATCTATGTCCTTGCGGTGCTTGTGGGGGGCTTTCCGTTGGCCTTGTTCGCGGGATGGGTGCTGGGGTCCACTGTCGCACCCTCGGGGGTCGATTCCGGTCCGTCCGGCGAGTTTCCCCAGGGGACTCGTCGCCGGCAGATGGTGACCCGCGGGGTCACGGCGCTGGGGCTCGGCGCGGCCGCGGCGGCCTTGTTACTCCGACTCGCAACCGTCGGGCCTCCCGGCTTGCCAGACACCGACGCTGCTTCCGCGCGGCAAAGCGCTGTCGTGAACGCCGGTGCGAATGACGAGGTGCCCGACGGTGCACCCCAAGTACGGGCGTCACCGGGCGGGGCGGCCCCAGAGCGCTCGGTGGCGGTCTTGCCATTTGTCAACCTCAGCCCGGATTCGCAACACGACTTTCTCTCGGACGGGCTCACCGAGACGCTGTTGCACATGCTCGCGCAGCTACCCGACCTCAAAGTCGCGGCGCGCACCTCGGTGTTCGCGTTCAAGGGCAAAAACCTCGACGTTCGTACGGTCGGCGAGCAGCTGGGGGTCCGCACGGTCCTCGAGGGGAGCGTGCAGGGGGCCGGGTCGAAAGTGCGGGTAACCGCCCAGCTAATCGAGGCGGCGAGCGGCTTTCACCTGTGGTCGCAAACGTTTGATCGCACCATCGACGATATCTTCGTGGTGCAAGACGAAATCGCCGAAAACGTGGCGACGGCGCTGCGGGCCACGTTGCTGGAGAACGGCGAAGCTGAGGGGGCGACGATTCGCCCGGTGGGCACCACCAGTACCGCGGCGTACCTCAAGTATCTTGAGGGGCTGTCGCTCAAGGCGATCGCCAGCTACGCGTCGTTGCCGGCGGCGGCCAATCTGTTCCAAGAGGCATTGGCGTTGGACCCCCATTTCACCGAAGCGCGAGAAGCCCTGGCGGGTACCTATGTTGACCAAGCCGAGACCGGCCTCATCACAGATGCCCAGTGCGACGAACAGGCCCGTATCCATTTAGAACAGCTGCGCAAGGACGCGCCCGACAACGGGCGGGCCCGCGGCCTGCTGGCTCTGCTCGATCTCAAACGGGCCGGCCGGTCGAGCGATGGGGAAGCGCTGCTTGACGAGCTTCGGGCCGCGGTGGCGCAAAGCCCCCAGTCGTCGGAGTTGTATCGGTGGTTGGCGTGGGGCTTAGCTCAGCAAGCGCGGTTCGAAGAGGCGCTGACCTGGATCGAGCGGGGCTTGCGAGTCGATCCGCTCAGTGGTCGCTTGCATTGGGAGCACGGGCTGCGCTTGGCTGAACTCAAGCGCTTCGCCGAGGCCGAGGCGGCGCAAGAGCGGGTGCGCGAGCTTTTGCCACAATGGAGCAGCGGCTACTTGATCGGGGCCGAGCTGGCCGTCCGTCGCGGCGATTTGCCCCGTGGCGTAGAATTGTACAAACGAGGCATGCAGCTCGACCGCGGAGACCACGAGATTCCGGTGTTTATCGCGGAGCTGCTCTACCGGTTGCGGCACGTCGAGGCCGGTGATCGGTTGCTGGAGCGCGCCAGGGCCATCGCGCCGTGGGCCCCCACCGTGCGGGTACTCGAACTCAAACGTGCGATCGTCCGTGCGGAGTTCGAGCGCGCGTCGACGTTGGCGGCGAACCTGCTGACGGAGGACGTGGAGAACCGGCGTGGGACCTACGTTGCTGCGGTACTCGGGTACGCCTCGGCGATGCGATCGCAGGGGCGTGCGGAGGAAATCGTGCCGTTCCTTTCGCGGCTCGAGGCCGCGACGCCGTCGAGGTCGGGCGATTCGACGAGTTTCAAGCGCACGGTACTGGGTGTCGTGACGATGGGGGCGCGCCGTCCGGACGAACTGACCCCGAGTCAGCGGAAACGGGCGTTGGCCCAGCTAGAGGCCGAGCTCGACGCACACGCCCCGCGATGGCGGGGACAGCACTGGAACCACGCCCTGTTTGCTCTCGCTCGAGGCGAGCGAGAGCAGGCGATTCGACACGTGCTTGAGGACCTCGATCATGGGGTCGGTCCCCACGCCGATTGGGAATACCACTACCTTCATCTCGACTACATGAGCCCGATCCGTTCCGACCCGCGGGTGGCAGAGCGACTCGAGCAGTTGGACGAGGCGACGCGTCGACTCGCGAGCGAGATGACCCCGCTGCTGCCACAGTTACTGTAGCCAAGCGACGTCGAATCTGGCCGGGCGTCGACGCCCATACGCGCGGGTGTTGCTGGTCGCTCGGTCTACCCGTTGGTCGACGACGGCAGAGTGTTTCGCCTGACGATGAGCCAGAGGCTTAGTGAGAGCTCCGCGAGCAGCATCGTGAGCATCGCAAGAATCTCGGCCACCTCGGGCAGATCGAGTTCGACGAAAAAGACGGCATACGTCAGCGCTGCGACGACTAAGAGGGCCCCAAGCGATCTTGGCATGTACTCAGAGCGAAAGACTGTGTACCCCAGGAAGACCAGGTGTAGTGCAAAGAGCACGTAGCCGAAGAGCTTGATCGCCGCGTAGTCGCGTGCGTCGACGAGATCGAACACAAGAGCGAACACCCCGATTGAGAGTACGACGACGTACGACAACCGGAACGCGGCAGTGAGCCACGCTAGCACTCGACTCGCTGGTTTGAGCACGATGTAGAGCGCCAGTCCAATCACCGTATCGAGGGCGAGGACGAACAAGTACCCAGCCGCCGCGAGGGAGAGCTTGTGACGATCGGCGGCGATCTCTCGGGCCAACACTTCGGTGTCGCCAGGCACCACGAAGTTCGCAAGCAGGAAATCGTCGACCAAGGTGACCAGGACGATCGAGGCGATAAAGGCCACGCCCACTGCCATCGCCGCCTTGCTTGCCTCGATGTTTTTGGTGAAGCTCATCACGCGGTCACCCGTGCCCGAAAACCGTAGCAGCGGACTCACCCAACCGATGCGCAGTTCATGCGTGAGCGCGGTGCGAGTTGTGCGTTTCTGAGCACACGCGTCACCTGCACGGAGTCCGGCGGTCGCGACTGGTCGGGATCTGAGCGACGCCCGAACACCAAGTCGTTGGACGGACACTGACCGCCTCGGGCAGGGCGATCGGTGACGCGGGGATTCGTTCGGACCCCACGTCGACGGACGCAGCGCGCGGGCTGGTACGGTTGGGCTCGGTCCGGTTCCCGCCGAGCGGTGCGAGCGCGCGTAACAAGTTCGTTGCGCTCGAGAGGCGGTGAGGAATCCACTGCGGTTTTTGCCACGACTTCGCCGACAAGAGTGCGCCCTAACGCCGCACTTTGTGGGAGGTTCGGGCCGCTCCAACGATGCAAGGCGCCGTGCCGACAACCAAGAGAACCTGGCGGGGCGCCCAGGCCACGAGCTGGGCCGTCGGCGCCTCGATCCTGCTTGCGCTTGTGTTCTGGCCCAGCGTCGGAATCCACGCCTTGTGGAACGTTCTCATCCCCGTCGTGCCCGCGCTCCTCGCGTTGGCCCCCGGGCTGTGGCGCAACGTCTGTCCGCTGGGAAGCACCGCTTTGCTCCCCCGGCATGCACGAGCTTCGTCGCGACGTGAGCTGTCCACCGCCTGGCAAGGCCGACTGTCTTTGATCGGCCTCGCCCTCCTGTTCACGCTCGTGCCGCTGCGCCACGTTGTCCTCGATGCCAGCGGCCCCGCAACGGCGCTGACGATCTGCGCCATGGGGGCGGTGGCTTTCACGGTCGGCCTCGTTTTCGAATGGAAGAGCGGATGGTGTTCGGGTCTGTGCCCCGTGCATCCCGTCGAGCGACTCTACGGTTCCGCGCCCCTCGTCCGAGTGACAAACGCCCATTGCTCGGCCTGCCACCGCTGCGTTGACGCGTGTCCCGACTCGATGGTCGACCCGAGCCGGTTGAACAAGCGACAAGGCTGGGCCAGGCAGCTCGCCGACACCGTGTTGGCCGGCGGATTCGCGGGCTTCGTGTGGGGCTGGTTTCAAGTCCCCGACTACCACGGCGACGGTTGGAGTCACCTCAGCGCCGCCTACGGCTGGCCCCTCGCCGGCGCTGCGGTGAGCCTCACCGCATACTCGGGGCTGAGCCGGATGGTTCCGCAGCACCGGCGCCGCTGGCTCGTCCGCAGCTTCGCCGCCCTCGCCATCGGCTGCTACTACTGGTACCGGCTGCCGATGCTGCTCGGCTTTGGTGAGTTCCCCGGCGATGGCGTGCTGATCGACCTGACGGGCGTACTCCCGGCTTGGGCGCCGATCGCATCGCGCATCGCGACGAGCCTGGCGGGTCTGGTGTGGCTCGTCCGACTCGATCCGGTTCGACGCACATGGACGGTTCGTCCCCCGCTAGTCCCGATTCGAGCGGCCCCTCCGTCCTGACCGGGTGAGTGCAAGTGGGCGTCGAGTCGCGACGAGACCCCGGGCGCCGCGGGTCGCAATCGGTGTGGCGTCGCGGTACCGAGCCACAAACGGGCGTGCGGGCCCTACCCATGCAATCGACGCATCACGGACGCAATGCACCTTCGCGCAACATCGACCCGACGGCCACTTTGGAGCTCGACTTGTGCGATTCGGCCCTTGCGCTGCACGGCCACGACGTAGCCGAGGTTCACGAGGGCTCCACGGTGCACGCGAAGAAAATCGAATCCACCGAATCGTGCCTCAAGTCTTTGTAGACTGTCATTGAGTACGTACTCCTCGACCGGTTCTTTGTCGTGGTGCCTGCTCACGTCAAGACCCATCAGTGACACGCTCGACCGCTCGGGGCTGAGCGCCGCGGTGGAAGTGAAGGGTTCCGATCGGAGCGGTCGCGCCGCGGCAGGGGCCGGCACGAGTGACCGACTCGGGGCCCAGCTTCGCGGCGAGGCCGTCAAGCTCTCCTGCCATCGAGCAACACACAGCGGCAGCCGACTCGGTCGCGCCCGTTGTGAGGCCAGCTACCGCTTTTGCAGCCGCCGCCAGTGTGTCGGGTTTCGATCTCGCAGGCGGCACGCTCCAGCGCAAACGGTATTCAATCAAGCGAACGATCGGAAGACTGCGACAATCACGCAGGATCGACGCCCGTCCTAGTATCTGAACCGTGGCCGCGTGGGCCAGTACGGTGTTCATCGTCCGAAGCACATCGCAAAGGAGTATCGATCAGACCGCCGCCGCTAGCATCTGGCGCGGTCATGGGAAAGTCAAAGTGACAACTCGTTGAAGCTGCAGCGTGAGCCTCGTGGTGTCCCAGCCCGGCTCGGCCGGGTGGTGCAGGGAGTGACGCGCGGTCACGCCAACGGCCGGCCGACGGCGCCGGGTTGCGGGCGTAGCCGTGCTAGTGGTTCGATATGCGATCTTCGGACGCCTCGCACGAGAACGAGCTGTTTCAAGCCTGGCGAAACGGGGATCGGGACGCGCTTGAACGTCTTCTTGTTTTGGCGCTGCCGCGCGTCAAGGCCTATCTGTTCAACAAGTGCAGCAACGTCGCAGACGCGGAGGATCTAACGGTCGACGTGCTGGAAAAAGCGCTCAGGAAGGCCGCGCGCGTGCAGGCTGCCCAGGCTTTCATGCCGTACATCTACGGTATCGCCCGCAACGTGTTCCTCGACTATCGAGCCCGACAATCTCGCACGCCAGTCGGTGTTGCACCGGTCGAGCTCGCGTCGCCGACGACGGAGTCTCCACTTTCACACCTCGCCAAGTCGGACGAGCAAAAGCTTCTACTGAACGCGCTCCGCAGTCTGCCGCTCCGCGATCAAACCCTCGTTGAGCTGCATTTCTTCGGGCTACACACACACCGCGAGATCGCGGAGATCATGGAGATTCCTCCGGGCTCCATCGGGGGGCACATGCAACGCATTCGCCGAGAGCTCGAGGCGACGATGCGAGCCATGGAGGTCGGCGAGCAACTCGTGAAATCGACGATGCTGGGATGGGAAACGTGGGCCCAGGGTATCGCGGAACACTTGGAGCCCTCGCTCAAGGCCCGCAATGCGCGACTCTCGTCCGACTAACGCGTGGTACGTATGCTCGAGCTCGAATCCGATATCGAACAGTCGTCGCGTCAGGAGACCCAACCGGACTCGCCGATTGTTTCTTTCTCCGATCCCCTGGGCGACTCGGTCCTACTGCAGCGCGTGCGCTCGCGGCTTTTTGGTGAGGCCGCAGCTGTCACGTTCGGCACCCGATATCGTGTGATTCGTCGGCTCGGCGCGGGGGCGGTTGGCGTTGTGTACCTGGCCGCCGACACCGTGTTGGACCGCGACGTGGCGCTCAAGATCATCCCGCAGGTGTCTTCCGGTGATTTTGCCCGCCTTCGCCGGGAGGCCAAACTGCTGGCCAGCGTCCGCCATCAGAACGTCGTGAGCGTGTACGACGTGGGATCGGAGGAGGAGCAGGTCTACATTGCGATGGAATACGTTGCCGGGGGCAGCCTTGACGACTGGCTGGAACGACCGCTGGAGCGCGACTGGCGAAAACGACTCGATATTGCGCTCTCGGTGGGGAACGGCTTGCTTGCGATTCACGAACGCGGCTTGGTGCACCGGGATCTCAAGCCCGCAAATATCCTGCTCGACGAGAACAACGTCGTAAAGGTGGCGGACTTCGGTCTCGCGAAGCGAGCCATGGAGACCCCCAACGACGGGTCGGTTCTCGTGACAAACTCCGATTCGATGGGCAAGGCGTCCCTGTTGTCGACCCAAGCCTATGGCCGCGCTGACACTTTTGCGGGCACACCCCTATACATGGCGCCTGAGGCGTACGAGGGGATTGCGACTCCGCGAAGCGACCAGTACGCCTTCAGTATCATCGTTCACGAGATTCTGTTTGGTCGGCTTCCTGACGGGTTGACGGGTCGTGGCATGCTTCCGGTCGACGTTGCGAAGCTGAACAAATCGCGGCTCTCACTGAGGGCGCCCCGGGTGTTTCGCAGCATCATTGGCCGTGGGATGCATCTCGACGCGCAGCAACGGTGGCCCTCGCTGAGCGACTATCTTCGGGCGCTCCGCCAAGCCCAACGAGCCCGCGCGTGGTCGCGACGGGCGGTGCTCGCGGGTTCGGCGGTGGCGCTCGCGGCAACGGGTGTACTCGGGTTCGAGTACATCACGAACGTTGGCGGTTTGCGCCAGGCGGAAATGATGAGCGCCTACGAGGCGCTGGCACAGAGAGTACGGCGCTACACACGGGTAGCGAGTGCTCTCGCTGTTCTGTACCAAACGCAAGGCGTGAGCGCGGTTGAAAACGAGCCGGCGCGGCAGGATATCGCGCACGTGACCGGCATGTACAACGACGCACACGACGAACTGTTTGAAGAGAGACTGCAGCATGAGCGTGCTGTTGCCCGCCACGTCAAGTCTGGGGCACTTCGCCGTCGACTTGATGCCATCCTCGACGCCTGTGAACGGGATCTGCACACCGATGTGTTTGTTCGGTTCAACCCGGTGCGGGACCGCATTAACCATCTGGCGAAGGCCCGATACGAGCGGACGAGATGGTCGCAGCTGCAGCCTGACTCGGCGGCCACAAGCGGTGAGCAAGATGCGAGACAGGCGGTGCTCGCTGACCTTCAGAGCCGCATTGACGCGGTCACGTTGGCGGTTCCTGACACCGCGGCCCGGATAAACGCTCAGCTGGAGCGGCTCCAGCGGGACCTCGGACGACGCGTGTTCGTCATTGCTCGTTAGTCCCATCGCCCCCGCGCCAATCACGCGGGGCGAGCATCCGTCTACCCAGGCATAGGCACGAAGACAAAATGACTCAACCCATTGTTCTTGCACCCTTCGTACTCCTTGGCACGGTGGCCATTCAGGAGTGTCCACTCGACGATTTACCGTGGACGAGTCCTCACGGTGACGAGCCAGTGATCCACGAGATGACACCGAGCGACGTGTTGCCCGGAGATACGGTCACGGTCACGGGGCGCGAGCTCCACGGGGTCACCGAGGTCATGGTGGGCGAGACTTTGGCTCAGATTGTAGAGACAAAGTGGAAGCGAACGATCTTTCTCGTTCCCGGCGGGCTCGAGGCTGGAGCCCATCTAGTGCGCGTGCGAACCGATGACTGCGAGATCATCGCCGGAGAACTGCGCGTGCCTGGTCCGACGGTGATCTCTTTGTTCCCACAGGAGAACGTGCGCGGCCGAGAAGTCCGTATCAATGGCGAGGATCTGGGCCATGCCACCGCCGTACATTTTGGGGGGCACGTCTTGCCGGTCGACGAAGCGGACTTCGGCTACGACCCGTATCGCAAAAGAGAGTACGTTATCGTTACCGTTCCTCAACAGATCGATGCGGGCCCTCAACTGATTCAGGTTTTGGCCGACACCGACGTACTCTCGGAATCGATCGAGTTCACTGTGCTGGACGACCTAAGACCGGGAGTCTTACCATCACCCAAGAGACTGCTTCGAGAGTACCCGTTTCCCACCGCGCTGCAGAATCCCGCGGACCGAAGCTCACACTCAGCCAGGGCCGGCAACGGGGAGCCCACGCATCTTCCGCCTGCGACCAACGCGGGCGCCTTCGGTGACCACGACTACCATGTGTATAGCATTGGGGGGGCGCCGCTGGACGATCGTGGAGCGCGGTACGCAGGCGACTTGAGGCCAAAGAACCCCTCGAGTCTCCCGGAAGGGCGTATTGCTGGGCATGGAAAGTTCGAGTCAGATTCGCGTGCGTACAGATTCGAGCTGAAGTTTCCCCACATCGACGGGGGCGATTCGACGCAGACCTTTACTGGCTACTATACACCGACTGAACCTTGCGACAGCGAGGTGTGTGTCGGTTCACTTGTCGCGTACGACGAGAAGGGGCGCCAATATCATCACGGCGAGAAGACGATTCAGCTCGTCGATTGTGCTCACTTCGGTACACGCGAAGACTGCCATGATGTACGTAACCAGCAGCTGTACGACCACTGGTTTTCGGTCTGCGTATGGCTGACCAGCCGACCTGTCACAGCCGACGATCAAGGGATAGACCCAGAAACCGGCGCCTGCTACGCCGCCGTACCAGGTTCCCAGGGCACGACACCGGCGCGCTCGTGTGACGACCTAGATGCCGAGGTTTTCGGTCGTTTCCCGAGACTGTATCGCCGCGATGAGGAGGGAGCCTTGAGTCTCGCTGAGCATCCATGCGTTCGTATGGTCGAAGAGGGGGACGGGGCTCATCCCGTACCCGATCTCCTGAACTGGACCGTCTGCGGCAACGGAGCCATCGACGAGCCCGAGGCCTGTTCCGCGCCGTAGAGACCGTCCGCTCTCGTCGACCGCCGGCACCGCGACGCCCGTCTCCATCGTGTGGCAGCGGTGGTAGTCGGGTCGCGGCCCGCCGTCGAGGCCGCGCCGCAATTTCGTCGCGTCGTGGCCTCACCACGCGCTCGCCTCATGAACGCGGATAATCTCCGCAGCTCGCCAAATCGCCGAAGTCGAAAGGTACATACGAATGCTCTCGACGTCACCACCCAAGACTCCCCGTCGTGCTCTCCCGGCGCAGAAGGACGAACTTCTACTAGAAAAGTGGTGCGCCGGAGACAGATCTGCCGGTGAGACCCTGGTTGATCGGCATATTACCCTGGTGCATCGATTTGTCAGTCGCCGCGTCAGCTCTGGTGTGGCAGATATCGTTCAGCACACATTCCTTATTTTCACGGAACGAAAAAACTCGTACCGCGGCGAGGGCCGGGTGCGCGCGTTTCTTCTGGGTATTGCCTATAATCTGATCCGGCGGGCGTATGACAGGCGGCGAGTAGAGATTCATTCCATCGACTTCGACGAGACCAGCGTTTCAGAGCTAGAGCCGTCGATGAGCAGCCTCCTGTACGGCCGCGCTCAGCAGCGGCGCTTGGTTCACGCATTGCGTCGCCTCCCGATGCACCAACAATCCGCTCTAGAGCTCTACTACGCTGAAGGCATGACTGGACCCGAGATCGCGGCGATCTTGGAGGTGCCCGAAGGCACCGTGCGCGGCCGGATTCGGCGTGGACTCAAGCAGCTGAGTATCGAGATGGAGTCGAGGTATTCCGCGCCCGAGTCTGACCAAGCCCAGGAGATCGGGTTGCAGCAGTGGGCCTGTGAGATACGCACGCGCGACACGGTCAGACGCGCTCGCGAGGAGATGCGGTAGACCTCCGCCGACCCCGTTGTTTTCATTGTAATCGGAAAGCCATTCCCGTTGAAACGACCTCATTTCCAGCATTTGTCACCGCGAGGATACCATGACTCAGCATCTCTTCTTCACCCCACTTCTACTGCTCGGCACCCTCACACTTCATGAGTGCCCTTTGGACGAGCTACCTTGGCCGGAGCATCCTGATGAGGGGTTGTTCATCGACAACATCACACCGGCTGACGCTTTACCGGGCGACTCGGTGGTCATCACTGGATTTGGGCTCGACGCCGTCACGGACGTTCGGGTTGGTGATACCCCAGCTCAGTTGCTTGCGATCGAGGCGAGTCGACTTGTTTTTGCGGTTCCGGACCGCCTAGAGGCTGGGTCACACACCGTGTATGTCCGCACGGTAGACTCAGAGCTCGCGGCTGGCTCCCTGAACGTACCAGGGGGGCGCGTGATCTCCCTCTTCCCCGAAGAGAACCTTCGTGGCCGAGAAGTGCGAATCAACGGGGAGGACTTGGGCGGCTCGACTCATGTGCTTTTAGGGGATCACGTATTGCCGTTGTCGACTGGAAGCTTCGGCTACGATCCGTACCGTGACCTCGAGTACGTGATCGTAGCGGTGCCGGAAAATATTGAGTCGGGCCGGCACGCTCTGCAGGTCCTCGCCGATACTGGGGTGTTGTCGCGGACCGTCGACTTCGCAGTGGTCGATGAAGTGCCGGCGGGGGTGCTCCCTTCTCCCAAGCGACTGTACCGAGAGTATCCGTTCCCGGCGGCGTTGCCGGAGGGAGGGGCACGAGCCGCTGGCGCCGTGGCGTTCGCGAGTGGCGAGCCAACGCATCTTCCGCCGGCGACGACGGGTGGGGGCGAACCTCTCGACGACTATTGGGTGGCGACGACCTCCGGTTGGCCATTCAACTCTCGACGCGCGTGGTACGGCGGAGGCGTGCTGACCCCGGACGGGAACGCGCGCTTGGGAAGTATCGAAGGCCATGGGGTGTTTCGGTCGGACTTGGGGGCGTACGAGTACGAGCTCATCTATCCATTCAAGAGATCGGGCGTGCCCACCCAGATCTTCACCGGGTACTACACACCGGTCGAGCCTTGCGACGAAACGCCGTGCTACGGTTCCCTTGTTGCGTACGACGAGAAGGGACGCCAGTACTCCCACGGTAGAACTTATATTCTCATGGGAGATTGCCTTCATTATGAGACGGCCCGGGACTGCCGTGACCGTTCCGTCACCCCGGAAAACGTGTACGGCCATCCGGTGTGTGCATGGCTTACTAGCCGTCGTGCGGTGACGGAGAATGCACTCGAACCCGAGACCCATGAGGCCTGCTATGCCACGGTTCCTGGGTTCACGAGTACCTGTGACGATTTGGACGCAGCACTCGGCGATCTCCCTCAACTGTACCGCGAGGTCGGAGCGGGGGAGTTTCTCGTGGCGGAGCACCCATGCGTGCGACTGATCGCGGATGGGCATGGAGGTGACCCGGTACCAGATCTTCTCAACTGGACCGTGTGTGGAGCGGGGGAGAGCGAGGGGCCAGCGGCCTGCTCGACCCACTGACCAGTCCATCCACCACGCCCTCGTGCTCCTTGCCGATCGGGATTCGCCGACTTGTCAGCTCGCAGCGGTTTCGTGCTTGCATTCAAGTCGGCCGCCGTCACCGGCGTGACCACGGTCTTGCGCGGCTCGCTCGACCGTGGCGCCAAGCGCCTTGATGGGCTTGGATAGCACTCGCGTTCTCGCACCGGCTGGGTCGGGAGCCATGGCCCCGTGGCCCGCAGGTGCGTGTCGAAGACCCGTCGGTTGAGTGCGCGGACCCGCTACGACAAGCGGAGTACGAAGACATCACCTTCCCGCGGATGGTCCGCGGCCGTGCTACGCCGCGAAAGACAGCCTGGCGGCCGCGGTCCAGACGAAGTGACGAAGGCGAGTCATCGACAGTCGTGAGGCGCAGCTGCTGGCCCGAGGGTTACGGGCGGTGGCGGCTCCCCGCGTCGAGCCGGAGGTCGGTCGCGGCGCCGGGGGACGTGCCAGCGGCCGGGCCGAGCCTGCTTGTCGCTCCAGCGCGGAGCCGCTAGGTTCGCGTCCCGAATCATGTCGACCTCGGATCGTACGTATTGGCCGCTTGTCGTGTTCACGCTCTCGCTCGTCGCGCCGACCTGCTTCGACGCGAATCAGAGCTCTGAGATCGGCGAGTCCGGGACGACAGCTGCCGGTGGCGACGGAGATGGGGCTGGTGACGGGGATGGGGATGGGGATGGGGATGGGGATGGTGACGGGGATGGGGATGGTGATGGCGACGGGGATGGTGATGGGGATGGGGATGGGGATGGTGATGGTGATGGCGACGGGGATGGGGACGACGATGACGG
>QKPP01000129.1 GCA_006508105.1 Myxococcales bacterium FL481 | reverse complement strand
CGATTCGACGCTTCTGGCGCTTCTCCGGGCCGTTCTGCGGTCTTCCTGTTCTCGCTGTGACGATGCTTTGGAGCCCGGATGCGATGGCGCTCCGCCATGCCTACATAGCTGCGCAGCCACGCGGGGCCGGCGTGCCCGGTGGCCCCGCCGGCGGCGCCGCGGGCCCCGGACAAGCCGGCCAACAGTCCGAAGAAGAGGACGGCCCCGCCGAGGAAGCCCCCAAAGACAAGTCGGCGCTGCTTCCGATCTCGCGCGTGCCCGCGGTCCCCGAGGGCCAGCGTCGCTTGCAGCTGTTCGAGGCCCACGGCTACCTGCGAATGCGCGCTGACTACTTCCACCGCCTCCACCTGGGGCTCAACCAAGCGGTCAACGGCGAGCCGGGATCGAAGTTCGTGCCACCGGTCGACAGCCTGCTGATTGACGAAGACGGCTTGACCCACAACGCGTCCTGCTACGCCCGCCTCGCCGCGCGCGACGTCAGCGCGAGCAAGATTCAAAAACGCTGCGAACGCCGACAGGGCTTGTCGAGCGCGAACATGCGATTTCGCTTCTCGCCGACCCTGCACATCTCGGAAAACGTCAAGATTCACTCCACCATCGACGCGCTCGACAACTTGGTGTTGGGGAGCACGCCCGACAGCTTCGTGGGCGACAACCCATGGGCGCCGATCGATCTGTTCACCCGCACCCAAATGCCCCCCAACGAGGGCCTCAACTCGTTTCAAGACAGCCTCACGGTCAAGCGCGCGTGGGGTCACATGCACTTTGGCTGGGGACTGGACGTCAAGTTCGGTCGCATGCCCCACCACTGGGGTCTCGGCGTGGTGGCGAATGACGGCAACGGCTACGACCGTCAGTCGCAAGACGATCTGATCCGAAGTCTCGACATGGACTTTGGCGACTCGATCGATACCCTGCGTATCGGCTTCGACCTGGGTGAAGATCCACGTCGCATGCACCACCTCGCGGTATCTTGGGACTGGGCGTCGAGCGGGCCCACCACCGCCCAGCTGTTGGGTTCCGAGTGGGCTTCGGGCAACCGCGTCGGTCAAGACTACAGCTTCGACAAGTTCGACAACGTGTTTCAGGTCAGCGCCTCGTTGCAGCGCCGCGACAGCCCGGCGATGCTGCGACGCAAGCTCGCATCTGGGACCGCGGTGCTCAACTACGGGGTCATCGGTTGGTTGCGCATGCAGGACGTCGCTCGCCCGATCGGAGCCCCCGGTCTGGGCAGCGACCTTGGCGACAACGCCGACGCGGCCGGTCTTGAGCAAGACGGCATCGACCCGGCCGGTGATCCCCTGGGCAACGGGGAGACCGATGCCGATGGCAACACGGCGGTGGACAACTACACCGATGTTCGGATGTGGCGCCGAGCGCAGCTGGTGACCCCGGACGTGTGGATGCGCGTCAACTGGCGCACCCTTCGGGTGGAACTGGAGGTCGCGGGCAGCATTGGCAGCTTTCGCCACCGGGACCTGTCGATCACGCCCGCGGACAACGGTTGGGGTCTGGACGACTTGGTCCTCGAAGACGACTTCGAAACCAGCAACATCCGCCAGCTCGGCTACGCGCTCGAGTTCAAGTACGGCCTGTTTGACGACCGGTTCCACATCGGCTTTGACCAAGGCTTCGCCTCGGGAGACGATGTGCCGCCCCACGACTACGACGTCATGTCGCCGTTGGCCAACACCAATGGAATCGACGATGCCCGCACGCTGTCGGCGTTCCGCTTCAACCCCGCGTACAGCCGCGACCTGCTGCTCTTTCGGGAGGTCATGGGTACCACCGCGAACGCGGCGTACTTCAAGCCCTGGATCGCGTTCTTCTTTTTTCAGCGCAACGCCAGCTTCCGTATCGACGCGCAGTACGCTCTGGCTGCCAACAAGCCCGGCACGCCGAGCGGCGAGGGTCGCAGCTACGGTCTCGAGCTCGACGGGGCGATTCGCTACCACGACGTACGTGATCCGATCTTCGTCCAGGCACAGTACGGCGTGATGTTCCCGTTTGGCGCCTTCGACGAAGACGCGAGCGCGGCTCAGTCAATCCAGCTCCAGCTCGGCATCGGGTTCTAGTGGCGAAGAACCGCAGCCGATGGGTGTGTAGCGCCTGCGGCGCGGAGACCCGCGGCTGGTTCGGGCAATGCCCCCATTGCGGAGCTTGGAACACCATCGCGGAGCAAGCTTCAGCGCCGGCTCCCGGCCGCGTATCGCTGGCACCTGCGGAGGGCCAGGTCGTTTCCGCCGCCGATGCGCAGGCCGACGCCGAAGCGGCACGGCGCCTGACCACCGGCATTGGCGAGTTCGATCGCGTCCTCGGTGGCGGACTGGTCCCCGGCAGCGTAGTGCTACTCGGCGGCCCGCCGGGCATCGGCAAGTCCACCTTGTTGCTGCAAGCCTGCGCCGGTCTGTGTCGCAGCGGACATCGGGTGCTGTACGCGAGCGGAGAAGAATCGGTGGCCCAGGTGGCGGCCCGAGCCGGGCGACTGCAGGCGCGCGAAGAAGAACTGCTACTCCTAGCTCAAACCCGCCTCGAGCCGGTGCTCGAACGCGTCGACGAACATCGGCCAGCGGTGCTGGTGATCGATTCGATCCAAACGATCTACAGCGAGGCGCAAGACGGGCTCCCGGGCAACGTCACTCAGATCCGCAGCGTCGCCAGCCGGTTGGTCAGCCTCGCGAAGACGGCTCACGTGCCCGTGCTGATCGTGGGCCACGTCACCAAAGACGGGCAGATCGCGGGGCCGCGGCTGCTCGAGCACATGGTCGACGCGGTGCTGGCGTTCGACGGTGACGAAGAACGGGCGACACGAATGCTGCGCGCCACGAAGAACCGCTTCGGCAGCACCCAAGAGCTGGGGGTGTTTGAGATGACCGGGGATGGTCTGCGCGAGATCGCGAATCCTTCCGAGGCGTTCTTGGCCGAGCGACCGGGCGACGCCATCGGATCGTGCGTCACGGCCTGCCTCGAGGGCTCGCGCCCCTTGCTCCTCGAGATTCAAGCCCTGCTCGGGCAAAGCCCGGGGGGAAGCCCACGCCGCACCTGTGTGGGGGCCGATCCCTCCCGTCTGGCCATGCTGCTGGCCGTCCTCGAGCGCCACGGCGACTTGTTCGTGCTCGACCAGGACGTGTTCGTGAACATCACCGGAGGAATTCGCGTCACCGAGCCCGCGGTGGACCTCGCGGTGCTGCTCGCCGTCGCATCCAGTCACCTGCGCAAACCGCTGTCCTCCCAGACGTTGGCCGTCGGCGAGGTGGGCTTGACGGGCGAGTTGCGACGGGTGCCGCGAGCCGAGGCTCGATTCGCGGAGGCCCAACGCTTGGGCTTTCGGCAAGTGCTTTGCCCGCCGTCGCGCGGGTCGGGTACGCTCAAGGGACTCAAGACGGTCGAGGTCGGATCGGTCGCCCAAGCCATCGACGTCGCGTTCGCTCGATAGGTGCAGCGCCGGGTCGTCCCGGGCGCCGACCCGCGGCGGTCGGACCCGCAAGGGCGGCGGAGCTGGCCGGTCGCGCGCACGTTGTCCGATTCGGACGGACTCGGGGTGGCACGGTGCCTTTCAGTGACAGTGTCAGCGCAATCCCGGCGCAGGCGAGACCGATGACCCATGCCCCCGCTGGTCGCAGATCTTCAGCAAGGGCGGTCCCGGCCGCGGTCTGGCGTGCGGGGACGAGCCAGTCGTCGCCGGCCATGGGCGGGTCCGTGCCGCATACTGCCGCGGTCGCGCATGCGCGTTTGGAATCGGATCGGTTTGCGTTCAACCCGCACGGTCGAGAACGCCTGACCCGACCGCCGGAGAAGCGCATACTGAGATAGTTGAAGGACCGCCTCTCGCATGTCGCCTGCTTGTCACTCACGATGAAAGCGCTCGCGACTCTCGGCCTTGTGTTCGGCGCAGCCCTAGCCTGCTCGCTCGATCCGTTCACCGCGACGGGAGGTGAGACCGGTGAGGCGGTTGCTCCCGATTCCGCCGACGCTGGCGGTGATGGTGATGGTGACGGCGATGGTGATGGTGACGGTGACGGCGATGGCGATGGTGACGGCGATGGTGATGGTGACGGCGATGGTGATGGTGATGGTGACGGCGACGACAACGACAACACTGACGACGACTCCACCGACGACTCCACCGACGACGACAACGACGACTCCACCGACGACGACAACGACGAC
>QKPP01000154.1 GCA_006508105.1 Myxococcales bacterium FL481 | reverse complement strand
CGTCATCATCGTCATCATCGTCATCATCGTCATCATCGTCGTCATCGTCGTCGTCGTCATCGTCGTCATCGTCATCATCGTCATCATCGTCATCGTCATCGTCGTCATCATCATCGTCGTCATCGTCGTCATCGTCATCATCATCGTCGTCATCATCATCATCGGCCACCGGGGGTCCACAGCTGTCGCTCGGCCCGGACAAGGGCCCCGGCTCGCAATCATCGGGCCAGGAACCGCCGCCTTCGCCGGGTGCGAGGGGAAAGCCGCGACACGCCTCGCTGGGGTTCCACGTCCCGTCGGCGTCGTGGCAGGGAGTGACATCGAGGCCAGTTTGCTCTTCGATGGCGGGGACGATCTCGTGCAGCATCCCCATTCTCGCCGGGCCCGGGCAGCCATTGCCGGATACTCCACGCGAGGTGGCACCGAAGGCCCGCCAACTGCGGTCCGTGGCCCCGTCGATGTCGAGCTGCACGAAAGCAGGCCCGCCCGAGTCGCCGAAGCAAAACCCCTTACCGTTGACACCCACATTGATCTCTCCGCTACTCGGGGAGCTTGAGATCTCGGTGACAACCTCGCGCTTGATGCCCGCCGTGCTGTTGTCGTTCTCGTCGGCGACGCCAAACCCAACGGCAGTGACTGTCTGACCCATCTGAAGCATAGCGTCCACTTCGCAGCCCATCAGGATGGGAATGGGGGGGACCTCCGTGATGGGTTCGGCCAGTCGACAGTAGGTCATGTCCAAGCTGCCGCTGTTCCAGCATCCGTCGATTCCGACCGAAATCGCGGGGGCGCCGTTGCGCTCGCCGAGTCGAACCGACGCTGACTGGGCATTGACGCCGCAGTGCTTGGCGGTGGTGATGACCTCGGCGTGGACCAACGTGGCGGTGCAAAGTCCGCGGTATCCGGTGTCGAGGGCGACGGCGGCCGGCCAGCCACACTCCGCGACGGGCTCACCTCCGATGATCCGCGCTTGCTCCAGTGCCTCGGCGACGTGGTCGTGCGAAGCGTCATCGCTCGCGGCGGCGACGTCCGGGGCGACAACCATGGCGGCGGGAAGGCCCGCGACGAGGGATGACCAACGAGCCAAACGAATCATGCGATCCGAGAAACTAGCATTGCCGGCGTTGCGCCGGCCGTTGCGGCCGTCGGTCACCGCAATCGCCACCGGGCTGCATGAAAAGGCGTGGATGGTCGGTGGGGCGGATGCCGATGGCGAGTGGGATGCAGCCCCGCAGCGGCGTGTTGGAGCGAGCGCGAGTCCGTCCCACGCTCGCTCGTCATCGTTAGCCGGCGAGCGAGCGGCGTCGCCGCGCCCTCGCGGCGCCTGCTTTCGGAGGGACGCGGACCCCGACGCACTAGGCGGCCACGGCTCGTTCCACGCGCACCGGTGGAGTGGCGTGGAGGTCCGTGTCGAGCAAACCGCGAACCCGCTCGATCATGTCGGCCGACAAGAGCTGCCCTTCGCCGACGAGGACCATCCCATTGCGGGAGCAGATGTCGCTCGCCAGTTTCATCCCCGGGATGAGTTCGGTCACTGCCACCTCCACGACCTCGCGCGGTCCCGCGGCTTCGTCGGCCAGTGCGTCGAGCAACGCGGAAACGACGGCAGGATCGTACCGCCGGCCGGCCTCATCCTGGAGGCGCGCGACTGGATCGCGCCACTCGTCGGGCGGGCGATTCATCGAGCGGAAGGTGTCGAGGTCTTCCACGGCGGCCAAGATTCGTGCTGAGAGGGGAATCGCGTCGCCGACCAGGCCCATAGGAAACCCCGTGCCGTCCACGTACTCATGGTGCGCTGCGATCACGGCGGCGACGCACTGAAAGCGTTCGATGCCCTCGACGATCTGCGCGCCAAGTTCGCAGTGTCGGAGGTACGCGGTCTTCTCGACGCGGTCGAGCTGCCCGTGGGTACACATCGCCACTGCGATGTCGGGAGACAGGGCCAGCATGCCAATGTCGTGGAGCAAGCCGGCCGCATGGAGATTGAGCAGCTCGTCGCCGCGCAGTCCGAGCTTGACGCCGACACGAAGGGAGATGTCGCCCACTCGGCGAGAGTGGTCGGCGAGGGCCTCGTTGTGCCGACTGAGGATATTGACGGAGATGCCGAGACCATCGAGCACGCCCTTTTTGAACAAGCGATTGAGGCGACGCAGCTCCTCGCGCCCGGCTTCGATCTGTCGATCCCGATCGGCAATGCGTTCTTTGAGCTTGTCGACCTGGCGCTCTCGCTGTTCGTCGGCAAGCGCGACCGCAAAGCCCCGCTCGAGTTTTTCCCGAATATCGGAGGGCTTGAACGGTTTGACCACGTAGTCAAAGGCACCGAGGCGGAGCGCCTCAAGGGCGGTCGACAACTCGCTGTTCGATGTGATCATCAGCACCGGAAGCAAGGGGCACGCGGCGCGAACCAGCCGAATCACGGCGAGACCCGTCATGTCGGGCATCTCGATGTCGCAGGTCATCAGACCATAGCGACCGGTCCGCAGAAGCTGGACCGCCTCGACCGCACGAGTCGAGACCGTGGTGGCGTATCCGAAGCTCTCGATCGTGTTGGCGATGCGCTTACCCATCGCCTTGGAGTCATCGAGAACGAGGACCCGACCTCGCGACTGCGTGTCGTCGGTCACGCGACGGACATCGGGCGCCGCCGCGGCGATCTTGAGCGCTGCCGTCGCGGTGGCCGGAGTTGCTCGGTGCCGGGTTGGGGCACGGCGAGGCGAGGTGGACGGGGACGGTCCGACTGCGCACGAGGGGGGCCACCCCGCGCGGCAGCGGGCGCCGGGCTCGTTACCGGTACGGCTGATCGGAGGCGACGAGGTGCGGGGCCAAGGCCAGGCGCAGCGCGTTCTCGAGAGCTCGTTGGGTCTGTGCTCGCGACAGCAAGGGGCGGAGGCGGGCCGGGATCATGCCCAGGAAGATCAGCAGCGACACGGCGTGGAAGAACGATAGATCGGTGATCAGCATCCCGACGGCGTACGTCGTCACGCCCACGGCGGGGGTGGCCACTTGCCGCAACACGGTACGCGGGCGAATCGGGGGGACGACGTGAGTCGCGGTCACGCTCGTGACGCTGTCGACCGCGTCGAAACGTACTCGCAGCTCGTGGGCGCGGTTGGCATCGGAGTCGTCTCGCTCCGACGCGGGGATATCGCTCGGCACCGCGATCAGTCGTATCTGGTCCGCCTCGCGCTCCACCCGTATCCACTGGAGGGCAGCCCGCTTGGCCTCGCTGTCCGCGAACCCCCGCTCCCACGGAGCGTACCGGATGGGCTCGAGTCGATGGCGATGGAGGTTGGTGACCACGGACTGGGCGTCGTGCGGGGGCAAGTCGACCGTGGCTTGCACCGGCGGCGGCTCGCCACGATCGCGGCGCCGCAGCCACGATGCCCAGCGGTCGCGGACAGGTCCCAGCCCCAGAGCACCCGCTATCCGCGGGGGTCGATCCGGCTTCGTCGTCGCCATCCCAAGACCACCAGGCTAAGCACGCACAGTCCATTGAATAGCTCGCCCGTGAGATTGTAGACGCTGCGATGTTTGGGGTCGATCATCGGCACGTCCGCGACGAACCCCACGGCGCCCGGCCATCCGTCGACGTCTGAGTTGGTCACCTCGGTTTGCTCGACGACTCGCCCTGCCGGGTCGATGTACGCGCTGATGCCCGCATTGACCGAACGCAGCATGGCGCGGCGTTGTTCGACCGTTCGAAACACAGCCAGCCCCAGATGCTCACCTTGGGCCCGCGTGCGACCAAACCAAGAATCGTTGGTGAGGTTCACAAACGCGTGGATGCCCTCGAGCGCCACAGCGCGAGCGAAACGCGGCAAGATGTCCTCGTAGCAGATCAGCGGTCCGAGCCGGAGCCCGTCGACCCGCAGTACCGCGGGCCCGTTACCGGGGTTGAGGTATGACGCATGTGGGATCAGGTCGAGGTACCACTCGGGATCGACGAACGGCACCGATTCCCCGAACATCAGCGGGTAGTTTTTGTCGTACCGGTCGCCCAGCGACCCGTCGCGTTCCAGGATCCAGGCCGTGTTCCACGGATACGGGTTGTCGCGGCTGCGATCGTGCGTGACCACGCCCGCGACCAGCGGCACCGTGAATCCGCGCCGGAGTCGGCGTGGATGTCCCAGCGGCAGATCCGATGTACTCGAGCGCCAGAAAGTCGAGTAGGGGTAAGCGGTCTCGCCCCACAGCAGCAGTTCGGCTCCCTGCGCCTCGAGCTCGCTGGAGACGCGTTGCATGTCGGCCAGTAGCTTGGGCTTGAGGCCAAACGCACCGTAGGTTCGGATCCCGAAATTGCCCTGGACGACGCCCACTTTGACGTGCTTGGCGTCCTCAAAAAACGACTCCATTTGCGCCAGGCGGATCATGCCGTACGCGGGGACGCCCAAGCTCCACGCCGCCGCGGCGATGGCGGCCATCTTGTCAAGCTTGCGAGTGGCCCAAACGCCGCGAACAACAAGGTACAGCGCCGCGTTGATCGCCAGCATGGAGAAGCTAACGGTCGTGACGCCGCCGATTTCCGCGTGCTGGAACAAGACCGGTTGCCAGCACCACATCAGCGGCATGTACGTGGGGAAGATGTTGGGGAGCAGGGCTTCGGTGGCCGTCCATGCCAGCGGCGTGGACCACAGCAGTGAAACCCCGCGCCGCTGCAGCCAAGCGATGATCGCGGCCGGGAACGCCCATTGGGAGCCTTGCCAGGTCGAAAACAGCAAATGGATCCCCAGCGAGGGCGCCATCGGGATGCCGCCGAAGCGCACGAGCAGCTCCGTCATCCACAGATAGCCGACAAACAAGGCGCAGATGCCAGCAAACAGGCCCAGCTTGAAGGCCTGGCGGGGAGACTGGCCGTCGATTGCCCACAACCAGGGGAGCCACCCGACAAAGCCGAGCCACCATAGGTCGAAGTCCGGGACCCCGAGCCACATCATGCAGCCACAGGCACCAGCGGCGAGGTAGCGGGGGACGTCGACGCGACGAAGGGTGGACGCGGTGGCCACGGCGAACTAGTCGTCTTGCGGTTCCGAACTGGGGAGTTGTCGGTGCGTGATGTACAACTCCTCGAGCTGGGGATCGTCGGCGGGGGTGGGGCAGCCGGTCATCAGGTCCTGCCCGCGCTGCGTCTTGGGAAACGCGATCACATCGCGCAGGCTGTGCGCGCCGGTCATCAGCATGATGAGCCGATCAAGCCCCAGCGCGATGCCCCCGTGGGGGGGCGGCGCGTAGCGAAACGCTTCGAGGAGGAAGCCGAACTTTTGCTCGGCTTCTTCTTGGGTCAGCCCCAAGGCGGTAAAGACTTTGGCCTGAACATCGCTGCGGTGAATACGAATCGAGCCGCCGCCGATCTCGTTGCCATTGAGCACCAGATCGTAGGCTTGGGCGAGCACGCGGCCGGGGTCGGTGCTCATCCATTCCAAGTGCTCCTCGCGCGGCATCGTAAACGGGTGGTGCGACGAGACCCACTGGCCCTTTTCGTTGCGCTCGAACAACGGGAAGTCGGTGACCCACAGAAACTCCCACGGCTTTTGGGGGTCGACCAAGCCGAGACTGTCGCGCAGCTCGAGGCGCAGCGCACACAAAGCCGTGTGCGTGGTGTCAAAATCGTCGGCGATGATGAGGAGCAAGCAACCGGGGCCGGCCCCCATCTTCTCCGCGATGGCGGACATCGTCTCGGGCTTGAGATTCTTTGCGAAGGGGGCTTGCCAGGTTCCGTCGGCCTGCAGGCGAGCCCATGCCAGTCCCTTCGCGCCACCGCTTTCTCGCTTTTTTACGAAGTCGGTGAGCTTGTCGATGCGACTGCGGGTCATCCCCTGCGCGTGCTCGGCCGGCACGCACAGGCCCTTGACGTACTCGGCGCTCTCGAAGACCCGAAACCCGCAGTCACGGGTCAAATCGGTGAGGTCACACAGTTCGACCCCGAAGCGTCGGTCGGGCTTGTCGCTACCGTAGCGAGCCATCGCCTCGTGCCACGTCATTCGCGGGAACGGATGCTGGATGTCGACCCCCAAGACGTCTTTCCACAGTCGGGTCATCAACGATTCGATGGGCTCGAACACCCGCTCAGGGGTTGCGAAGCTGATCTCGACGTCGATTTGCGTGAACTCGGGTTGACGATCGTGTCGCAGGTCTTCGTCGCGAAAGCAGCGCGTGATCTGAAAGTAGCGATCGAACCCCGAGACCATGAACAACTGCTTGAAGATCTGGGGCGACTCCGCCAACGCGTAGAAGCTGCCCGGCGACAGCCGGCTAGGGACCAAGAAGTTGCGAGCACCGCCGGGGGTGTACTTGACCATAAATGGGGTCTCGAGCTCGAGAAACCCCAGCTGGGACATGTGGGTGCGGGTCAAGGTGCTGGCCTTGGCTCGCATCATGAAGTTCTTTTGCATGCTCGGCCGCCGCAGATCGAGATAGCGAAAGCGCAAGCGAAGATTCTCGTTGGTGTCGAGGCGGTCGTCGTCCGCGACGTTCAACGGCAGCGCGTCGGCCTCAGAGAAGATTTCGAGCTGCAGTACCTCGACCTCGATGGCCCCCGTCGGAAGATTCGGGTTGGCGTTCCCCTCTCGAGACACGACGCGACCCGCCACCGCGAGGCAGTACTCGTTGCGCAGGGCGTGCGCCGGCTCGTGCGCCGCCGGAGCGATGTCCGGACCGAACACGACCTGCGTCAGGCCCGTTCGGTCGCGCAAGTCGATGAAGATGCGGCCGCCGTGATCGCGGCGGTAGTTGACCCAGCCAAACAAGACGACTTGCTCACCCACATGGGTGTCACGTAGTTGTCCACAGGTGTGCGTTCGTCCGCGTTCGAGCAAGCTGGTCATGTGGTTCGGACTGTAGACAAAACTCTACGGCGAAGCACCCCCAAAGCCCGGCCACAGTGGCCGCGGAGGGATCGGAGCGGGGGGCAGGGGGGCGCCCTGCCGATCGACTGATCGGAGGGTGGAGTGGGTCGCTCGCTGGTGTCTCGCCCGCGAGTCGCTAGCGCGTCGAGGGCGCGACGGTCGGCACGGCCCGAGTCTGGCCCGACTACGCCGGCCCGGCGCCGCGCCGCGTGGCCATCGATGACGACGCCTCTATACTCAACCTCGATGGCCCTGCGCTTCGTCCACTGCTCCGACATCCACTTGTTGGACCTGCGCGGCACGAGTCCGTGGCGCTTTCTCAACAAGCGGATGACGGGAGCCGTCAACCTCGCGCTGAAGCGCCGCAAACGGCACGACGGTCGCATCTTCGACGCGATCGTGGCGTCCGCGGCCAAGCTCGCGGCGGACCGGCTCGTGGTGACGGGCGATGTGACGAATCTGGCGCTGCAAAGCGAGTTTGAGCTGGTTCGTCGCAAGTTCAGCGCGTCGCCCGTGCCGGTGACGGTGATTCCCGGCAATCACGACGCCTACACCCGGGGCTCGGCGCGAAGCGGGCGGTTTGCCGAATACCTCGGCGAGTTCATGGCCGGCGAACGCGTCGATGACAGCGAGTTCCCGTTCGTCCAACGCTTCGGCGACGTGGCGCTGGTCGGCTGCTCCTCGGCGGTGCCCAGTTTGCCATTGTACGCCACCGGTCGCCTGGGCGACGCCCAGCTCGCGCGCCTGGACAAGACGCTGGCCCGGCTGGCCGACCAGACGTGTGTACGTGTCGTTTTGGTGCACCACCCCGTGGTCGATGGCGTGTCACACGAACGGCACGACCTGCTCGACATCGCCGCGTTTCAGCGGGTGATCCAAGCCCGCGGCGCGGAGTTGATCCTGCACGGGCATGAGCACCGCAAGCTCGTCGGATCACTGCCCGGCCCGACGGGCCGCGTGCCGGTGCACGGCATCAGCTCAGGGACCAGCGTGGTGCCGTCCGTGGGCAAACGCGCCGCGTTCGCGGTCTACGACGTGGACGGCGCGGACATCGGACGTCGTCTGTTTGTCTGGAACGGGGCCGACTTCGACGAGACCGAGCCCACGGCCGCTTAGGGTGCGGATTCGTGCAGCCGGCCAGTGGCGGCCACGCCTCCAGCCGACCGCGCCGAGGCCCACGCGGGTTCTCGGCGGCACGGGCTTGCTCGGCGGGTCTTCGCGGCTCGCCTGAGGCGATGGAGGCGATGGAGGCGATCGGTCGTGGCTTCGGCCGCGATTTCGCCATCTGGGACGAACTCGTGGCCGATCGGACCTTAGGTTGGCGGGCTGACGTCTCGTATGGCATCACGCGAGCAAGCGACTCGCCATGCCCCATGTCCATTTAGTGATTGGCCCCGTCGGTGCGGGCAAATCAACGTTTGTGCGCCAGTTTTGCCGCGAACGGGTCGCGGTGCCCTTGACTCTCGACGAGTGGATGGCCGGCCTGTTTCGGCCCGATCGCCCGGAGGCGGACCTGGTGAAATGGTACGCCGAGCGAGCCGAGCGTTGCGTCGACCAGATCTGGCGAGTGGCGGGGGCCGTGCTGGCCACCGGGGTGGATGTGATCCTGGAGATCGGGCTGATTCAGCGCCAGCCTCGACGAGCGTTCTGCGATCGGGTGCTGGCGAGCGGCGCCGATTTGGTGGTGCATTGGATCGATGCACCGCGCTCGATACGTCGCGAGCGCGTGGCTCAGCGCAACCGAGATCGGGGCGAGACGTTTTCGGCGGACGTCCCCCCGAGCATCTTCGAGCTGGCGAGTGATCTGTGGGAGCCACCGCAACCCGACGAGTGCGAAGAGTACGGGATTGCCCCGCCGGCACTTTAGGGTCGTGTCGACCGTTTTCAACGGGTTCGGCTCCGGCCGCGGTAGCCCGGCCGGTGCGGGCGCTGACGGCTTCCTCCGGCCCGAGCGCGCGAACCGGAATCGGCTCGACCGCAATCCGATCTCGCGGATTCACCGGGGCTGAAGCCCGCGAATCGGGGCTTCGCGGTCACGGACGCCGGACGGGCCCGGCCAGCTCATGGTCGGGGGGCGAGGGCGAGGCTCGGTCGGCGGGCGGTCCGGAACACGCCGCGGCCACGGTGTCACGGTGAAAGGATTGCGGGTGTTCGTGCGAGAACGCGTGGGCCAGCCGCCTGCTTTGTCTCACGCGTCCCGACTGGCACGTCGCGACGACCACGAGCACGTCGCGCTCCTCCGACAACAAGCCCCGGGGAAACTCTTCAGCGTGTCGAGCCAGCAGACGGAGGGCTGACTCGGGTCGGCCACGTCGCAACGTCGTGCGAGCTTGCATCATGAGGGCTCCCTCGCTCGATGCTTCGCGGGGCGTGTCGCGAGAACGCTTCGCGCCGGGGGACCGACGGGCGGGGGCGGGTTCGCGCGGGGGGCGTCGCTCGACCATGGTCCGGCCCTTCGACCTGCGGGGTGGCGACTTCGGACGTGCGGCGGTGACGGGTCGTCGTGGCCCACGCGGCGTCGGCTGGGCCTTGGCATCTTGGTGGCCGACAGCTGTGGCGAGCAGTTCGGGCGGCCGCGGCCGAGCGGCCAGTGCCGCGGTGCCAGGCTGGGCCGTGACGCTTGGCGCGCCAGTGGCCGGGAGGCGCAACGAGCCTGCCTGGCGCGTGGCCGTTGGACCCCGGCGAACGGCCGCGGCGGGAAGGCGCGCGACCTGGTCCCTCGCGGCGAGTCGACCGGAGAACGCCGCGACAAAGGCCGTGGCGGGATCGCGTCGTTCGATGGCATGTCGCCCGACCTGGAGGCCCGCGGCCAGGAGGAGCGTGGCCGCGAATCCGGTGATGAACTGCAGCCCGGTGGGCACGTTGAGCCAGTACGGGAGGCTGCGAACGGATGCTCGTGGGGAGGCAGCGCTGCCGTGGGTCGTCGCGCGCACACCCCCGCCCTGTCGAGCCGCGCCGAGGCTGAGGGCACCGGCTCGCGAGGGCTTATCGAGAGACTGACACCGGGTTGCCCCGGCGACGCGTTGCCACAGATTGCGACGCCTTCGATCGTCCAAGCGCGCGTAGACGCCATAGGCGCGCAGCACGGACCGGGCCCGGGGGCTCAGCTCTCGCTCGCGCCTAGGCATGATGTCGCTTCCCTTCGCGACGGTGTTGTCGCGCGACGCAGGACTCGAAACGCTGTCGGGCAGCTCTCAGTCGCGAGTACACGGTGTTGACGCTCGTGCCAGTCAACGATGCGACGTCGGCCGGCGGTATGCCCTCGATGTCGATGAGCACGAAGACCCGGCGTTTGTCGGGATCGAGCGTGGCCAAGAAGCGCTCCACGAAGGCTCGGGCCTGGCGGCGAGCGACATGCCCCTCCGGGTCGAGGAACCCCGGGTCCGGCGCAGCACCGCTGACGGGGTAGCGAGCGTACGCTCGCTCGCGTCGCATGTGGCTACGCTGCTGGTGGCGCACGACGTTGAGCGTGGCGCGGTACAGCCAACCCCGGATATTGGCTCGGGTATCCAGCTGTGGCAGGCGGCGATGAAGCACCAAAAACACCTCGTGGACCACGTCTTCGGCCGCCGGCTCCGGGATGCCGCGGCGACAGACAAGCCGCCACACGAAGTCGACGTGCTGATCGTAGAGCCGGGCGAGTTGCGCCTCGTGTGGGGCGGGGCCGTTGGCGGCGTCGACGTGATGCCGGTGCACTGCCATGTCTAGTGCCCGCGGCTCCGTGCTCTCGTTAAGCCAAACCGTGCGCCTACCCCGAGGTAGACGCGCGCGTCCACGGCACTGGTCTCGCGCAAAATTCCCCACCCATCGACTTCGACGCGGGCGCGCGTGATCGGAAACGCCAGCTCCGCTCGCAGGCCCAGACCCATCCGTTCGTTCATCCACCACCACGGTCGGAACACCCCTCGTAGCGAAGCCCACGGGACGTTGTCCGTGCGTCCGCTGAACTCTTCGCGGCCCTCGTCGGCCTCGCCTCGTCCGATGAGCACTCCTGCATCCGCCCCCAGGCACAACGGCAGCGTGAACCTCGGGTGGGTGCCGACGTGCCAGCAGCCATCGAGGCCCAGGGTCGGCAGGATCAGCACCAGAACGGCGGGTACCGTGTCGCGCAGGGGGACTTCGCGCGGCAACCAAATCGTCGGCGTGATCGCGAATCCGAACCGGCGCCAGTGGGTGGCTAGCTCGAGCGCCACCCCGCCGCCAAGGGTGGGCAGGCTTCCGCCCCCGACTCCCCCGAGCACCGCGAGGTGCGATCGACGGTGGCGGTCACGTACCCGCGCGTTTGGAGCCTCGGCCCCGCTCGCGCGATGCTGCAGTTCGGGGTGTCCGAGCGCCCGGTCGAGCGATGGATCGACGACGTCGCTCGCGGCTGGTTCCAGCGGGGTCGCTCCCGACCCCATCGTGGGGGGCTCAGCGGCCGCGTTTGTGTCGGCGCTGGTGGCTGCGGCTTGGGGCTGGCCACTTGCCGAGGAGCCGGCGGCGGCGACCGTCGACCGACGCAGGGCTACGGGCGATGGCTCGCGACCCGCGACCGAGCCGGGGGAGGCGGTTCGCTGCGACGGATCGTCGGTCCGGCTGAGGTCGCGTGGACCGGGCGTCTCGGATCCTGAGGACTGGGCAGTGTCCCCGGTCAGCGTGGTCGGTTCCGACGGCGAGTCGGCGGCGGCGCTGGTGTCAATCGCGATCGCGATCACCAAGGCCGCCGACCGGGCCAGCACATCGCAGCGGGCATGGGTCATGACGCGGGTGGCCTGGACGTCGCCGCGGGTGAGCGTGAGCTCGAGTCGCCATGACCCCTTCGGTCCGTCCCGGGTAACGCGACCCTTCGCAGACACCGGGCTTGTCGCTCGCGCGCTGGAGCGCTCCAGGAGCTCCGCCACTTGCTTCGCCACGGCGGGTTGATCGGGGCAATGTGGTGGCGCTTGCCAATCGACGAGGGCTGGTGCGAGCGCTGGCTCAGCGGAGACCGGCATCGGGCCGGCTGCTAGCCAGGTGCCGACTGCGAAGCGGAGCGGACGACGGAGGCGCCGCGAGTGGCCGGGCCCGATCCCGCGAGCCGGGCGGCGTTGTCGAGGCGACGGCACGGTCCCGCAGGCTACCGAGAATCGGTGACCCTGTCGCGGCGACGTGACGGCGGTGGTCGGTCCACTTCGACATTGTCACCCGCAGCCTGGCCGCGGGTGGCCAGTCCGCGAAGCCTCGGCGAGCCGACTCGCGGATTTCGCCCGCTGGCCACGTCACGGCGCTTCGCCGGGTCGAGTACGACGGCCTCAATGCCGTGGTGCGTAGCGACCGAGTTGGCGTCGCTTCGACCCGAGGGTGAGGCCGAGTGCGACGGCCAGGGCAACGCAGACCAGGAACCGGAATTGCCCGCCAAACCGGCCGTAGAGCGTCCGTTTCGTGCCATCCATCATGGGCACCGACGCCACGAACCCATCGGGAGGCTGGAGTCCGTCGCGATCGGAGTCCGTCACGGGGGTCCGATGCTTCGTGACCCCGGCCGGCGTGATGTAGGCGCTGGGACCCGCGTTCACCGCCCGCACGAGCGGCAGTCGGTGCTCCACCGCTCTTAGGGTCGAAAGCCCCAGGTGATCGATCTGCGCGTTCGTGCGACCGAACCATGACTCGTTGTTCATCGCAAGCAGGGCGTTGACGCCGAGGGCGGCCGTCTCCCGTGTGAACGTGGGCAGCAGATCCTCGTAGCAGATCAGCGGACCAAACGTGTAGTCCCCCACGCGTAGCGCTCCAGGCTCTTCTCCCCGGGTGATGTGCGACGCGTTGGGGAACGTGGCGAGGTACCAGGCCGGATCGACAAACGGCGCGTGCTCGCCAAACCATAGGGGGTAGTTTTTGTCATAGAGGTCGCCGACGGTCCCGTCGGACTCCAACACCAGCGCGGTGTTCCAGACATCAAACGGGCGACCCTTGCGCTTGCGGGTCACCACCCCGAGTATTAGTGGTGCTTCGAAACCGCGACGCACCCGGTATCGGCGTTTGTGGGGGAAGTCCCGCTTGGTGTCCCGACGAAAGCGCGAGTAAGGGTAGGACGTCTCGCCCCACACCAGCATCTGCGCGCCTTGGGCTTCGAGCTCGGCGGACATGCGCTGTAGGGAGCTGAGGGCTTGGGCCCGGTGAGCACGACGGGTCTTGATGCCGAAGTTGCCTTGGACCACCCCGATGTCGACGTGGGGCCGATTCTCCATCGCGGTTTCCACCTGTCGCATGCGCAGGGCCCCGTAGCTGGGAATGGCCACGCCGATCAGCACGGGGACGGCAATCGGCTTCCACGCTCGCGAGGGCTCGGTCACGATGCTCTGTGCAGCGCGATAGATGAGCACGTTGAGGAGCAGCATCAGCATGCCCACGCCCGTACTCCCCACCACATCGGCGGTTTGAATCCACTCTGGCTTGGTGGACCAAAAGTAGCTCATGTGCACCTCGAACACCTGAGGGAGCAAGACCTCGGCCGCGCCCCAGGCCAGCGGGAGCGCCCAGACGAGTGCGGCGGGCCGCCGTTGACCAATCGCTGCCGCGCAGCCCATCGGCAGGGCCCACATCAAGCCGTGGTAGCCCGCGAACAGCCCATGTCCGAGGAGGGCGAACGGAGTCGGCAGGCCACCGAAGGTTTGCAGCAGGTCCGTGACCCAGGCGAATCCAAACAGAATCGTCAGCGTGCCTGTCAGCCAGCCGTAGCCGAACGCTCGGCGGGCCGAAACCCGCTCGCAGGCCCAGATAAGCGGAATCCATGCGATGAAGCTCAACCACCACAGGGGGTAGGCCGGCGAGCACAGACAGATCAACGCCGAGCTGGCGACCGCCGCGAGGAGCCGCAGGCGACCGCCTGGCGAACGAGGCGACTCCGCGTTCCCTAGAGTTTGGGTGGCGGGCGAGCCTGAGGGCGGCGGCATCACGCGAAACGTAGCACGCGCGCCGTGTCGCCAAGCGACCGCGGCTCGCGGCTGAGGCGACAGCGCGGCCCCCGCCCTCGCTTCCGCGCGGGGGCAACCGAGCCACAGAGACGTGGACGAGCCCGGTGCGGCGTCTCCAGTTACTCGATCGGAATATCCGGGTTGGCCGCGCCGAGCCCATACCCGGTCATGTCACTGTAGGTGTACGGATTGTCCAGGCCGGTGTACGTGCCGGCCAGCTCTTCCGCCTCAGGGTCGAATTTGTAGGCGGTATCGGCACGGTTGACCATCCACACGAAGCCGTCGAAGTCGATGGAGATACCGCGGGTTTCAGAACTGCCGAAATCGTAGAACCCGATGATCTCAAGCGTGTCGCCGTTGACCCCGATGAGGTTGTTCGCGTTGGCCCCCGAGTAGGTCCCTGCGATCCACACGCGGTTGTCCACATCGACCATCACACCCAAGCCGCGGGCGTCCTCGACCGCGTCGAATTGCTCGGTTTGAGGATCGAACCGAAAGGTACTGTAGCTGTCGGTGGTGACCCACACGGACTGGTCGCGAGCCACCGCGATGCCGTACGGGCTGCCGCCCGGCACCGTGTGGGTCTCGACTTCCAGGGTGTCGAAGTCGATCTGGATCAGCGATCGATTGCGGTTCATGACCCACAGATCGTTGTCCTCGTCGACTGCAGCCCCGTACGCGTACTCGGTCAGACTGATGCTCACCTCGTCTTCGATCTCGCCGGTGTCGCCGTTGAGCAGCGCGACTTTGTGGTCGCTCCCGACCGTATACGAGGTCCACAGCTTGGCGTCATTCCAGTACCCATCCGCTCCCTGGACACCGGTGGTCCAGGCGACGGGCCGATTACTCAAAGCGCCGTCGAACTCCACAAACCATTGCAGACAGTCGTCTTCCCCGAACGGGAGCACGTCGTCTTTGCCGCTCGACGTCGTCAGCTCGCCATCGCCATTGTAGTCGTTCTCTTCGCAGTGGCTTTGCCGGGTGAGGAACTTGGCGATGCCCGCGGTCCCCCATCCCATGCCGCGACTGGCTACCGCGGCGTCGCCGTTGAGGCTGATCGACGTGCGTGAGGGATCGGTGCCGCCTGCGATGTATCGGGCGTGCTCGACCAGCGTGCGCGTGTCGACTTTGGAGACCGTGTCGTTGGCGTCGTTGCAGATCCAGATGTATGAGAACTCCGCGTCGGGCACCTCCTGTTCCGGCGGCTCGCCGGTCGGGGGAGGTCCGATGTCGAACAGCGGGCCGTCGTCATCTTCGTCATCGTCGTCGTCGTCGTCATCGTCATCGTCGTCATCATCATCATCATCATCATCGTCATCATCATCATCATCATCAT
>QKPP01000027.1 GCA_006508105.1 Myxococcales bacterium FL481 | reverse complement strand
CGTCGTCGTCGTCGTCGTCATCGTCGGATCCGTCGTCATCGTCGGATCCGTCGTCTGTGTGCGAGCCGGTGTCGCCGGAGGCGGAGTCGTTCGCCTCGCTTTCTTCGTCGTCTTGCGCTTGGACCGGTCGCTCGCCGCCGTTGCATGCCGCGGACAGGCAGAGCATCGTTGCTGCGAGGCTAGAGACGAGTGCAGTTCGCAGGTGGGTCATCGGAACCCACGCTACCACCGGCGCGCCAGCGCGAGGGGGCAACGACGTCCCGGCCGTGCTCAACTCGGCGAGCGACGGCGCTGCGCCACGCATACGCGGGCATACTCAGTCGATTTCAATCGTTCTTGAGTTGCCGTCGATAGCGTGTATTTCACTCATCACGGGCTTGGGCTTGGGCTGCTCCGCGTCGCTGACAGTGGAAGTGATGCTGCCAACTGCGCGAGCACGACTACCCGGAGGACATGCGGTACAGGCGGGGACGGGGCCGATTCGAGTTCGCGGTCAGTTGTGCGGTCTGCGAACTCGAATCGGCCATGCTGACGACCCGTGAGGCCTCCGTCTCGAGCACCCCGCAGGCCCTGTTGCCGCGTGAGCGGCGGCGGGGCGTGGATCGGCCCCGCAAACAGATCGGCGGTCTCGGCGAGTCGCGCCAGGGCCGGTCGCGTATCCAGCTCTACCGATTTTCAAAGTGCAGAAAATCGATCAAGAACACCGTTGCCAACAGCATCTGCTTCGCTTCTACCTCGAGGTCTTCCGCGTACTCGACCCCAAACGCGTCGGCGTCGGTCAATATCTCCCGTCCCAAGCCACTCCAGCGTTTGCAGATCCGTCCGATCTGATGCTCGCCGTCGAAAATGTCGAACGTCCACGGCTTGAGCAGCGGCCCCACGACCTCGAAGACCGGCTCCCCTTGGGGATCGAGCAGAGCGTACTTACGTCGTAGCACCGACCACCGCTTTTGCACGGTGCCCACGTGGTCGCCGTCTTCGTCGAACACCTCGAGACGGTGAAAGTAGAACCGAAACGGACGACGCATGGTGCCAACCGGCTGGCCGTCGACGGAGAACATGTGCATCGTGAACGGACGCGCCGAGTTCATCAGCGAGCGCGTCAGCATGCGCAAAATGCCCCCGCCTTCTTCTTCGGCCACGTAGACCGGCTGGCCGCCCGGGTCGTAGACAAGGTATCGGTTCTCGGTTTCGAAGTCGGTGAAGCTCTCGTGCCACTCGGTCTGTTGCTCGACCATCAGGCCGTCGCTTTGATCGAGCGGGACGAGGGCGGTGCTGATTTCGGCGCGGTTGTTGGGCACGAGAAGGTTTATCGGGGAGGAGGAGAGGGGCGGGTGTGGCGGCAGCGGAGGGAGGGCCAAGAACTGTCATCGGTCGCGGCAGTCGAGCGACCGTTGACAGCCATCGTTTGGCCGCCGGCTGCGTGGACGACCCTGAGGGGAGTGGAGCCGCGCGGGTACGAAGTTCACCGGCCCGGACCGGAGCCGGGCGCAGCGCCGGCGTTTGGGCTTTTTGGGGCCCAAACGCGCCGGCGCGCGGCACGGGAGTCCGTCATCCGCAGTCCCGTGCCGTTCGCGGGCTAGGTGCCGGGTTGTTTGACCACGCGCAAGTAGGGCTTGAGCTCGTTCCAGCCGGCCGGGAACTTGGCTTTGGCATCCTCGTTGCTCAACGCGGGAACGATGATCACGTCTTCACCGTGTTGCCAGTTCACGGGGGTGGCGACTTGGTGTTGCGCGGTCAGTTGCAGCGAGTCGACCACCCGGAGAATCTCGTCGAAGTTGCGGCCGGTCGACGCCGGGTAGGTGATCATCAGCTTGATCTTCTTGTCGGGGCCGATGACAAACACCGAGCGCACGGTCAGCGTGTCGTTCGCGTTCGGGTGGATCATGTCGTACAGCGACGCGACCGTGCGGTCGGGATCAGCTAGCAACGGATAGTTGAGGGCGACGCCTTGCGTCTCTTCGATATCCCCCGACCAGGCCTTGTGGTCCTCCACGCTATCGACGCTCAGCCCCAGCACCTTGACGTTGCGCTTGTCGAATTCCGGTCGCAGCTTGGCCACGGCGCCGAGCTCGGTGGTGCAAACCGGGGTGAAGTCTTTCGGGTGGGAAAACAGGATGCCCCAGCTGTCCCCAAGGTAGTTGTGGAAGCTGATCGAGCCTTGCGTGCTATCAGCGGTGAAGTCCGGTGCGATGTCTCCGAGTTGCAATGCCATGGTCGAGTTCCTTTCTTGGCCCTACGGGACCGAGGTCGTGCAATGACGCCTGACTTTGACGCGGGGGCTCGGGACTGACAAGAGGCACGCCGGCAAGCCGCTCGCACGCGGAGCTTGCCTCGCGTGCCAGGTCGGCTCGGCGGGATCGCGCGGTGTGCAAAACCACGCGGATTGTTGTCGCCGTGGCTGCGTAGCGAATCGTGTTCGTACCCAAGCTTGTTCACTGCCGCCACCGCGGAACGTGATGCGGGCCCGGATGTTTGATCTCGCTACCCGAACGTGTACGCCCGTCTAGCGAGCGTTTGTGGATCGCTGCGGCGCCTGATCGGTTTCGAGGGCCAGCGGACGGGGGTTGCGTTGCGCCCGCACAGCGCTCGACCGGGGTCACAACCCGGGTTGCGCTCGAGCGTGTCGACCCCCATCCTCGCCCCGTGGAGCCCACAGCGCCCGACGACACGTCGCCAAAGCCGAAACCCCCGACGTCCGAGGGCGGCGTGGGCGATGACTTCGACTTCGATGTACCGGCGGATTTCGCCAGCTTCGAGGACGGAAACGATCAAAACGACGACGACGAGGAAGAAGACGAGTTCGACACTTCGGTCGAATTTAGTGGGGAATTCGCCGACGAGAAGCGTGCCGCCTTCGAAGCTCTGTGCGGCATCGTGACGGGCGCCGCTGCGCCCGAGGAGTCGTATGCCCAGCTCGATCCCGCGGATCCGACGTTGGTCTACTTCATCTTCAAGTGGATTAAGAAGTACTACCACCGCGATCATCCAGATAACGCGGTGGTGCGTTCGAATCTCTCCGCGGTCACCAACCAGTATCGGTCGCTAACTCGCAAAGCCAAAGATGGCGAAAACGATCCGATCGTCGAATGGTTCGAGGGGACCTATCGGTACCGAGAGATGTCAGCTGGCGAGCTGATCGACGTGGTGGTCGAAAAACTCGAGGGTTAGCTTACGCAGACCCGGACGATCGGTAGCGGCTCGTTCTGGTTCGTCCGGGCGAGGTGCTCGGAGTGCCGGCGTAGATCTGCGCGGGTAGCGGTTTCGTCGATCTTGGTGTGAACCCCGAGGTTGGACGCGGCCGCGTCGGGATCCCCGTGGATCCGGAGGGGTTCGGGGCGCGAGCGGTTCTTCTCCCGTGCGGCCGGGCTCGCCCGGCAGCTTGCCGGCCCTGAATGCAGATCAGGTACCAAGCTACTGGTGGCCCGCGGCGGGGCCGTGGGCCATCGCAGTAGCGCGGCTAGCGATCATTGCGCACGAGGGAGCGGTACCCTATAACTGAACGCGCGTTCAGTATGCCCGTTCCGTTGCCCTCGGCTCTCGATGAGCTCTTTCGTACCGCGGTGTTATGGCGCAGTGGAGCCAGTGCCAACACGGCGCCGCCGAGCTGGTCGTATGTACAGCTAACCGGGCGATTGATCGAACTTTCGGGCCATGGCGCGACGGCGGGCGTGTCAGCGGCCATGGCGCTGGTCTTAGCGGCGCAGGAGCGGGGGGAGCCTGCGGCCTGGATCTGCCCGCGGGAGCGGAGCTACTTCCCACCGGATGCCGCCAAAAACGGCATCGACTTAGCCGCGCTTGTCACAATTTTCGCGTCGGAAGGAAGGGGGGCAGCGGCGGTGGCCGACCGCTTGTTGCGGTCGGGCGCTTTCGGGTTGGCCGTACTCGACTTGGGGCAAAACGACCGCTTGTCGATCGCGCAACAAGGCCGCCTGGTCACCTTGGCCAAGCAGCACCAAGCCGCCGTGGTGTGCATCACCGAAAAGGGGTCAGACGCTCCGTCGATCGGTTCGATGGTGTCATTGCGAGCTGAGGTCACGCGGCGGCAGGTCGGCTTCGGTCGTTTCGAGTGCACCGTTGAGGTGCTCAAGGACAAACAGCGCGGTCCGGGGTGGGCCCATAGCGAGGTCATGCTTGGCCCGGACGGCTTGTATTGATCTGCCGGCGTTCGATCTGCAGCTTTTGTATCTGCGCCATCCCGCGTGGAAAAAAAAGCAACTGCCGGTCGCGGTGGTAACCGAAGATCGCCCGAACGGGGTCGTACTCACGGTCAACGAGCCGGCGTACGCACGCCGTGTACTGCCCGGTATGCGGGTTGCGGCGGCGCTGGGCTTGGCCGAACACCTGCGGGTCGATGCGGTGGCCGAGTCCGATGTCGAACGCGGTGTCGAGGAAATCACCGTTGCGCTGCGGCAGTTTTCGCCCAATGTCGAACCCTACGGGGGTGTGTGTGGGGTGTTTTGGCTCGACGGCTCGGGCTTGGAGCGGCTGTACAAGACCCCGGGGCGATGGAGTCGGGAGATCGGGCGCGCCATTCGGAAACTGGGCTACGACGCGAAAATCGTGGTCGGTTTTGCCCGGTTTCCGACTTACGTCATCGCCAAAGGCGCGGCGGTCAGCAAGGTTGTCATCAGTAGCCCGGAAGAGCAACGAGCCTTGGTGCACAAGGTACCCCTCGATCGGCTTGGGCTCCACGATGCACTTCGCGACGATCTGGGCAAGTTGGGGATCTTCGATGTTGGGGGGTTTTTACGGCTACCTGTTGCTGCGCTCAGCGAGCGCTTCGGGCCCGAAGCGGCCGAGCTGTGGCGGCTTGCCGCGGGCGAAACGTGGGATCCCCTCCAGCCTGATCCTGAGCGACCGTCATTTGAGCAGCGTGCTATTTTCGACCACCCTGAAAATGACAGGATCAGACTCCTGTTCTTGATCAAGCGTGCCTTGTCTCCGCTGTTGTTTCGCTTGGCCGAGCGCGGGCTGGCCGTCGCCACCTTGTTCATCGATTTTTTGCTCGATCGCCACGACGATCGCCACCGACTCGATTCGTTTCGGCCGGCCGAGGCGACGCTCGACGCAAAAACCCTGCTTCAGTTGGTTCACCTGCGACTCGAGGCGAACCCGCCTCGTGCGGGGGTGATCGAGTTGACAGTATCGGTCGAAGAATCTGCGGCGCCGCACGAGCAACTCCAGCTTTTTGCCGAAAAGCCGCGGCGAAATCTACGGGCCGCCAACGAGGCGTTCGCTCGGATTCGTGCAGAATTTGGCGATGACTGCATCGTACGGCCGGTACTCAACGAGGGGCATTTGCCCGAAGCGATGTTTCGCTGGGAGCCCTGCGAGCGGGCGGTTGCACCGTCGCCGGCTGCGGTGCAAACACCGAGTCTGGTGCGACGCGTCCACGCAAAGCCGGTACGCCTGCCACCCCCCAATCGACAAGTTCGTGATGACGGCTGGCTACTGCGGGGTGTTGAGCACGGACCCGTGGTCAAGATGATCGGGCCTCACGTGATCTCAGGGGGCTGGTGGTTCAAAACGGTGCATCGCGAGTATCACTTCGCGGAGACGAAATCCGGTGAGATTTTGTGGGTTTACTACGATCGCCGGCGCCGTCGTTGGTTTCTTCACGGGCAAGTTCGATGACTGGCGAGAGCTACGCGGCACTTTGGTGCAAAAGCAATTATTCGTTTCTCGAGGGCGCAAGCCATCCCGATGAGCTCGTCGAACAAGCGCACAGTACGGGCATCCGTTCCCTGGCGCTTTGTGATCGTGATGGCGTTTATGGGGTCGTGCGAGCGCATGTGCGAGCCCTCGAGCTCGGGTTGCACCTGATTGTTGGTGCGCAAGTTAGCGTGGACGACGGTACCTCGATTGTACTTTTGGCCCAAAGCCGCAGCGGTTACACCAACTTGTGTCGCCTACTGACGGTGGGGCGGCGGCGTTGCGAAAAGGGCGCGTCGCAGGTGACCTGGCGCGAGGTAAGCGAAAATGCGGGGGACCTCGTCGCCCTGTGGGGCGGACCGAATAGTCGGATAACCGCCGTTGACGAACGTCCGCCGATCATCGAGGAAATCCGTGATGCGTTCGCTTTGCGCCTCTACACCGTGGTGTCGCGGCATCAGCGGGCCCAAGATGCCGCGCTCGAGCAGATAACGCGAGAACGAGCGGGGCGCTACGGCTTGACGTGCGTCGCGGCCAATGAAGTTTTGTACCACCAGCCCGATCGCCGGGCCCTACAGGATGTGCTCACGTGCGTGCGCCACGGCGTTTCGCTACCCAAGGCGGGGCGTTTGCTCAAAGGCAACGACGAGCACGACCTCAAGTCGCCGTATGCCTTCGTGGCTCGGTTCTCGGATTGTTTGCCTGATGTTCGTCGCGGTCTGGAGATCGCAGAACAGTGCACATTTTCCTTAGGGCAGCTGCGCTACGTTTACCCCGAGGAGCGTCTGCCCGCGGGCTCGACGGCGTCCAGCTATCTGCGTGACTTGGTGATTCTCGGGGCACAGCGACGCTTTCCTCAGGGCGTGCCTGAGTCGGTTTGGGCCCAAGTTGATCGAGAGCTCGAGGTTATCGGCGAACTCGATTACGGTGGTTACTTTCTGACCATGCACGAAGTTGTGCGGTTTTGTCGCGAGCAAAATATCTTGTGTCAGGGCCGGGGGTCGGCCGCTAATTCTGTGGTGTGTTATCTGCTCGAGATTACCGCGGTCGACCCAGTACGTATGGACCTATTGTTTGAGCGCTTTATCAGCCGGGAGCGAGCCGAGCCTCCCGATATTGACTTAGATATCGAGCACGAACGCCGCGAAGAGGTCATCCAACACATGTATGGCAAGTATGGCCGTGATCGGGCAGCGATGGTCGCCAATATGATCCGTTATCGTCCGAAGTCGGCGATACGCGATGTCGGCAAAGCCTTGGGCATCTCAGAAACGGCACTCGATCGAGCGGCGAAGCTGGTGGGGCGCTACGAAGCGGTTGAACCCGATCCGGTAGTTCAAGCGGGGCTTGATATGGATGTACCGATGCACGAGCATCTCGTTCGCCTCGCAAACGAGATTTTGGATTTTCCGCGACACTTGTCCATTCATCCAGGGGGATTTTTGCTCGGACATGAACCCGTTCACGATATCGTGCCGATCGAGAATGCGACCATGGCCAATCGAACGGTGATCCAGTGGGATAAGGATGATATCGAAGAGTTAGGCCTGTTCAAGGTCGACTTGCTGGGCTTGGGGGCGTTGACCCTCGTGCATCGCTGTTTCGATGCGGTGCGGGCTCACCATGGCCGAGAGCTGAGTATGGCTACTTTACCCGTTGATGATGGTCCGACCTACGATATGATTTGCCGCGGTGACACAGTTGGTGTGTTCCAAATTGAAAGCCGCGCTCAAATGTCTATGCTGCCTCGATTGCAGCCGCGCAACTTCTATGACCTTGTGATTGAGGTAAGCATTGTGCGGCCGGGGCCAATTTCGGGCAAAATGGTCCACCCGTATCTGCGACGGCGCAACAAACTCGAAAAGGTGGTGTACCCCCATCCCAGCTTAGAACCAGTACTGCGCAAGACGTTGGGCGTTCCGCTGTTTCAAGAGCAAGTGATGCGCCTCGCGGTGGTCGCGGCCGATTACACCCCCGGCGAATCGGATCAGCTGCGGCGCGATATGGCGGCGTGGCGACGCAGCGGACGGATCGCGACGCATCGTCAACGCCTGATCGAGCGAATGACAAAAAAGGGCATCGAGGCCGAGTTCGCCGAACGAGTGTTCGAACAGATTCAGGGATTTGGAGAGTATGGCTTTCCCGAGAGCCATGCGGCCAGCTTTGCGTTAATCGTGTACGCGACGTCGTGGCTCCGTCGTCACCATATGCCGGAGTTTACGGCATCGTTGCTCAATGCCCAGCCGATGGGATTTTACTCACCCGCGACAATTGTCGATGACGCGAAGCGCCACGGGGTCGAGATTCGGCCGGTGTGCGTGGTCCGAAGCGACTGGGACTGCACGCTAGAGCGGCGAGAAGACGGCCATTTGGCCGTTCGCATGGGGTTGCGCTACATCAAAGGTTTGCACGAGTCGGTGGCCACGAGGTTGCTAATGGCGCGCTCAGGGGAAAAGTTTGTCAGTTTGGAGGACTGCGCGCGACGCTCCCAGCTCGATCGAGGCAACCTTGTGAGGCTAGCAGAGGCGGGGGCGTATGACGGTTTCGGGGTTTCGCGTCGCGAGGCTCTATGGGAGGTCAGGCGGCTCGAGAAAGCGCGACATGACGATCTTGTGTTGTCCGACGTTGTCGATCACCCGGCATTTTCGCCCCTAAGCGCTTTGGAGGATGTCGCGTGGGACTATCGTGCAAGCGGACATAGTGTGCGGGCGCATCCGCTCGAACCGCTGCGGCCTCAGCTTGAGGCGATGGGTTTACCCGATGCGCGCACCTTGGGGCGAAAGCGTAGCGGGACTGCGGTGGACTATGCGGGGATTGTCATTTGCCGTCAGCGTCCGGGCACTGCAGCCGGGGTGACGTTTATGACGTTGGAGGATGAGACGGGGTTCGTCAACGTGGTGATTTGGCGTCGGGTGTTCGAGCAGTACGCGGTGTTGGTCAAGTCGGCGGCGTTTTTGGGGCTGTCGGGCGAGCTGCAGGTCGAAAGCGGGGTGTGCCACCTGGTGGCCGAGAAGTTGTGGCGACCTCAACTCGGAGAAAAACCGGTGGTGCGCGGAAGTCGTGATTTTCACTAAAGGTGAAAAATCCGGCGATCGTTGGAGAAGGGACCGGGTACGGACAGGCTAGCTCGGTCGCCAGGGGCCATGCCTGTCGCAGCTAGTTGTGTGCAGGGCGCAACCCCGGCTCGGGCCAACGACCAACACAAGGAACCTGACTATGAAACAGCTGTTCATCACTTTGGCTCTCGCGGCGGGCGTTGCAGCGCCGTTGACCTATCCCGCACTGTCTCAGGCTGGACTCAAAGGATCGTACCCGGTCACGGTGTCGGCCAATAGCTTTCGTGGCAGCCTGGGATCGGCGCGAAATAGCGCGGATGCGGTGCAGTACATCGGCTGCCGCGACCACGGCAACGTGGCTTGGTGTTACGGACGCAACGCGGCGGGCACGGTCGCCTCATGCAGCACGGCCAACGCCCAGCATCTCGCGGTGGTCCGCGGGTTGACGGAGTCTTCGTACCTCTCGGTCGATTTTTCCGCGGGGACGTGCACGTCGATGTTTCAGTCGAACTTCTCTCAGCTCGAGCCGAAACAGCCGTAAACGCCTTTAGTTCGTAGATCTGAAGTGGAGGCGCGCCGTCGAGAACGGGCGTCTCCACTTCAGCTGGAAAGCGAGATACACCATGGCAACACGAGTGCTCTTGTTATCAGTCTTGGCGATCGCCGCGAGCGGCGTGGCCGGCTACCGGTTGGGGCGGCCGAGCCAGTCGAGCTCTACTCGACGGGCAGCCGTCGCGGGATCGCGTGCGCCCAAAGCCGTCAAGACCTCGCCGTCGCTGGTGTCCACGGGTCCGACGAAGCGATCGACGCGGGTCATTCCGTTCCCCACGGCGACCCAGCACAACGGCGACGGTGAGGTCCAACGTATGATCGCGGAGGCACTCGAAGAGCAGGAGCGCCGGCTGTCGCGACACATCTCTGATGAGCTGGCTACGCTGGCGTTCCGGGAGGAGGAGCCCTCACGCGTCCCAACCGAGCAACGTGAGCGATACGTGGCGCATGTCGATGAGCTCGTCGACCAGGCCATCGCGCAGGGTTCATGGACGGGGGCCGATGTGCGTGAGTTCGACCGATTGGGCGGCTATCTATCTCAAGGCGAGCTGCATGCCGCGTATCGCAAGCTCTCGGTGGCGATCAATGCCCAAGAACTTGAGGTCGACCCTCACGCGTTGTTTGGGGCGCCGCCAAGCGAGTGACGGCGTCAACAAGTAGCGACCTGCGTCGCGCCCGAACGCCGCGACAGGAGACCTGCGCGACGAAGCGTTGCTTCACAAACTACCGCTTCGACGACCTGCCCGCGGTCTTGGCAGCGTGTGACTGCGCGATTCCTTGACGCCGACAGGCCAGACAGTAGCCGACGATCTGAAGATCGGCATCTGCGAGCACTTCTTTCCACCCACCGCCGGGCGGAGGGATAAGGCGCGCGTGAGGAAGACACTCCACAATGCCACAGGTTCTGCAGGCGAAGTGGGGGTGCAAGTGCGTGTCGGAGGGATCGAGCTGCGCCTCGTATCGGGTGATGCCTCCGACCTGGCTCGCGACACGCACCAAGCCCGCCTCTCGCAGACGAATCAGGTTGCGGTAGAGGGTGGCCTGGTCCCACTCGTCACTGCCCACCGCGTCGACGACCTCGGCGTGCGACAGCGGGTGATCCGTCGCAGCGAGCAGACGCAAAACCGCAACTCGTGGCGCGGTTGCGCGAAGGCCAGCGTCGCGTAGGCGGGTGCGGGCGTCGTCTCGCGAAAGGCGGGGCATCGATGCAACCTAGGTTAACACGCGAGCCGCTGCAAACCCCGCGCGAGACATCCCAGCGGCGTCCGAGCGAGCGGGCCCGGGCTGGGGGGGGGCGTGGTCAAGTGGAGGCGTTGGTCGGCAGGCGATTGCCGAGAAGTCTGAGAATCGCTGGGACCGCTCACAAGCGAGACCAGCGATGAGGCCGCCGAGCTCACCACGATGTCTGCGCGACCCAACATTGCGCTTAGCGTACGAGAAAGAAACGGTTTCTGCAATCAGCTTGCACAACAGAGGACGGATCGCCCACATGTGCAACGGAGCGGGCGCACGCGGGGCTGATCTGGGACGGGAGGGGACAGACTGGGACGACTACCCCCTGCCCCGACTCCCTACGCCGGCGAGGCGGACTCGATCAGGTGTTCGCTCACGTCCCAAAGCCGGTCCACCGCCGCATCATCATGGGCCGCGGGGTTGGGGCTGTGCAGCGGCCAGCCGCCGGCATTGCAAGACCGATCGCGGTAGACCCCAGTTTGGCTGTAGTACTCGCCGGGATGGTCCGGCACCTCCGGCGCGAGCATGGCGTACAGCGAGGTCTGAGCGCCCTCCCAAGGTTCGATCATGCCGGCGAGCTTGAGCAGCGGAGTCGCGATGGCCGCAAAGAACTTCGGCATGGAGTGCCGCGTCAAGTCGGTACGAACCCAGCCGGGGTGCACGCTGACGGCCGTGACACCGCTGCCTTCGAGTCGCTGGGCCAGACCACGAGCGTGCAGTAGGTTGGCCAACTTCGATTGCGCGTAGGCTTCCCAGCCGTCGTACTTGCGCTCTTTGTAGTTGAGATCGTCGAAGAAGATCTTGCCCTCGCGTCCCATCGCTTTGTCGTGAAAACAGCTCGAGACGTTGACGATACGGGACGGCGCCCCGTTCTTGAGCGCCGGCAGGAGTAGCTTGGTGAGCAGAAAGTGGCCCAAGTGGTTGGTGCCGAGCTGCATCTCGAAACCATCGGCGGTCTTGCCGGCCGGCGTGTTCATCACCCCCGCGTTGTTGAGAAGGCCATGGATGGCGTCGTGTGCTGCTAGGACCTCTTGCGCGAAGGCGCGGACCGACGAGAGGTCGGCGAGATCGAGTCGTCGCACCTCGATGTGGGCGTCGGGTAGTTCCCGGCGGGCCTCGGCCGCCTGCTGCTCGCCCGCTTCGAGCCGACGGCAGGCGAGCACGACGGTGGCTCCTTGCTTGGCGAACTGCTTGACGCAGACCCACCCGATCCCGCCGTTGCCACCGGTCACCACAAGGACGCGTCCGGTGAGATCGGTTTGCAGCAGCTCGGGCGGGCACAGCAGCGGTTTAGCCATGGCCAGTAGCGTAGCAGGGGCGACTGCGGCCCTGACAACGCACAAATAGTTGCCGGCGCCGCCCTCTCGAGGGCGCCAGCCATCGTTTCGTCGGGTCTACCGATGTTGCGCTCACCATCTTTGTGCACGCGCCGTCGGGGCGGTTTTTGACGGCTGACGGCGGGCACCACGTTGCCGCGCGGTTGAGACCGGCGGCAGAGCGGGCGCAGCTCGCTGGCGAGCGACTCACGGACTGGGAAGATCGGCGCTCCCGTGACGATGTCGCGACCGAGGCGTCGGTGAACGTGCTTCAAAGCGAGCCGAGCGTGTCTTCGCCGACCCCGACGCCACCCGAGCGTCGCGTTGACCTTGGCCGAGACGGGTTTCGTCGAGGTTCCGAACCTCCCGGGTGCGAGTCCGCCAGCACTCGAACTCCGCAACATGCGCGGCTCGGTGCCTGCGGTGATCCGCGGCGGAAGGCGGAGATGTTGGGGGTCACAACGCGCAGGGGATCGGGGGCCGCGATCACCGCGCCTTGTCCGTACTTGGGCGTCGTGACCCGGCGAGGTCGGGTCGTGGCACGGGGCCATGCTTTGCGTGCGCGTACCGGCCTTGCGAGCCCGACAACGCCTTGCGCGGGCCTAGCAAACCGGTTAGGCCGGGTCCAAACGAGGCGGCGCATGACCACATCCACCATCGTCTACACGCACACCGACGAAGCTCCGGCCCTGGCCACGTATTCCCTTTTGCCCATCATACGGGCGTTTGCAGGAGCGGTCGGCGTTGCAGTGGAGACCCGCGACATTTCGCTGGCGGGCCGTATCTTGGCCGCGTTTCCCGAGAAGCTGACCGCTGCACAGCGGGTTCCCGATGCATTGAGCGAGCTTGGCGAGCTGGTCAAGACCCCTGGTGCAAATGTCATCAAGCTGCCCAATATCAGCGCGTCGATCCCCCAATTGACGGCGGCGATCGCCGAGCTGCAACGGCAGGGTTACGCCGTGCCGAATTACCCCAGCGAGCCGGACACGGATGAAGAGCGGGACATCAAATCCCGCTACGACCGGATCAAGGGGAGCGCGGTCAACCCGGTGCTGCGCGAGGGCAACTCCGATCGGCGGGCCCCCGCCGCGGTGAAGGCCTACGCGCGGCAACATCCCCACTCGATGGGCGAGTGGACCCGCGAGTCCCGTTCGCATGTTGCGACGATGTCGGCCGGCGATTTTCGATCGAACGAACAGTCGGTGACGTTGGAGAAAGCGACGACGGCGAGGATCGAGCACGTTGCAGGCGACGGTACGGTCATCGTACTCAAGCGCGAGTTCCCGCTGCAGGCAGGGGAGATCATGGATGCCACGTTCATGAGCAAGCGATCGCTTCTCGCGTTTCTCGACGAGCAGATCGATGATGCTCGCCGTTCGGGCGTGCTGTTCTCGCTGCACATGAAGGCGACCATGATGAAGGTCTCGGATCCCATCATCTTTGGTCACGCGGTGCGTGCGTTCTTCAAGTCTGTGTTCGACAAACATCGCGCTACGCTCGACGAGTTGGAGGTGAATCCGAATCATGGCCTGGGGGAGCTGCTGCAGCGGATCAAGAGCCTCCCCACCGGTCCGCGCGAGGAGATCGAATCGGATATCAAGGCCGTCTATGCGGCCGGGCCCGCGTTGGCGATGGTGGACTCGGGTCGAGGAATCACCAATCTGCACGTGCCTAGCGACGTCATTATCGATGCCTCGATGCCGGCGATGATTCGCACCTCGGGCCAGATGTGGAACGCCGAGGGGAAAACGCAGGATACCAAGGCCGTCATTCCCGACAGTAGCTACGCTGGCGTGTACCAGGCGGTGATATCGTTTTGCAGAGAGCACGGCGCCTTCGACCCGCGAACGATGGGTAGCGTGCCGAACGTCGGACTGATGGCGCAAAAGGCCGAAGAGTACGGATCGCACGACAAGACGTTCGAGATCAGTAGTGCCGGTGTGGTTCGCGTTGTCGACGAGTCGGGCAACGAGTTGACTCGGCACGAGGTGGAGGCGGGGGACATCTGGCGCGCCTGCACCGTCAAGGACGCGCCGGTTCGAGACTGGGTGCAGCTGGCCGTGCGTCGTGGTCGCGCGACGGGGGCCGTTGTGGTGTTTTGGCTCGACGAGGGCCGAGCGCACGACGCAGAGCTGATCAAGAAGGTCCGCGCTTACCTGGCCGAGGAGAACACCGACGGTGTCGAGATCGAGATGCTTTCACCCGTCGACGCGACGCGCTTGACTTTGGGACGCATCGTGGAAGGTCAAGACACAATCTCGGCGACTGGCAACGTGCTACGGGACTACTTGACGGACTTGTTTCCCATTCTCGAGGTCGGCACCAGTGCGAAGATGCTGTCGATCGTGCCGCTGATGCAAGGCGGCGGCCTATTCGAAACGGGGGCCGGTGGGTCGGCCCCCAAGCACGTGCAACAGTTCGAGCAAGAGGGGCATCTACGTTGGGACTCACTCGGCGAGTTTCTCGCCCTCGCCGTGTCGCTTGACCATCTGGGAGACAAGTTCGACAACCCGAGCGCCCGTCTGCTCGGGGCCGCGCTCGATGAAGCGACCACGCAGTATCTACTCAAGGACAAATCCCCCTCGCGGCGGGTCCACGAGCTCGACAACCGTGGCAGCCATTTCTTCCTGGCGATGTACTGGGCCCGGGCGCTGGCGGAACAGACCACCGACGCCTCGTTGGCCACGAAGTTCGCGGCGGTGGCTCAGTCGCTCGAATCCAACGAGGCGAAGATCGTGGAAGAGTTGCGAGCCGCCCAAGGGGCACCACAAGACCTGGGCGGGTACTACCAACCCCGTCCCGATCTGGCTGGCAAGGCGATGCGCCCCAGTGCGACGCTGAATCAGATCATCGATAGCGTCTAGAGAATGTGCGGTCGACTCGTCACGGCGACTGGCCGCCCGGCCGCGCCGTGAGTTCGCGGGCAGCCGTTTCGTCGCGTGGAATGGCGCGGAGCAAGGGGCCGGGCTGGACCGCGCCCGCGAGTGTCACTGGGACGCCTGCGGTCGGGCCGACCTCGCAGACGATCGACGCGTGGGGTCGGTGACACCCGGGATGGGCGCCGGTGTTCTACCGTCACCAACACCGGCCGCTGCCCATGCGCACGCAGAAACCTGTGGGCGTGCTGGCTCGATGTTGTTCAGTGACGCGTCATGCACCAGCCATTGCTTCGTGTCGTCGCGCGGCGACGTCGGTTCGCGCCCTGCGGCCTTTTGCTCCTGCTCTGGGTGCTGCCGGCGGCAGCCGCCGCCGCGCCGCCTGCCGCCGCGCCGCCTGCCGCCACGCCGCCTGCCGCCACGCCGCCT